>NZ_CP042476.1:929775-1239701 GCF_007993795.1 Antarcticibacterium arcticum | reverse complement strand
ATCAATAATCCGTGTGGATTGTTGGGGAAATTCCGATCAACGACAATAAGGTTACCGGTGGAAACCAACTCGTAAGTATCGATAATCGATCCCCGGTTGATTTTAAAAATGGTAACAGTTCTAAAGCTGTAGGTCCCATTCTTTTCTTGGATTTGGGAATCAATGCTGAGCACCTTTTGGACTAATGAATATTGCAACAACCGATTATAGACACCATCGGCCTTTTTTTGACGGTAGAGGTTGTCAACAGAACTGTTCCCAAGCCATAGTGCCTTTTCCAAGTTCTTTTCATAATTGCTTGCATCGATGTTGTAGAAATAATTGTGAAAAAGCTGTAAATGAGACAAGGCTTCAACTTTAAAGTTTTCCTTTTGAGTAACGAGTTTTAATGGAATGATACTTCCATCGGTATTGATGGCAAAAGCATTGTTCAAGGCCTTTTTATTAATGTTATATGCCATCCAAACGGCAAAGAAGCTGGATAATGAGGAACAGATGATGACGGCCAAGACGATGAACCTATTTATTCTAAGGACGGCATAAATATTTTTATAAGGTGTTTTCATTGTATCAGTTTTAGGCAGTAAATAATTTCAGGGTAAATGATGTAGCGCGCCGGTACAGTTTAAACTTGAGGAAGACGATAAACCCTACCGAACCAAGCTGTACAACCGGGGCAAAAAAGCCGCTGCCTACATCCGTCCCGAACAAGTTCGTCCAAAAGTTGGTGTTTACCTCAGTATAAATGGCATTGACAAAGACATTGACCAAGAAGAAGGCCGGTACCAGCATATAGACCGCTGTATACAATTTGAAAAAATTATAAGCCAACGAACGGAATTTTTCAAAAACGGCCAGACTGATGACCAATGGGAAAAACGCTTGCATAATCCCCAGTAGGAAAAAGCGTTCTGCCAAAAACAACGGATAAATGAACAGATCTAGAATCCATAGAATAGTGCTTCCTATAAAAGCGAATATTTTGAAACCAAAAAGGGGTGTTACCAAAGCTTCATAGAGCAATGCCATTGCAGCCTGAGCTGCTTTTATAATGTTTACTTCATCTTCAATAGGAATATCCTGCATCTGTAAAGGAAGTAAAGCCGGGGCCGTGCCGCGATATTGGCCTTCAATGGCCACTAAAATACCATCAAAAAAGCCTAGAATTTGTGTCGAGAAAATTACCAGTAGCACGACAGCAAAGTTTTTGGCCAGTTCTCCAGGGCTTAACCCCCAGGTATAGCCATCCTTATCCGCAACGCCCTCACTGTATTTTTTGAGGATATTGACTAAAAAGAAAAGGACGGCAAGCGTTTTCATTCCAGCAATGGTATATTGCGAGAAATTACTATTTTGTATGGTCTGGAAAATGGTATCAACATATTCCAGACCTATTCCTAAGATGATATTAGCAGCCATAATTAATATTCTGTTTCACGATTATTGATTTTATCCTGCATCTTTCGGAAAGAAATAATATCACGGTATCGCTTCGTTTTCAATGTGATTTCTGAAACCATAATTTTGGATTCTTCTTCTTTTTCTTTTAGGATGTACGCACGGTCGGCATCGCTCATTTTGAGGTAATCGCTGGACAGGATTTCATCAATAAAGTCCATTGTTTCCAATGAGTTTTCTACAATGGAGCTAAAAGATTCAGTCACCCGTTGGATTTCCTCTGGTTTGATATAGGGTGAGTTAAGAATGTCCTGTAAGTCATTCTGCATTACGTTGATAAGACGTTGATTGTTCCGGCCTATTTCCTGTACGGCTTTTAACTGCTTAACTACATTGTTTACTTTTTCAAGATTTTCTTTCTGCTGTTTCAGGAATTCAGCAGTTTTTAAAAGTTGGGAAGTTTGCTTGGCAGATTCGACCAGCGACTTCACCAGGCTGATAAAGTTCGTATTATCGTAAACCGGCATTCCCTGGGCCCGGGTGTTTAGACTAAAAAAGATAGCCATTCCAAGAATTAAAATTTTTGTTCTCATATTTTTATTTTTTTGGATGAATACTCTGTAATTGCTTTCTCCATGTCCTGATGTTTTTCATAAAGCTTCATTATTTCTTCATTTTCGAATCCATCGGTCAGATAAGCTGCATAAACTTCCCTTGGTACTTCAAGCCGAAAGACATTGCTTTCCTTCCCAATCTTGATAAACATCTCGGTGTACTTGCGAACTCCGGAAAGATTGTTCCTGATGGATTTTAACTGGTTAAGATCGTGACTGGAAAGGTTTAACCGCTTGGCCAGCTCGTTATATCCCTTTTCATTGTGGAGGCTGTAAATGACCTGGGTGTTCTCCAGGATACTTGCCGAGGTGGAATTGTTCGGCAGCTGGTTAATAGATTGTAAGATGATACCGATTGCCCCGTTCTGTTTCCGAATCGCCTGATAATAAAATTCCACGCTTTCCAGTACATTCTCGAATTTCAACTGCTTCGCAAATTCATCAAACAGGATAATTCCTTTCTCCGCAGGGTTTTTCCAAATGGTTCGCTGGATAGCAGATTTGATCAGCTTAAGCATTACCGAAAGAACTTCCTTATTATCCTTTACTTCATCAAGCTCAAAAACAATCAATCGTTTGTCCTCAATTTTATAGGTCTGGTCCTCGCTAATCTCAAAAAGAAAGCTGTACAGGCCATCCCCAACATATTCGGACATCACGTGTAGAAAGTTGACTGTGTTGAAATAATCGGGATGGATCTTGAGTTTTGGAAGTAGATCTTTTTGATTGCTTTCTATAAACCGATAAAAACTATCCAGGGAATGTTTTTCAGAAACATTCGAATAGTAGTGGCGCAATATTTTTTTTACCGAAACAGACTGTGTTTTGGTCACTTTTAAATCGGAACCGAACAATTCAAACAGGAACATTGACAAATCTTCCAGGCGTTCAGGCGTGATATCCTTTGAGTTACTGATGTAAAATGGATTAATGCCCAAATTTTTTCCACTTTCATATCTTAGCACTATATAATTTTCAGGATATAACTTTGCGAATTTTGTATAGGATCCACCAAGATCAATGATCACCAGGCGTACTCCGCTCTCGAAGTACTGCCGCAGAATATTATTGGCCAGGAAAGATTTTCCTTCCCCTGTAGGAGCAAAAATGGCAAAGTTTCGTGCTTTAATACGCTTCTTCTTCTCGTCCCATACATCCTTTAGCACAGGGATATTATGTTCCCGGTCGTTAAAGATGATTCCTGTAGGATCCGATTTGTAATTAGTGTTATTGATCAGCAGGCAAAGAGCGTGCTTTAAATCAGTCACATATAAATCTGCATTGGAAAAGTTGGAAGAAAAGCAACAGTAACTATTTAGAACATAATTTTTACGTTCTTCTCCCCGTGGGTAGTACGGCGTAATATCCAGTTCCTTAAATTTAGTCTTTACTTTCGAAGCTATCTGAGCCAGCTCTCCGGCTTCCTTAGCCCAATAGATGACATTGAGATGGCCACGGATAATTCTGGAAGTATCATCCGCATTTATCTGGTCAAGGATATGCTGAATTTTACCCAGCACAACCTTGTTCTGGGATCCAAAGTTTGAACTTTTTTGAAGTTCTTCGATTTTGTTATCAAGGAGTTTCCGCCATTTTTGTTTATCATCCAGGTAAAAAATTTGATTTACCATATGATTTTCATTAAGGGTCAATCCGAGGCCGTCAATAAAGCCCTGGTGGAATATAAAATCATCGGAAGTAAACCTCTCATTGATCTTACTGCTCTGAACAGTTTCGCCAAAACAGCGTTCGCTGTTGATAGCCAGGGCATCAAAATAATTATCGCCAACCTGAATATTAGATTTATCGAGCAGCATATCTGTATCAAATCCATTTTGAAAACCATTAAAGAAGCTATTGCTCAAAGACTGAATTTCCGCAGCACCCAAAGGAAGAAAGGACATTTTACGGCTGTTATTGATATAGGAGACCGAATCGCTGACCGAGCTGATAAACCTTTTGAGATTATCATCAATTTCCTGAGGTATTCCTTTAGAAATTTTTCGAAATGGATTGACATACTTTGGATTATTTAAAGCTTTATTTTTGGTGAGGATAAAAAATAAATAGCAGCGATGTTCCATAAATAGCCTACCCTGGAAATGGTCATGAGTTGCTTTTTCTAAAAAGGTTGTATTGGGTAATAACTCTGCTGAATAAGATTTTTTTAAATAAATGTCCTGTTTGTGTACCACACTTCCAGTGGGCAAAGATTTTAAAGCCTGGAACCAAACCCCATGTAGGTCTTCAAGATCCTTTTCAGATAAAGAATAAACTTCAGGTAGGATACCCTCATAGCACAGAACTACATTTCCATTATTAGCAAAAATGATATTGTTCTGAATATCTATAATAGGAGCAAAGTCAGATAGATTGATCTTGTTCATAATTAAAGCCTGAATATTTTCTGTTGCTGATGAGTTCTGGAAATCTTCCGGATATCGGAAGGAGCTGTGTTTTTTTGGTTATTCTGATCAGTATTAAATAAAGGACACAATTGAAGAACGAAGCACCAATGATGATCCAGAAACTGAAAGAGAAAATGATGACCAGTAAAGAAGCTACTACACAAATCATCATTAGAGCAAAAGAGGAGATGGGCAGCCCAAAAATGACTGCCTTTTTCCTAATGTTTCTATAGATTTCAAATTGTTTCATTAGACCACGATTGAAATCAAATAGGTGAAGATGCCCACGACTGCTCCTGCAATAAGGACAAAGACCAGTACCCGGGTAATTCCTTTTTTTAGGTCTGCATTTTCTCCAAAGAAGTGGCCTGCATTAAACAGGAAGCCGACAAGAAAGATCACTCCTAGGAGGATTGGAAAAATAGTCCTGATAGTCTCAGCAACATCATTTACTGAATTTTCAATCCCGCCAATCTGTGCGAAAAGCGGGAATGAAATCATTGACAAAAAAAGTGTGGGATAGATTGATTTTTTCATAACGAACTGTTTAAATTTTTGTTTTGTTTTTGTTACAGAAAAAATACATATATTTCGATATAAATACCTGTAAATCAGCAAAATAAATAAAAATAATATTTGATTTTGGATGGTTTATTTTGGTAATAATTGATGTCAAATTGAATTGAAATCACCAGGAGAACTGGTAATAACCTGAAAATTTTTAATACTCATGAGGCTGAAAAACGTCATTTTTCTGGTTTTGCTCCTGAAAATGTGTGTCATTTTTGGGCAGGGAAAAGAACATCAAAAAAGAATTATTGTCGATGTTGGTCATGGAGGAAAAGACCCTGGTGCGATCGGAATAAATGGAATCCAGGAAAAAGATGTTGTACTGGCCATAGGAAAAGAAATGATCAGGCTCAATAAATTAATATTTGGAGATGAGTATGATATTTATCTTACAAGATATGATGATAGTTTTTTCAGCCTTTCAGAAAGAATCAACTTAGCAAAATCATTAAGGGGAGATATATTTATTTCCTTGCATTGCAATTCATTTTATAGCGATGCCCGGGGAATGGAAATTTTTACATTTATTTCTGAATCCAAAAAATTTGAGTATAACACCAGAACTTCAATTGCTCTTGGGAATGAAATTCTAAGAGGGTCTACTTTTAAAATAAACATTGAAAACAGGGGGATGAAGTTTGCCGATTTTCAGGTATTGAGGGAAATGTTTAAGTTTTGTCCCGCTATTCTAATTGAAGTAGGTTTTCTAAATAATCCGGTTGAGGCAGTGCATTTTTCGAGACCATCAGGTATTACAGCAATAGCATTGGCTATTTTGTCAGGAATAAATAATCATTTAAAATCGGAATAATGAAAGAAGCATTTTTAGAAGTAATTAAAAGAATTGGGGATGTTGTAAAAGCTTTCGTATCGGAAACTTTAAAGCATCTGTTGGACTTAAAAAATAAAAAATGGCCGCACGATTAGTTATGCTATTATTCATTCAATATTATGGATACCTTAGGAAAATCTAAAGTTTTCATCGACGGATTGATATCGATAAGTCCCTCCATCACATATTTTTATAACCCTGGAATTTGTATTCCTATTAATCTCTCCAATTGAAAATGCATAAAAAAGTTTCACATAAACTTTGGGATTATTGAAATATGGCGGATTTCCTTTGAGATTATCTCCCTCTTTAATACCTACAATAAAAAGTACCTTACCAATAGATTTCCAGGTACTTTCCCTTATAAAAAATCCATATCTATAATTGTTTAAACAATACTGCTCGTAAATGTTTATTAAACCGTTGCGATCCATTTCTATTTTCTTTTATCTCCCGCGGTCTCATCAAAAGCAACAAGATTGAATAATTCTCGCATTCGGCTTCGGACTCTGTTTCCGTAACGTTCTTCCAGTTCCTCGGCATTCAGGTTTGTTGTGGCGTGAGTTTTAACCTTTTGATTTGTCTGAAGAAAAAGTTCATGACGCGATAACAGCACTTCTCCCATAACATTACAATCTTTTCCGTAGAACCTTCCGGGGGGTTCTATCCCTAAATCATCAAAGCAGTAGAGTTTAGTGTTTCCGTAATCTTCGATTGTTTTATAGCCAAGATGATTAAAGCTAAAAACAACGTTGCGGCATGGAATCATCTCGTAAGGTCTTTGCAGGGGAACCAGGTGACGGAGAAGTTTCATTAGGCTGGTTTTTCCACATCCTACGGGACCTGACAGTAAAAGGCCTTTTTCAACATCAATTCCAGACTTCTGGCAGCTCTTTTTGTCTTTGATAAAGTAAGAACTCAACTTTAGTATAATATCTCGGTCTTCCTCGTAGATCTTGAATTTTTCACCAAATAAAAGCTTTCCCTTTGCATTGAGGTACACCAGGATTTTAGGAAAATCGTAAAGCACCGATTTTCCATCAAATTTCCCCAGCGAAAATTCTACACCGCCTTCGATTATTTTAGAGGGGTTGACCATAGTCTTTGATTTTAGTGGTTTTGAGGTTGTCCCTGTTGTGGGACACTCCCTTTTTAGTTTGGCTGTTTTCTGAGCCGTACAATTCAGCACGATCCATCCAGTTTTTGGCTAAGGCCCGCCAATCCCTTACCTCATTTTCATCGCTAGTTTTCCAATCTCTTTCCTGGTAGTGCTCAAAGAATTTTTTTCCTTCATCGGCAGGAAATCTTTTTTCTTCAAAAAAATATAAAACAGCCTGCCTGTCCTTTGGCTGTTTATTAATGTTTATTTGTTTAGTATTGTTTATATTAGATACCAATGCTTGTCCACTCACGGGACGGTGTGGGTTCACTGCTTGTCCCTTATTGGGACAGTGCCGGTACACTACTGGTTCATTTTTGGGATGGTACTGTTCCGCAAGCTGTTCCAATATGGGATCGTGATCTCCCGTGAAAGATTCATCTGATGTCTCGATAATGAACATCTTGATTTTACTGCCTTTGTACGGATTGCTGGACGGAAAATATGAGAGATAATCCCATTTATCCAGTTCAACAATACACCGATGGTAGGTGGATTTTGAGCCGATCTTGGCCACGCGCATCAGTTCCCTGCGGTTAACGAAAAATTCATCGGCAAACCGGCTGCTATTCCATTCCTGAAATAAAGCCATATACAAGCTAATATGGGTCGGGTTCAAACGGTCATCAAAAAAGAACTTTTCAAAAGCCGCATTCAGTTGCTTAATATAATTCATAGTAGTTATTCAAATTTGTGATGTACCCGATTGGCGGTCATCACGTTTTGGATTTCCACGGCATCATAGTAAATAATTCCTCCAACTTTGGTGTAGGGTAGGGTGCCGTTAATTCTTAGATTTTGAAGAGTTCCCGGACTTACCTGGAGCAGGTCCATTACATCGGAAGATTTTAAATATTTCTTTAAAGTTCCTGATGATTGTTTGGTGATGAGATTTTTAATCTCCTCGAGCAATTCTAATTTGAACTCCCGAAGATCGTCTGTGGTAATGATACTTGTTGGCATAATAGAACGGTTTTTAAAGAAAGGGACTATCAAATGGTTAAATCTTTTTAATTGATAGCCCCTATCAAGGTTTGACTTTCGTTCTACAAAATTGGGAGGGATTACTGGATTTTGTTCCCCAGTACGGCCGTAGTATGGTCAAAATTTAACATCTTGATATTTGATAGATTTTGGCTGTTTTTATCCTACAGATTTTAAACCTAAATCTTCAAATAAGATTAAATTAAATGAAGATTTGAATAAAAATATCAATTTCGGTAGGTCAACCGTAGTACGGTCTTTTTTTAACAATTTTGGAAGATCGAAAAAATGGGAATTATCTATTCTTCGCTCTTATCCATTTCAGAGAGTAGTGAGGTCGCTAATCGATCCAGGAATAACGTCCTGCTATTTTTTCTGCCCTTGATATCCTGGTTGGTTTTGTAGATGTCCCTTGGTGTATAATCAAAAATTTCCTGAAGCTTTTGCGAAACCTTCATAATGCTGAGGCCATTCTGGTTCCGAAGTCCATTATACCATAGGGCATAAACCAATTCCACCCAATCTGAATTAGTAAATGGCCAATGTATTTTTTCGGTAGCGTGCTGCTTTACCTCTTTCCCATTAAGATTATTTTCAAGATTGGACATTCGTTCATCCAGATAAGTAACCAAATTATTGTAGGCGTTGAATTTTCCTAAGAGCATATCCCTGGGCGAGCAAAAATCAGGGTCCTGAAAATAGAATTTAGAAGTAGTGATATGATAGCTATCCAGATAATCCCGGGTATAATATTCTTTGTCGAAATGGATGGCACCTGAATTGACATACTGCCCAAAATCCAAATTGTACAGAAAGAAACGGTTTAGCTTACCAATTTTCTTTTTGATGAATTTAAGCTGGGAGTTTTTATCCGCTTTTGGAAACTGGATTTCAAAGGAATGAATTTCTGAGAAATAAATTAGATGAACAAGGGGAGCCTGTTTTATTGTTTTAAAGAATTCAATTTCGGCTTCAATAGAGTCAAAGCCTTTAGCTATGACTTCTCTTTTGAGTGTAATGAGTAGGTTGCGACATACTTCAATAGAGCGATAGGATTGCTCAAGGATATTCTTACTGTGAAGTTCGATTTCCTTTAGTTCTTCCGATAGCTTGTATGAGAGCAATTCTGGATTCATCTGTAACAATTTTACTGTAAAGCCTCATATATTTCTTTAAATGAATGGTTAGATAGTTAGTTTAGGTCTGTCGATTATGAAAAATACAAAGAGAAATTGGGAGGTACTTTCATGACAGCTAAAGAACCTCCTTGAAGATAATTACAAATAGTGTTATTATCAGTAATTGCTGCCGTATTTTATTACGGATAGTACGTATTTTCCTACGGAATAAGAGCTAAAAGCCCAACATAGTACCGAAGCTATTTCTTCTTTGGCTCGAAGCGGGATATAAATTGACCTCTATTCTTGACCGCAGTTTTTTTAAAAATATTTGAGGCATGTTTAGAAACAGTGCTTTCTGCTATGAAAAAATCTCTGGCAATTTCTTTATAAGGTAATCCTCGTAAAATGGATAATGCAACTTCAACTTCCCTTCTTGTCAGATCTCCATAGTATATTTTGTTTTTCAGGGCTTCATTTCCTTCTACTTTTTGAGAAGCAAAGACTTCGAAGGCTTCAGGCTTATTCTTCAGAAAACGGAGGTATCTATTTACTTCAATAACTGTTATTGCATAGAAAGCCAGGTTCATTACAGTGAAGGTTAACCATTGATAATCACCTATAACTGTTAGTATGGGCAAAAGGGCTAGGCAAGAGATACTTATGATGGCTAACTTATTTTTTTTAGAAACAAAAGAATTTGGATTGTCGATGTTTGAAATCCTTCTGTAAAATAAGCCGAGAAAAATAAATGCTATAATTGAAACCGGGATCGTGAAATAAATCCTTGCTGCATTTAAAGAATTTGTAAGGAAATAAGGGATTAAAAATAAAAGAATGAAACAACCACCAACGAGTATAGCAATATTGCGGATGGTAGAGCCATACTTTAAAAATACAATATCATAATCCTTATACAAATAATAAATTAAGTACACACATAGTACTATTGCAACGCCATATGTAATGATGTATTGAACAATTATTGGATCAGGAAAGTTTTTGGTTGGCAAAAATCCCCCGGTTAAGTTGTAAGCAACGTACAGCAACCCGAGAGTTATATACCTTCTTAGACTGAGGCGTTTTAGCTTTGCATTTTGAATGACAGCAATAAGTACAATAATTGTGTCAATCAATAGGTAAAAAAAGGTCGTCCAATGGATTGAGGTGTCAAACATCATTGTTTCTCATCTTTACGCTCAAATTTATTTGTCCCCAAATTTTTGGTAACATTTTTCCAATGAAAAATCCTACCGTTCATAGCCACATAGACATCTGGCTTTAAAAATTGTAAGGCACATATTGCATAGCCTAAATTGAATGGAGCATCCGTGTTCTTTGATGAACCCAAGATAAATGAACCTACGAGAACGATTGTTTTATTAAGGTTAAGTTTTCCTATATGCTCAGCAGTTTCTTCCATAGTGAAAGTACCGTGAGATACTAAAATTTTTGAAGCTTTTGAGGTTTGGATTTTTTCTGCCAAATAATCTCGGTCTTCAAATGTTATAGATCGGCTATCTTTTTGGAAAACCTCTTCTATGGAAAAAGAAAATGAAACATTCGCCGCTTTCAGAAAATTACTTATTGAAATTTTCCTGGCGCTTTGTTTTTGATCATAATCCAGTCCTTCGATGGTGCCACCTGTTGTAAGTATATGTATCAAAATTGTAAGATTTGGGATTTTACGTACTAAAGATAAGATACTTACTCTGTAGTAAATACGGAATAAGGATTTTTTTGACTATGAGAAAGCTAATTGCCTGTAGCAAACAACGACAAGTTAAGATAGATTGTTGCGACCATTCCTTATTCGCAGTAACACTTGAGATACGAGTGCCAATATGGGCAGTTCCAATAAGGGACCTATTACCAGCACCAGGGAAATCAATGGATCATCAGGAAAGGCAGTGAGTGCAATGGCCAGTGCTATGGGTGAGTTTCTGGCAAGAGTGGTCAAACTCAGGCTTGCCGAATCCTCATAATTAAACTTCAAAAGATAACTTCCAAAACGGCTAACCAGGAAGTTCACGATAAAAAATATTAGAATTGGGACAAGAAGAATATAAAGTACGCTTAGATTATTAGTTAAATATTCTCCCTGTGATGCAAACATAGCCACGATGGCCAATGCCAAAAAAATAATCTGTGCCGTTTCAAAAAAGGGAAGGATCTTCTTCTCCATCAACGCTTTTTTTCTACGTTTAGAACTCCAGAATTTTATGAGCTGTGCCAATAGAAATGGAACCAGAAGCACCAGGAGGATACTCTCCCACAAGATTGCTGGATCCACAGATCCTGTTCTTCCGAAAAACAACAGCAGGTAAACGGGAAGCAGGATCAATTGCAGGATCAAGTTTACCGGCAAAACGGCGGCAGCCAGGGAAGTGTTTCCTTTGGCTATTCCTGTAAAGATCAAATACCAGTCTGTACAGGGGGTAACCATCAGCATAACAAATCCTATCCACAAGCTCAAATGTTCCTTTAACAGCAGTAGCCCTAATAGATAGGCAATAATTGGTGTCCAGACAAAATTTATAACCAGATTTGCTGATATGAATTTGAGGTTGGAAAAGCTGGAAAGCAGATTTTTCAAAGGAATATTGAGAAATAAGCCGAAAAGCATCACCATTAAGAAAGGCACTATCAGGTATTCTGCATACAATTTAAAGGCTGCTATCTGACCCAGGAGCAGGCCTAAACCTACCGCTAATGCTATTATTAACGTTTGATAGTTATTTATTGCGTTCATTTAATTGATAGTTCTTAGAAAAGTGGAAAAGAAAAACTCAATAGAAGTTCCAAATTACAAATTCATATTGTTTCTCTTGTGGCGCCTTTGAGATGATGGTGTGATAGTACCTCTTAATAGTCCATCTCATTAATGCTTAAAGTTATTCAGTGAAAAAATCCTAATCCTATGAATAAATGAAATAAAAAAGTTAGAACAAATAAAGCGATTAGAATAAGAATCCCATATATTTTGTCTTTTTTAGTAATCTTGTTTTTCGAAGGCTCCTTCTGCTTTTTCTTATAGCTTTTTCTTCTCTTTTTTGGATTTACAGACATAATTATTTTTTAGTGTTCCAAGAAATGTTTTCGAACTAATAAATGATCTATTGCTCCTTTTTTCGAACTCTATTTTGAAAAATTATAAGCCCCATCACTCCGATGGTTATCCACACATCAGCAGTATTAAATACAGGTTGGAAAAACTCAAAATCATTTCCACCCCAAATAGGGATCCAATCAAGAAGTTTTGTATCAATAATAGGAAAGTACCACATATCTACAACACGACCGTACATCAAACCAGCATAACCACCACCAGTAGGAAAGGCATCAGCCAAATTCTCTGTGACTGGATCGCTCCTCTCAAATATCAACCCGTAGAAAAAGTTGTCAAACAGATTATCTAAAGCTCCGGCGAATATAAGTGCCACAGATAAAATGTAACCTTGGCTATATTTTTTATGAATAATCTTTTTAATATAAAAGAAGCCCCAAATTACAGCACCTAACCTGAACAAGGTGAGAAATAACTTAGCTAAATCTCCATTCCCAAAATTTAAGCCCCAGGCCATTCCTGAGTTTTCTAAAAAATGCAGGCGAAACCAATCAAGTACAAGGACCTTTATTTCTTCACCATAGTAAAAATTCGTCTTTATATAGACTTTTATTGCCTGGTCGATAAGCAACAACAATAACACCCATATAACTACCGTTCTTCCTTTCATAATTTATAATCCAACGTCTAAAATATCTACGACATGTAATTTCAAGTCGAAAATCAAAAAAGTCATTTCGACAGTTTCAAAATTCTGACAGCCCCCGCATTACAAAGGAGAAGACAATCCCTCCAATGATCAAATCGGGCCACTTACTATCCAGAAAATAAACAAGCACACCGGCCACAATCACTCCGCCATTCACAATAATATCATTTGAAGTGAAGATGGCACTGGCCTGCATATGGGCCTCATCGCTTTTGACCTTGTTGATAAGCCAAAGCGAAATCAGGTTTCCAACCAGGGCAAAAAGTGAGACGATGATCATCCATTCAAATAAGGGCGTTTCACTACTTGCAAAAAAACGCCTTATAACCTCTGAAAAACCCAGTAAAGCGAGTCCCATTTGAAGATAGCCGCTAATTCCCGCAACCTTCTTTTTTCTAGAAATCGAGGCTCCCACTGCAAATAGGCTAAGGGCATATACAATAGAATCGGCCAACATATCAAGGGAGTCGGCAATCAATCCCATAGAATGTGAAATCCAACCGGTGGTCATTTCTATAATGAAGAAACCAAAGTTTATTCCAAGTACCCACCAAAGCATCTTCCGTTGGCGGGAATCATCTGAAGGCAAAGGCAACACAGCCTCTGTGGTCTCTTCCAATTTATCATTTAAATTCAGCTGATGGATTCCCTGATGTACTTCCTTGCTTTCACCGGTATGATATACTTCCAATTTTCGATTGGAAATATCAAAAGCCAGATGTTTAACCTGTGCAATTGGTTCCAGCTTCATCCGGATCATCTGCTCCTCCGAGGGGCAATCCATTTTTTGAATGGTAAATGTGCTTTTATTCATTGTTTTTCTTTTTTTTTAATACTAAGCGGAACAATTAAGGGCCACTTTGAAGGCAGATCCTAATTGAATGTATCTAATCATAATGAGAATTCTACTCATCTTTGACTGTTGCTTTTAGCTCCCCTTCTTGCATCTCTTGCTTCCTTAAGGATTTTCCAACCTCCTTGTAGCACGATACCAACAGTTATAAGGCTGATGATCAAATCCGGAAGAGCAGAATTAAACAGCATCACAGCAATACCGGATAATACAATTCCTAAATTAACAAGCATATCATTGGTGGTAAATATGATGGAAGCTTTCATGTGTGCGCCTTTTTCCCTATAAGATTTCAACAAATGCATGGCAAGAAGATTACTCGCCGCATTCACTGTTGCCGTAATGATCATTGCCCAACCTATTGGTTCGGTTTCCGTAAAGAAACGTCTTACCACCTCACCAAGCAACATCAAGCCCAGTATAAGCAAAAGCACACCCGAAAGTTTTGCAGCTCGTGATTGTGAAATAACTCCTTTGCCTACAGCAAACTGACAATGTAAACGGCAGAGTCAGCAAAGTTATCGAGCGCCGCGCCCAATAATCCTGTGGAGTTTGCAATAAAGCCAACAGTACCAGCCAATGCCACCTGAAACATATTAATTCCCAGGACCTGTTTTAATGTTTTTCTTTCAGCCTTATTGGAGGCATCAAACTGCACCTCGTTTTCTTCGTTGTTAGTATCAGTGCTCATTAATTCTTCATTTTTTAATCCACCCATAATACACCGAAAGAACCACTATAATTGGCCAAAATACCATTGCAAAAGTATTAAGCCCTTCAGTTAGGGGCAATAAGACCAAAATCCAGCGGGAGGTTCACAGTGAATAATCCTATTCCCCAGTGGAAAATTATCTGGGCAGTAGCGAAGCCCACAAAAAAATTTGCTACTTCTTTTTTTCGATTAGTCATTTTTCCAATTTTTGCTTAAATTTTAGCTTATGGAGCTGTTCATGCTTTGCATTCTTTATTGTGATGCTCAGCTGCTTTTCCAATATCTCTTTTAAAAACATACCACGAAGGTATCGCTATAAACTTGCAATGAAATTGCATATTTCAACTTGCACAGTTTTGACAAATGCCCTTTACAAGAACTTTAGTCTCCACCGGAAGAAATTTTTCGGGTAAGGGCACTTCCGGAACTTCAGATTTTGGCAGACAGAAAGTTTCTTCACAATTATTACAGTAAAAATGGACATGGATATCTTTAGGAGCGCATTCACATCCTTCTCCGCATAAAGCAAATTTAGTTGCTCCTGCTCCATCTTCTATCCGGTGTACCAGTTTCATTTCTTCAAAGGTTTTCAACGTACGGTACAGGGTGATCCGGTCGGCCTTTTCAAGAGCCTCTTCTAAATCATCCAAGCCTACTGCTGTCTTTTGTCTTTGAAGTGTATCCAGTACCAGCAAACGAATGGCTGTTGGCCGTACCTTCTTTTGTTCAAGTTGTTTTTTTAAATCCTTTTTCATTATTCGTAACTTTTGTATTGATAGGATAACTTTAAAAAAACAGCAATTCTTGTTTTGGGTTAAATGTGCAACGCCCTGTCTTCGGTAGCTGCCAAACAAGCTTCTTTAAAGGTTTCTGAAAAAGTGGGATGCCCGTGGGACATTCGCGCAACGTCTTCCGCAGATGCCCTGTACTCCATTGCCACTACCGCCTCTGTATAACTGTCGGCAATTCTGGGGCCTATCATATGCACCCCCAGGATTTCATCGGTTTCTTTATCTGCAATTACTTTGATAAAGCCGTCGGTGTCCATACTTATTTTCGCCCTTGCATTGGCCTTAAAAGGAAAGGAGCCTGTTTTGATACTTCTTCCTGCTTCTTTCAATTCTTCTTCGGTTGATCCTACCCCGGCCACTTCAGGCTGAGTGTAAATAATATTAGGAATAAGGGAATAATTGATATGTGGTTTTTGACCTGCTATCGTTTCAGCAACAAATACTCCTTCCTCACTTGCTTTGTGGGCCAACATCGCACCTCGTACCACATCTCCAATGGCATAAATCCTTTTAATGTTCGTTTCCAGGTTTTCATCTACATTTATCCTGCTCTTCTTATCGGTTTTGATGCCCAATTCTTCAAGTCCCAGATTTTCGGAATAAGGCTTTCTGCCTATAGCCATCAGGCAGTAATCCCCTTGAAAAGTCATTTCTTTCTGATTGTCAACGCTTTCAGCTACCAATTGAACCTCATTTTCTAAAGCATTGGCTTTTGTCACCTTGTGTCCCAGATGAAATTCCATTCCTTGTTTTCTTAGGGATTTATACAACTGCTTTCCTAAAGAACGGTCCATACTGGCGATGAGCGTATCGAGATACTCCACAATGGAAACTTTAGAACCCAGACGGGCGAAAACAGAACCTATCTCAACTCCAATAACCCCTCCACCGATAACCATTAAATGTTTAGGTATTTCCTTTAGGGCAAGTGTTTCCGTTGAGGAGATAATCCTCTTTTTATCGATGGTTATACCGGGCAGCGATGCAGGTTTTGACCCGGTAGCTATAATGATTTTATCTGTAGTGATGGTATAAGTTTTTTCCTCACCCTTAATTTCAACGGTAGATTTATCCTTAATTGTTCCTACACCTGTATAAACGGTTATCTTGTTCTTTTTCATCAGGTAGGAAACCCCGTTAATAATTTCCTGGACCACCGTCTGTACCCTTTTATTCATTTCAACTATGTCCACCGATGCTTCCTTGAAATTAATACCAAAATCTTTATATTGATTTTGTAGCTTGTAATAATGCTCCGTCGCTTCCAACCAGGCCTTTGAAGGTATGCAGCCTACGTTGAGACAGGTGCCGCCAAGCGTACTGTATTTTTCTATAATGACCACCTTGAAACCAAGCTGGGCGCAACGTATTGCACTCACATAACCTCCGGGACCTGAACCTATTATTGTGACATCAAATTTTTCCATTTTTTAAAATTTAAGTTTTTAATTAAGATATTCACAACTAACCACATATTAAACCTAGTCTTTATGAAACAGCCGCGTTATATTTCCCCTTTTCCCAATACTTTCTGATGAAATTTACTGGAAAAAAATTTTGGAATTTGTCAGATCTCATCCTTCCAGATCATAAAACCATTCTTCCGCCCGTTTAATGGCTTCGGTTATAGCTTCTTTTTCTGTAAACTTCCCTTCTTTCATAACCTCGTTGGCTATTTCAAGGGCCTTCTCCCTAACAATTGGGTTCAGGGAATCCAGGTCTGTCTTAAAATTTTCAAACATCCAGTCCATAATAATTTCTTTAATGCTTAAACAAATCCTTTTCTTCTTCCGGATCAACTTTTTTTGTTGTCCTGTCTAGAAAATAATCCAGGACGACCCCTACCACAATAGCTCCTGCAAAAGCGGCATACACCTGCCATTCGTATTGAATGACCAAGGCCAGGCTTATCAAAATAGCTAAAATGGGAAGGATAGGCATTTTACCTATGGACAAAGGAACTTTAAATGGTCTTTTCTCTTCCGGGGACTTAAAACGCAAAACAATCAAGGCTATATTTACCGCAATAAAAACCAGTAATGCACCTAAGGAAGACATTCCTGCAACCAATTTAATATTTCCCAGTAAAAGAAATCCGGCCACTGCTGCCAACACCACCAGCGTTGATGCCCAGGGAACTTTTTGAGCATTGGTTTTCTTCATAAAAGCCGGCAATTCACCAACCGAAGCCATTCCAAAAAGTAGCCTGCTGATGGATATAATCCCGCTAAAAGCAGCATTGGCCGTGGCAAACAAGGCGGCAACCGCCAAAACAATGGGCAGCCAGGAATTTAGATTGGAAGCAGCAAGAGATAACGGGGAATTTACTTTTGCCAGTTCTGAAGCGTCGCTTATATTGAGAACCGTAAAGGAGATAAACAGGTAAATTATTGTGGTAATGAGCATCGTCAATAAAAATGCCCGTGGGATGGTTTTACCCGGATTTTTAACTTCAGAACCCAGGGCCGCCATATGCTCAAAGCCAGTATAGACAAAGAATAAGGTGGCAGTGGCAGCTATGGTACCGGAAAAAGAATCGATGATAAAAAATTCCTTGTCAGGGGCACCTGTACTGTTCAAGCCCAATACTATCAGGAGCAATAGTCCCAATAGCTGAATGCTTACCATTATAATATTGACGGTAGAAGATTTTTTTATTCCAGTAATGCTTATTAGGGTGAGCAGTATTAATGCACTGTAACTAAATAAGAGGGCAGGGAGGTCCAAAAACACATTTAGATATCCCGAGAATGCCAGCAGTACAGCAGCAATGGTGGCCGAACTATGGAAAGCGATTGTCCATCCGGTCAGGAACGAGGGAATATCTATTTTGGGAAAAGCTTTCCTTACAAAAATAAATTCCGCCCCGGCATTGGGGAAGGTAGAGGAAAGTTCTGCATAGGAAAGGGCGGAAAAACTAGCAGCTATAGCCGCAAAAATAAAGCTTAGCCAGAGGTCATTCCGAGCCTGGCCCGCCGCCGCACCAATAACGGTGTAAATTCCCGCGCCTACGATGGTCCCTACCCCGTAAAAAGTGAGTCTTAATGTCCCTAAAGATTTTTTAAGTTCAGCCATTTCATTTAATTTTTGCCTATTGATTTTTAGAGGTGGTAAATCCCTCCTTATAAAAATTTATATACTGAAATTTCTCTTCCATTTTTAAAAGCCTTCCAGTCTTCTTTTAAGGCATAGGGAACAATAAGAAAGACGGCCATGGGATCTGCCCATCACCAGTCCAGGTAAGTACAAACCCGTCAACCATTCTTCCCATTTTTTGTCCCCTACCATGGCCACTTTTTCAGAGTCATTGGCCCGCTCACACATATGTTATATCTCTCTTCAGCCAATTTTCTCGTTCAGAGATTAAGCCATTGCCAGTTCTATTGATTTCACTTCTTATTTAAGTATAAGAATAGGTACATTTGAATCAAAAACCATTTTTTTTCTTAAACCCATTTCGGTTAATTGTTTAAAAAGCCCATGTTCCCTATAAATTAGTGCCAATACATCAATCCTATTTTCCTGAAGGAAATTGTCTATGATATTATCCTTTTCCCCATTGGATAAAAGGTGGAAGGAAATATTTTCACGTTGAAATTGTCCAACATAATAGTCTTTAACCTCTTCCTTATTGATAGTCTTGTTATTGTCCTCCAAGAAATGCAAAATATAAAGTTTGGCATCGAATAAATTTAATAGATCTGCAAGTACACCCAATTCAATATTAGATTTGAGATTGTCAGAATCCAGTGCCAGACTAATTGATTTTATCTCAGAAACTTCAAAATCTTCAGGTATAATCATGACGGGGCAAGATGCCATTCTGCTTATTTTTTCACTTATTGTTCCAATGAAATAACCTTCTACAGCATTTGTACCTTCCGTACCCATAATTATTAGTTTTGCTTCTTCTTTCTTTGCAACCTGGCAAATGATATCTACGGTGCTTCCAGGGGCAAAAACACTCCTAAAGTTTATAGAGGAAAGTTGTGGAAAATTTTCGAGAAATTCTGTCATCTTTTCTTTGTAAAATTTTTCATTAGAAACAAAATTATCGGGAACAGCATAGGTAATTGCCCCATATCCACCAAATTGATTACCTACGGAGTAGGCGTGGACAAAAATAATTTCAGAGTGTAGTGGCTCGGCTAAAAATATGGCATAATTCGCCCCAACTTTAGAAGTTTGAGTAAAATCAATCGGGACTACTATTTTGTTTGCTTTCATGACTTGTGGTTTTAATTGTAATTTTTGGTTTTATGCGTATTAGAATTATTTTACAATCCACTCTTTTCTTTGGCGGGAATCCAGGTCTGTCTTAAAATCTTCAAACACCCAGTCCATAATAATTTCGTTAATGCTTAAACAAAAATCCTTTCCTTCTTTCTAATCCAGCTCTAATTTCTATACTGAAATTTCTCTTCCATTTTTAAAAGCCTCCCAACCTTCTTTTAAGGCATAGGGAACAATAAGAAAGGCGGCCACGGGATCTGCCCACCACCAGTCCAGATATTGTACTGCCAGAAGGCCACCGAGAACCGCCACCGTTTGATAAAGACAAACAAAAGTGTCTTTGGAATCGGCTATCAATTCCTTACTGTCCAATTTCTTTCCATACTTGCGTTTGTACCAAATCAGAATGGGATTCACCACTAAGGATACGAGTAGTATAGTAAGGCCCATGGTGCTCCAGTCTGGAGTTTCTTTATTAAAAAACTTAGTTACAGAATCGTAGGTGATAAAAATGCTAACAATTAGAAAAGAAGTGGCAATTACATACAGGGTAATTTTTTCTCTTTTTTTCACCCGCTTATCACTAATATCCTTGATTTCCCCATGTAGTCGCCACCCCAGGGTGCTTGCCGAAATAATTTCTATGATGCTATCCAGCCCCCAACCAATCAAAGCTGCGCTTCCGGAGATAAAACCGGCGGTTAGTGACACAGCTACCTCAATAGTATCATATATGACGTTATACATCTGGAGCTTCCTGGCTTTTTTCAGGTACTTTTCTCTTTGTTGATCTTCCATAGGTTTATTTCTTAGCTGTTAATCCATTTTACTGCCTCAATTTTTTTTGTAGTCGCAAAATACTTAACCTCTGCAGAAGTAAAAGGTTTCATCAAATCCGTCATCCATTCTTCCCATTTTTTATCCCCTACCATGGCCACTTTTTCAAAGTCGTTGGCATGGTGAATATCGAATTTCAAATCTTTCCAAAAGGCTTTTGGTTTCCATCCTTCAAAACCCTCCATTTCAAAATACCACCGGATCTTCTGATATTTTTCCACTATGTTTTTTAGCCGGGGCAATAGCTTATCGTAATCGGCTTCGGTCAAGTTTCCTGTTGCCCTTGTGGCTATTAAATTCCCTTCAGTTTGTTCTAATATTTGTAGCATAACACCTTTTTTTGAATTATTATTTGATTTATTTTTTAAATTTCCTTCACGTTATTCTCTTCAACTCCTCCATCTACTTCAATTAAGGCTTTTGAATTTTTATTTTGTATTAATCTTTTCAATTCCCTTATCTTTTTCAGCGTTTGGGGAATTAACTTCTGCCCCCCAAAACCCGGGTTTACAGACATCAGGCACACTGTATCTAACTCCTTGATAATGTATTCAAGACAATCTAAAGAAGTATGTGGATTAAAAGCCACCCCTGCTTTACAGTCCAGATTTTTTATTTGTTGCACCACACTGTGCAAATGAAGGCAGGCCTCAACGTGCACAGTAATTTGGTCTATTCCATATTTAGAAAAAAAATCCAGATACCTTTCAGGTTGGGCAATCATCAAGTGCAGCTCGACCGGTTTCTTATTGTACTTTTTTATAGCTTGTAAAACAGGTGTTCCGAAGGAAATATTGGGAACAAACATTCCGTCCATGATATCCACATGCAGCCAGTCTGCTTCACTCCTGTTAATAGTCTCGAGAGTTTTGCCCAAGTAGGCAAAATCTGTCGAAAGAATGGAGGAGGCAACCATGAGATTTTTCATATAAGTTATGTTTTATCACCCATTTTAATATTTAAACCAAAATCCTTGAACACTGAATCTTCTTAAAGGAAATTATAGAACAGGTTCCACTATAACCTCTGTTATTACAGAGTTAGAGATAAAGCATTCAGCATGTGCTTTATGGTGCATTTTTTTCATTTCTTCTTCATCAGGTATATGTTCACCGGAGAATTCTACTTTGGGACGTAAAAAAACCCTGGTCACAGCCTGTTTATTGTCCTTGTTTTTCTCAACCACAGCAACGGTTTCATCTTTATAACTCTTTATTATATACTTTTTAAAGGAGGCAATAGCGAGAAAAGTTAATAAGTGGCAGCTGGAAAGGGAAGCAGCGAAGGCTTCTTCAGGATTGACTAATTCAGCTTTCCCCAAAAACTCCGGAGCTGCAGATGCAGTGACTTCCGTCCCTCCCCCAAAGATCCACTGATGGGTACGGGTATAATTCTTATAGGAAAAATCCTCGGAATCTGGTTTCCATTCTAATTTTACTTTGAATTCTGACATAATTTTCTTGTTTTAAATTATACAATCTACTTTAGATAGTCTTTCTTAACCAAGAACGTTTAATAAAAAAATGTTCTATTATTTATATTCATTGATTTTAAATAATTGTGCCTGGAAAGGAAATCCTTGATTTAAGACAAACAGTTTTTAGAATTTCCTTTACAGGACTTAATATTATATTTTTAGTTTTAAATTTGGTTCGCCCTCTATTTCTCTTCTAACACTTCATTTTTTGGTGTTTTTTCTTTAAGGAAAATATGCGACGCTATAAACACCGCATACTTTTCATTACATTAGCTTAACTGCACATCGCCATGATGCCTATGGCATGCTTCCGCACATTCATTACAGACTTGAGCACATTTCTTACAATGCTCATGATCGTGTTTTGCACATTCTTCAGCACACATCCTGCAAGCTTTTTCACAGATCAAAAGATATTCATGCGCAAGGGCAGAATTTCTCTGTAGCAACCTAGCTGCCTGTATACAAATGTCAGCACAGTCAATGTCCAACGGAATGCATCTTTCCATCATTCCGGTTTCTCCTTCTGCCAAGCTTTGAGCAGCGCAGTTTTCACAAGCTAAAGCACAGTTTAGCAAGGTTTGAACGAGTTGTTCATGATTTTCATTTTTCATAATTAAATAGATTTAAATTATATGTAGAACTATTTCTACCAAGGTTGATAATATTTATCCTTCTTCAGCATTATTTTTCATTTCATACCTCGTGGGCTTGCCAAACCTTTACAGGACTTAATTTCTTTATTGTTGCCATAGCCTTTAACGGCAGGCAGTCCTTTTATTTTTTATAGGAAAAATCTTAGGAATCGGATTTCCATTCTATTTTAACTTTAAATTCTGACATCATTTTCTTGTTTTAATTCAAAAATTTGCTTTAAACGGCCTCCGGGTAAGGCAGTTTTGTTTTTGTTATAAGCTAATAATCTCAAAGCGTTTGCGACCACCAGCAAGGTGGAGCCTTCGTGAACAAGCACCGCAATTCCTATATTGGCAAAGCCAAATATTGTGGCCGGAATCAATAAGGCCACAATTCCTAAACTTACCCACAGGTTTTGTTTGATGATACTTTTAGCTTTCCGGCTTAGGCCTATTGCAAAGGGCAGGGTCTCCAATTTATCGGCCATAAGGGCGATATCCGCTGTTTCCAGTGCCACATCCGATCCTGCTGCTCCCATTGCAATACCCACGGTACTATGTGCCATGGCCGGGGCATCGTTTACGCCATCGCCCACCATAGCCACTTTGTCCTCCTGTTTTTTAAGTTTTTTAATTGCATCTACCTTCTCTTCAGGCAGAAGACTGCCCCAGGCATCGGTAAGGCCAATTTCCTTGGCCACGGCATCAGCTACTTTTTGGTTGTCCCCGGTAAGCATGATCATACGTTTAATACCGATTTTTTTAAGCTCCACCAGGGTGGCTTTGGCTTCTTCCCGTGGAGTGTCCATCAGAGCAATAATTCCTATATATTCTTCATTCCTGCGTATCAACATTGTCGTGTTCCCTGCAGCTTCCTGATCCCTTACTTTTTCTACGATTTCTTCTGAAGGTTTTTGGTCATCGAGCGCATCAAAGAGCTCCAGATTCCCTATATACACCTTATCTTCCCCGAGGCCTGCTTTTATTCCTTTTCCCAAAACAGCTTCCATATTACTGGCTTCCGGAATTTGGGTATTTTCCAATCGTTCTTTGCCGTCCCGTACCACTGCTTTTGCCAGGGGGTGGTCGCTCAGAGCCTCGACCGCTACAGCCGTTTTTAGCAGTTCCTCTTCACTTACGTCCGTTAAGGTAATAACTTTGGTGAGTTTTGGTTTGCCTTCGGTAAGTGTTCCGGTCTTATCAAAAGCAATAGCGGTGAGCACGCCAAGGTCTTCCAGTGGTCTTCCTCCCTTTACCAGAACACCACCCCTTGCTGCGCGGGCAACTCCACTAAGTACGGCACTGGGTGTGGAAATGGCCAGGGCACAGGGGCTGGCAGCAACTAAAACAGCCATTGCCCTGTAGAAACTTTCACTAAAGGACTCATCCAGGACAAGGAAAGCGAAATTCAGCAGGACTACCAGGACAAGTACTGACGGAACAAAATATTTCTCAAATTTGTCGGTCAACAACTGGGTTGGCGATTTCTGGGTCTGGGCTTCGTTGACCAGCTTGACGAGCCTTGATAAGGTAGAATCCTGAGAGGTCTTTATCACTTTTACTTCAAGGGTACTATTGCCGTTGATGGTTCCCGCAAATACACGGTGTTTATCTTTTATTTCGCTTTCTTTTGAATAATCTTTGTCAGGGTCGGGTACAGAAGTTTTATCGACAGGAACGCTCTCGCCTGTGATTGGGGCCTGGTTCACACTACTATTACCATTGACAACAACGCCATCGGCAGAAATTTTGGTGTTGGATCTCACTACGACAATATCACCTACCTGAAGTTCTTCTATTTTTACTTCCCGGGTCTTTCCATCTCGTTTTATCAGAGCAGTTTTGGGTGCCAAATCAGCTAAAGCCGCAATAGATTTTCGGGCCTTGTTCATGGCATAATTTTCAAGGGCATGTCCAAGACTAAACAGGAAGAGCAGCAAAGCCCCTTCTGCCCATTCTCCCAGAACGGCTGCCCCAATTGCCGCGACCAGCATAAGGAAATCAATTTCGAAACCTCCTTTGGCAACTGTTTCAATGGCTTCTTTTGCCGTGTAATAGCCCCCAAAGAAATAGGCGCCTATGTACAAGGCCAGACTTACCCATTCCGGCACAGTTTCTAGGTAGGAAAGGCCAAAACCGATACCCAATAAAACCCCGCAAATAATGGAAAAGTACATCTCAGTATTTTTTCCTAAAATACCCCCGTGGTCATGGGCGTGGCCTTCATCTTTAAGCTCTGCCTCCTCGTGGGAATGTTTATGGGTTTCAGCCGTTTCAGGAGGCATTTTTTCATTCCTTTTGGCGGTTTTGATTTTCAGGCCTTCGTTCCTCAGGATTTGACGAAAATCTTCTTCATCAGTTTTAGCCTTAATAAATTCCAGCCTTATAATTCCAGATTCGGAAACCGAGGCTTCCATTATTTCCTCTAATCCTCTCAGGGCATTTTGAATTTTCCTTGCATGCCTTGCATGACGAATTCCCTCAACCTCGAGCAGGGTATGTCCAAATTCATTGGTCAATGATGCCCCTGCCTGTTTCGCGAGTTTTCTAATATGGGCAATGGAAATAACGTCAGGATCGTAATGAAAACAAAGCTGAGGGGTATCATCCTCTTTTTCAGAAGCAATATGTACCTTTTCAATACCTTCCCTGTTTTGCAGGTGATCCATTAGCCTCTGTACACATTGATCGTTCTCATCGGGAATTTCCGGCAGGAGTATTGGTAATCTTACTTGCGTCTTTTTCATTTTTTCTATCTGTTATTTCGATTTTCCAGTAAACTTTAAAAGCTTTTATGTTGGCTCTGTCTTTTCTATGAAGAATGCCTCACCTTCTTCAGCTTTTACTTCGTCTTCTAAGCTTATATATCTTTTTTCTTACAACAACCATAAAGGCAAGAGCTATCCCCATTATTGAAAAAAGGAGATTTATCAAGATTTGATCTTCATCATTAAAGTTAAATACCTTCTGATAACTTTCTTGGAGGTATGTCCACCAACTTTTGTCCCCCTCTAAATAGTTAATTTGAAGGGAAAAGACCAGCGGTTGCACTATAAAAATTCCTAAGACCACACCTACTAGAATCGTAATAAAAATCTTTCGCCTCCTCATAATTTCTTGTGTTTTGGGTTGCCTGCTTTTTTAATGGTAACTGTTCCGGCAAACTCCTTCTTCTTCAGAAATTTTTACTTTGCTCAAACTTATTTTAGATGATTACCAAGTCTGGAACATTTAGTATCATCTGAACTCAACTTGATCCAACATTGCACTTACTGCAAATCCCCGTAATAACCAGATTGGCGTCTATTGCTTCAAACCCTGCGGGCAAAGTAATATGTGGAATTTTTTGTTCCGTAAGGCACACTGTCTCGTCACAGCTATTACAGTGAAAGTGCAAATGGAGGTCGTTGTCAATTTCGCATTCACAATTTTCTTGACAAAGGGAATATTTTATTACGCCCGTTCCATCTTCGATCTTATGCACGATCCCTTTTTCCTCAAATGTTTTTATAGTACGAAATAGGGTGCTCCTTTCAGAATTTTGAAAATCTTTTTCAAGTTCCCCAATACTTAATGCTACTTCTGAATCTGTAAAACGATTTAAGACCAACAAGCGCATAGCGGTGGGTCGTATCTCTTTGCTTTCAAGTTTTTTTATTAATTCTTCCATTCCTGAACAAAACAGTTTTACAATTCATGTCTTTTGATAGATTTTCCCGTCTTTATTTGAAAGGCATCTTCGATATCAGAAACGTAGATGATCCCGTCGCCCGGGTTCATTGTCTTTCCATTTTCGACTATGATATCTATGGCTTTTTGTGCTTCTTCATTCTGGCACACCAGTTCCAATTTCACTACGGGACTATCTGTAATATGGAAATCAAGAGAGGGGCTTGCTCCTTTATCTTTAAAGGCCCCGGTCCCTTCCCCCTGAGAAAGGGTCATACTTTTAAATCCTGATTCACTAAGAGCTTCAATAACTTTTTGAACCCTCTTGGGTTTGACAAACGCTTTTATTTCTTTCATTTATTAAAATTTTTATTGATCTAATTTTATTAAAAACCCGGCCTGCCATAAATTAAGACAAACAATTGCGGACAAGCCAGGTTCCAAAATAACTTGTTTTAATGGCCATGGGAGGTCTGGCTTTTCTTCATTTCGGAGATCAGGTAGTAGGCATTGTTCCAGGCCAATAGTGCACCTTCAGGTAAAGGCTGCAATAATTTAATTTCTGTCCAGCCTTCATTTACTTCTCCCGTGATCACCTCCACCGGCTTAAACGACCATTCGGTTTCCCCGTCTTCCTCGTGCTTTTCAGCAATGAAGATGTAGGATTTTCCCTCTTCCTCAATAATGGCCTCCTCCGGCAAAGCCGTCACCTCCGTACCGGCGCCTGTAATAATCCTTCCGTTGATGTACATGCCAGGAACAAGGTTTTCTGTATCCTCCTGTATCTCTGCATGAACGTGCACAGCCTTAGGATTCTGTTCAAACTTTTTACCGACGGAATAAATTTTAGCAGTATAGGTCTTACCAGGTATGGATTCCATTTGAAGTAAAACCTTTTGTCCTTTTTTTATTTTGTAAACATCCTTTGCAAATACCATTAAATCGGCATGCACATGTTCCGTATTGATCACTTCGAAAAGCTCGGTTTGAGGATCAACATATTGTCCTATCTGTACACTAACATCTTCAATGTTCCCCTGGATTGGACTTACCACAGGTATATTCTCAGTAATATTTCCTTCTCGTATCGATGCAACATTTAGGTTTAACCGTCTTAGCTGTGACTCCAGACCTTTTACTTCTGCCTGTACAACACGATAATCGGCCTGCGCCTGTTGAAAAAGTTTGCCTGAACCTACTTCTTGTTCATAGAGCCTTTGTTGGCGATTAAATTCTTGCTCCAGATTCTGCATACGACTGTAAGCTGTCATATAATCGGTTTGAAGCCTGGTGAGGTTGGGGTGAGAAAGATACGCCAGGGTTTGGCCTTTTCTAACTTCATCCCCCTCAATAACTTCAATAGAAGTAATGTTGGCTCCTAGTATAGCGGTCACGGTGGCCTCATACTGGGGTGGCACTTCCAGTTCTCCTGTGGTTTCAACTACGTCTGAAAGGGGCCTGGTGGGCAGGGTATCTATTTTTATGCCCAGGCTGTTGAACTTGAGGCTGGAAAGATGCACTTCTCCCAATCCGCCTTCTTCTCCTTCTTCATCTTCTTCATGACCGGCTTCTTCCGTAGCAAGGTCTTCGCCGGTTCCGGTAGCTTCTTCGCCTTCTCCGCCGTTGCACGAAGTAAGGATCGATACCATAATGAGCAGTGTGAACAGTTTTATGATGTGCTTTTTCATTTTTATTTTCTTTGTCTATTATTAAATTATTTTTAATCGGAATTATTCAGATAATATTCGAGTTGAGAGCGGCTGTCGAGATAACTACCAAATGCCTGCCATGCATCAACCTCTATACGCACGGCATCGCGGAGGTTTTGTAGAAAAGTCACATAATCAATCGCCCCTTCGCGGTAGGCAATGATGGCTCCTTGTCGTTGTTCGCGAGCCAAGGGAAGCGCCTCCTCCTGGTAATATGTCCAGGAATTAAGCCATTTCAGGTATTGTTCGCGGACCTCAGAATAAGCTGTCTTTAGTTCCAACTGCGTCTGCTGTAAGTTTGCCTCGGCTATTTCCCGGTCTACCCTGGCCGATTGTGCTCTGCCTAATTCCGGTCCGAAAAACAAGGGAATGCTAATTCCTACCTGATATTGGTAGAAGTCCGCTTGGCCGTCAATCTTCTGCCTTCCATACTGCGCCTGAAATTTTGGCAAAAACTGCGATCGCCTTTCCCTTACGGTTGCATTGGCTACATCCACCCTTTGTTCATACACATTGAGCAGAGGATGATTATCAAGGGGTCGCAGTAAATCGCTTATAGGCTCGTCTAACTGATCGGCAGGAACATTTGGCACCGTGTAAAGCGTGTCACTGGCAAACCACAGGTTGAATCGCTGGAGGGCACTAAGGTAGTCCCGATAAGCCTGCTCTTTTTGTATTTCTACCTCATTGCCCTGGTTGGCAGTAGCTAAATACTCAAGCCTGGAAATAGCCTCGGTTTCCAGCCTGATTTGTGCCGCTCTTTCAATATCGGTAAATACGGAATCCAACTGTTCAAAAACCTGGTACTGGTTTTTAGCCGCATACACCGAAGCCCATGCCTGGCTCACCTCCAGCTCCACCTCGAGCACGGAAAGACCAAGGGCTTCTTCTGCAAGAGCTACTCTTTCCTTCTGCAACTTCAGGCGCGGAGCAATACCGAAGATGTCGATATTCTGTTGCTGAACTCCGATTTGTGTATAGACTCCAAGGTCAGTATTATTCGAGCCATTGCTAATTTCTTCCGCTCCTGTAAAGACCTGCGTGTTACCAAGATCCCAAGCCGTTTTCTTTAAAGCCTCCTGGCTTTCTATCTCCAATACAGCGGCTCTTATTCTTGGAAAAGCTTCTATTGCCCGTTCCTGTGCCTCTTCTAAAGTGAGACTTGGTAAAGAATCCTGTACCCCCACCATTTCTTGCTGCACTGGCAACGTATCCTGCAGTGGGTTTGTTTCTTGTGCCTGTGCAGATGTACTTAAACCTAAAAGGCTTCCGACAGAAAACAACGCCACCAATATTGCCGGAGCTGGTACCAAGCCATTATTATTATTATTTCTTCTGTTTTTCATATTTTCTATTAAAGTATAAAGGACTGGCAACACCACAAGGGTGAGAAGGGTAGCTGTAAGCATACCTCCAATAACCACCGTAGCTAAGGGGCGCTGAACCTCTGCCCCGGCCGAAGATGAAAACGCCATTGGCATAAAGCCTAAAATATCGGTTACAGCTGTAAGCATGATCGGCCTTATACGTTCTTTGGTACCAATGAGAATCCTGTCCCTAATATTGGTTACCCCTTCTTCTTTAAGGGAGTTGAAACGGTTCACCAATACCAATCCGTTAAGAACAGCCACCCCAAAGAGCACGATAAATCCTACCCCTGCCGAAATACTGAAAGGCATATCTCGTAGCCAGAGGGCAAAAATACCCCCAATGGCCGCTAATGGAATGGCCATATAAATCATAATAGACTGCGAGAATGAGCCCAGGGCAAAATAAAGCAGCACGAATATCAGGAAGAGTGCGATAGGAACCACAATAATCAGGCGATCTTTGGCACTTTGAAGGTTCTCAAACTCACCGCCATAAGAAATGTAATAACCGGGAGGTAAATCCAGTTCAGCATCCAATTTACCCTGAATGTCATTTACAACCGACTCCACATCACGGCCCCTCACATTTACCCCAACGTATGTTCTGCGATAGGTGTCGTCCCTGGAAATTTGCATTGGTCCGGGTATATAACTAATTTCGGCTATTTCATTAATCGGAATTTGGGTACCATCTGGCAGATCAATGTATAAGGTCCGTATGTCTTCAATACTCTGACGGTGCTCTTCATCAAAGCGAACTACCAGGTCGAAACGCCTTTCTCCTTCAAAAACCACTCCTGCCACTCCGCCTGCAAAAGCGGTATTTATATATTCATTTATTTTTTGAATATCAAGCCCGTACTGTGCTAACTTGTCCCGATTGTAACGTACCGTCATTTGCGGGAGACCAGAAGTTCTCTCTGCATTTACATCTCCTGTTCCGGGTACGGTTTGAATAATCTCTGCCATTTCCTGAACCTTAGTGGATAGAACTTCTAAATCCTCGCCATAGAGTTTTACCGCAATATCTTCTCGTACTCCTTCCAATAGCTCATTAAACCTTAGCTCTATAGGCTGGGTAAAAACCAAATTGACACCTGTGAGATTTTTGTTTAGCAAGTCCCGGATTTGTTCGATAAGTTCCTCTTTTGTCTCAGCAGAAACCCATTTGTCCCTGTCTTTTTCCAGTATTAAGTACATGTCCGCAATATCCATCGGCATGGGATCGGTAGGAATATCCGCCACCCCAATACGGGCTGTTGCAGTCTCTATTTCCGGGAAATTGTCCAACAGTAAGGTCTCAATTTTTTTAGAGACTTCAATAGATTCATTTAATGAACTACCTGGACGGATTAAAGCTTGCATCGCAATGTCCCCTTCATCAAGCTGCGGAATAAATTCTCCCCCCATTGTGGAAAAAATGTATCCTGCAGCCCCTAATAAAATGACAGCTCCAATGATCACCGCTGCTTTGAGGCGAAGGGAAGCTTTTAAAAGCGGAAGGTAGGCACGATGAATGCCACCAATAATTTTATCACTGACTTTTTCCAGCCAGCGTTCTAACTTGCCATACCAGTTTTTCTTGTTTTCAATCGGCTTCATAAACAATGCAGACATCATCGGAACGTAGGTGAGGCACAAGATAATGGCACCTATCATTGCAAAACCAAAAGTGTAGGCCATTGGCTTGAACATTTTGCCTTCCACTCCTGTCAGGAACAAAATGGGCGCAAACACGATAAGGATGATAACCTGGCCGAAAAATGCAGACCCCATCATAGTACTTCCGGAGTCGTAAGCGACCTCATCCATGACAGCCTGATTAAATTTGACTTTTCCGGCTTTGATCCTTTTATGGATTTCATAAACGGCGCCTTCTATGATAATAACCGCCCCGTCAATGATTATCCCGAAGTCAATGGCACCCAGGCTCATTAAGTTTGCCCAAACTCCAAACTGCTTCATCAGAATGAAGGCAAAAAGTAAGGAAAGCGGAATGGTCGTAGCAGTTATTAGCCCTCCACGCAAACTCCCCAACAGGAATACCAATGCGAAGATTACGATCAAAGCACCTTCCAGCAGGTTTTGGGTTACGGTATCAGTTGTTCTGCCAATAAGGGCACTTTGGTCAATGATAGGCCTTATTTCTAGTCCTTCCGGCAAGGATCCTTCTACCTCCGCCATCCTTTCCTGGACCCTCTGTATCACTGCATTAGGGTTGGAACCTTTCAGCATCATAATAATACCTCCTACGGCTTCTTCTCCATCTTGAGTAAAAGCACCATAACGCACCTGACTTCCGAAACTCACTTCTTCGGCTATATCCCCAATGGTAACAGGAGTGCCATTTTCATTGGTAACAACTATTTTCCTGATGTCATCTAAGGACTGGATGAGGCCTTCTCCACGAATGAAGTTGGACATTTTGTTCTTTTCTATATAGGCTCCGCCGGTATTTACATTATTCCTGGCCAGGGCCTCATACACCTGGGAGATGCTTACATCCAGCGCATTTAATTTCTCAGGGCTAATAGCTACTTCGTACTGCTTGATGTATCCCCCAAAAGAATTTATTTCGACAACTCCTTCAAGAAGTGTCAACTGTCTCTTGATTATCCAATCCTGAATGCTTCGGAGCTCCGTAGGAGTATACTCCTCTTCATAATCTGGTAGCGGCTGAACGGTATATTCATATATCTGTCCTAGCCCAGTAGATATAGGCCCCATAGTGGGGCTGCCAAAGTTTTCGGGAATGGTTTCCTGCAGCTCGGTCAATTTTTCCTGAACCAGCTGCCGGGGCAAGTAGGTGCCCATATCATCTTCAAAGACGATGGTTACCACCGAGAGTCCGAAGCGGGAAACAGACCTTAATTCCGTCACCCCGGGCAGGTTTCCCATAGCCAATTCTACGGGATAGGTGACAAATTGTTCAATATCTTCAGTACCCAAACTTGGGGATTGGGTAATAACTTGAACCTGATTATTTGTAATATCGGGAACCGAGCCCAGGTTTACGGTCATCATGGACCAGATCCCGGCTCCAATTAAAGCCAACGTAAATAGACCCACTATAAACTTATGGTTTATAGAAAATGCTATGATCTTATTAATCATGTAAAAAAGTTTAATTCAATTATAAAAAATAGGGTAAGCCATTGAAGTGATCAATGACATTAGGATATAGGAATCCTAACAGTAAAATGAATTAAACCTGGGGTGGTTGAAAAACTGAGCCTAAACTGGCCGAAGAGAATGGGGGCTGGTAAAAAATGCTTGTCCTTTGATTCTCTGGAAGTTCAATAGAGATGAGTCCAAATTTTTCGGGACTAATAAGCGAAATTCCATGAGAACATGAATGATGGCCTTGTAATGGAAGTTCACCGTCATGAGCGTCGTTTTCGTGGTTTTTGGAGCTTTCCTGGTCTCCATAATGGTAATCTAAGAATTCAAAAAAAGTAATACCAGTATCTGCTGTTTGTTCATTATAGTGCTCAACAAGATTTGGTATTTTTAATAATTCACAACACCAATCCATTACTGGTCCCGAAGACTGGAACGAGAAAAGGAAAGACAAAATAGTGGTTGCTAGTATTTTCACATTACAAATATAAGAAAATAGTATTGCACAAGGTGTGCAAATATTAGGACCTCTAGAAAAAGCTACTTCGCAACTTTCTTTTGATGATCCATAAAAACTTATATAGGCGGGCTTATAAAAAGAAGAGCAATTACGGCTTTGGTAAAGTTAAAAAAATTATAATGAATTAAGAAACAGGACATGGAAATAAAATTTAGGTATAATTCAGCGGGACTAAAAGAAAAAATGAGACTGATATTTACCAGCCATTTGAGTGGAAGGAGTCAGATATGAGACCTGTCTATAGAATAGATTTTTCGCAACAGTTGTCCCGGAAAAAAATTCAGTATCTTTTCATTTATATTTAATAAGTTGCTTAAATAATAAATAACATATACCTTAGCAGCATTAAAAATAATTTATGAAACTTGAAATAACCTGTACACGCGCTGAAGCTAACCATACACAGCTTTTAAATTGTCAAGCAACAATTGAAAATTTGGACAACGGTTTCCAGCAAATGACAAAACTTCTGTCCATTGCCGGTAATGATGTGCGTTTAAAGATTCTCTTCCTTTTAAATATGGAGAATGAATTATGTCCCTGTGATATAGCAGACATTTTAGAAATGAGTATGCCGGCGATTTCACAACATCTCCGGAAAATGAAAGATGCCGGCTTCATTACCTCCAGAAGGGAGGGACAAACTTTGTATTATTCACTGGTAAAATCTGAAACTCAGATCTTGAATAACATCTTCACTTCAATTAAATCATTAAAAAAATCTGCTTAAAATGGATACTACTCAAAATAAATTCAATAAAGCTGCTTTAGGCGGAGTAGTAGCAGCTATAGCGGCTTCCTTATGTTGTATTGCCCCGGTTCTTGCTTTAGTCGCGGGCACGAGTGGCATGGCGACTACCTTTTCGTGGATGGAACCTTTCCGGCCGTATTTAATTGCTCTCACGGTGTTAGTTCTGGGCTTGGCCTGGTATCAAAAGTTGAGATATAGAAAAGAAGCTGAAAGTGATTGCGGATGTGCAGAAGATGAAAAACAATCTTTTTTTCAGACAAAGAAGTTTTTACTAGCTGTAACCCTATTTGCAGGGCTTATGCTGGCTTTTCCAACTTACTCCGAGGTATTTTACAGCCAACCTAACAAGGAAATTGTTTATGTCTCACAAACAAATATTGTTAAGGAGATATTTGTTGTAGAAGGAATGACCTGTGCAGGATGTGAAGCACCGGTGGAAAATAAAGTTAATAAACTTGAGGGGATTCTCTCGGTCAAGGCGAGCTATGAAAATGCCAATACGCTAGTTGAATATGACAAAACAAAAGTAGATAAGGCTGCAATTATTACAGCCATAAGCAGTACCGGCTATAAGGTAGTAGATAAGTAACCTAAAAAAAGTGAGATGAAAAAGTATGATGTATTTGTAATAGGTTCCGGAATGGCAGGAATGAATGTTGCCAATAAATGTGCTTCTAAAGGCCTTAGGGTAGGAATAACAGATGAATTACCCTATGGTGGTACCTGTGCCCTTCGTGGATGTGACCCAAAAAAGATTATGCTCGGTCCTACTGAAGCAAAACATTTAGCTCATAATTTATACGAAAAGCAAATTTCTGAAGTGCCAGCTATTTATTGGCAGGAAGCAATGAAATTCAAACAGGATTTGGTGGATGCTATGCCGCCTAAAATTGAAAAAGGCTACGAAAAAAACAAAATTGATACTTTTCATGAATCAGCAAAATTTATTTCTGAAACTCAACTGAAGGTAGGAAATGAAACTATAGAAGCCGGAAAGATCATAATAGCCACGGGTGCAAAACCGAGAAAGTTGGATATTCCGGGTGAGGAGTATGCTATTAGCAGTACAGATTTTCTCAATTTCAAAATCCTGCCATCCTCTTTGCTGTTTATTGGCGGTGGGTACATCGCTTTTGAGTTTGCACATATGGCTGCCCGTTTTGGCAGTAAAGTGACCATAATTCACAGGGGGAAAAGGCCACTGGAGAAATTTGATCCTTTTATAGTAGATCAATTAACTGAAGCTACCAGGAAGTTAGACATACAATTAATTCTGAACACCAACGTTACGGCGATTGAAGAGGCGAATGGGGCTTTTTGCGTAACCGGAAAAGGTGAAAGTGGGGAAAAGAAATGGGAGGCTGCGCAGGTGATTAATTCTGCTGGAAGGCCTCCTGCCATTTTTGATTTGGACCTGCAGAAAGCAAATATCGCCTTTGGTAAAAAAGGAGTTGAAGTGAATGAATATTTGCAAAGCACCACCAATCCAAATGTCTATGCTGCCGGGGATGCAGCAGATACAGATGGTATTCCCCTTACACCGGTTGCCGTTATGGAAGGACATATTGTAGCATCCAATATTTTAAAAGGCAACACTAAGGAACCAGATTACACCGCGATTCCCACCGTTGTTTTTACGCTGCCCACAATGGCTTCAGTAGGACTTTCTGAAAAAGAAGCCACTAAAAAAGGTCTAAACTTTAAGGTGAACAAGGATCGTGTTCCCGACTGGTTTACCGCGAAAAGGATCAATGAGAAAACTTATGCCTACAAGACACTCGTCGAGAAAGAAACCGGAAAAATTTTAGGAGCACATCTCATTGGCCCACATGCCGAGGAAGTAATAAATCTATTTGCCCTGGCTATAAAAGCCGGATTTACTTCCAAAGATTTAAAAACCATGATCCTAACCTATCCTTCATCAGGTTCAGATGTTGTATATATGGTATGATTAATTAAAATAATAAAAAAATGAATTCTTTTATAACCGAATCAACAATTACTTGTCCAAGTTGCGGACATTCCAAACAAGAAGAAATGCCAACAGATGCGTGCCAGTTTTTTTATGAATGCGTGCAATGTAAAGAGGTTTTAAAACCCAAAGAGGGAGACTGCTGTGTATACTGCAGTTACGGCTCTGTTGCTTGTCCGCCAGTTCAGGATAATATCAATTGCTGTTAAATTATCTCATAAAACTTGTGGACCACCCCAGGTCATGTTTTAAATTTGAAAAAATAAAACAAAATGATACCACGAGATTTAAGTAAAGACATCAAAACCAGGCTACAGAGCATTAATGGACAGATACATGGTCTCATAAAGATGCTTGATGAAGATATTAACCCCGATAAGATTCTTATTCAGTTTAAAGCGGCACAAAAAGGGCTGGATAAGGCTCATTTTTTATTGTTGGATGAAACTTACCGGAAAGCTTTGGCCATAAAAATTTCTGAAACCGTTGAAGCCTGCCCGGGAGATTGTGGAAATGAAGATCGCATTGAATTTATACGAAAACAATTCCCCGATTTGGAACTGGATACCCTTACTTCCAAAATGAGTGAAATAGCCGATTTACGGAAGCGAATAGAGGGGAATAGCCAAAAGAACGAGTAAGGAAAATTATCTCTTTTTTTAGGCATTAACTTATTGCCCCTCATCTCATTTTACCTTACTAAAAAGATTATTATATTTTTTGAATTTCAGTTGGAGACCACCCCTGGGTCTCCCTTACCTTTGGATTCTTCTATTATTAATAGGATATAAAAAATTATTTAATAATTAAAATTTAAAAAGATGAAACGTCAAGTAGAAATATTTACGGCCAATTGCCCCGTATGTGATCCAGTTGTAAAAATGGTTAAAGATCTCGCTTGTGATAATTGCGAGCTCACTACTTATGATTTGGTGAAACAATGTGATGATAAGTCCTGTGTTTCCAAGATAAATGAATATGGGATCAAGAATTTACCGGCAATTGCGGTAGATGGAAAATTACTGGATTGCTGCAAAGGCAATGCAATCACAAAAGAAAAACTGATTAATGCCGGGATAGGTAAAGCTTAATTTAAAGGGGCAAGGCTTATTTTTAAAAACCAATTTTCCCCACTTCTGTGTAAGCGATAAATTTTTAAACCAACTTAATTCCCAGATAATTTCTGAAATACTTAATCCGTCGTGTTCAAAATGTACTAAAGTATTTAATGGTTAACTTAATTCATTACAAATGCAACGGGTGAGGGGGTGGCCTCCAAATTTATTTTGAAGATCTTCTAGAAATTCCAATAAGAATCGGGAGATTGTTATCCAAACCTTTTTAATTTTATCGATGGAGCCCCCTGCTTCTCATCCTCAACAATTTCCCACAATGGATAGTAGCGAAATAGAGGGAAATGTGGTGAGAACCTGGTGTGAGGAACATGGTCTTTCAATGCAAATTTCCAGTACCCTTTTACCATTATAAGATGATATAAATGGAATACTCCGTTGTTCGCTTTTATTTTAACGCCACTACTACACATCACTTTCAGTCTTTACAATTCCAAAAATTTGAATGTTTTTTCCACGAAAGTGAAAGAAATGAGATCATTACGATAGTAAAAATCCTTATCTTTGTGCTTCATGAAAAAAGCTTTTCATAATATTGTTTCTGTAAGTATGGCACTTTTGGTGTTGTTCTCTACCTCTTCCTTTACGGTGGACAAACATTTTTGTGGAAGTATATTAATGGATATGGCTATATTTTCTGAGGCCGAAAGTTGCGGAATGGAAATGCACGAACATTCCGATACAACTGAGGATTCTGTAGATCAGGAATTTTGCTGTGAAAATCAAAAAATAGCGATTGAAGGACAGGATGAATTAAAAGCTTCTTATAATTCGCTTGATTTTGACCAACAGCTCTTTCTTGCCACTTTTACCTATTCTTATATTAATCTTTTTAAAGGCCTTCCCTTACAGGCAAGTCCTTATAAAAATTACACCCCACCCTTACTGGTTTCCGATATTCAGGTGCTGGACCAGGTTTTTCTTATTTGATTATTTAATGAATTCGGCTAATCAGGAATAATTCTGATAATGCTTCCTTTGCTATGCGCCATTTGGGGCATCTCATTTTTTTCCGAAGGATCAATTTCATTAAATAGCATTTGAGAATGTTCAATAAATTCATAAAATATTTTCTTTACAACCGGCTGGTCACTATCCTGCTGCTTATCTTCATGATCGGCTGGGGGCTTGTGACAGCTCCGTTTAACTGGGATCTGGGCTTTCTGCCCAGCGATCCTGTCCCGGTAGATGCTATCCCCGATATAGGGGGAAATCAGCAAATCGTTTTTACCGACTGGCAGCCGTTTCCCGCAGGATATTGAGGACCAGATCACATATCCTACTCCTGCCCATTGGCAGGCACAAAAAAGCATACTTTGAAAATTGACAAGTTTATGAAAGGAGATAGAAAGTTCAGGAGAGAACAAAAGAAAAAAGAAAATCTGCGGGGTCCAAAGTAACTAAAAAAGATAAGTTATATGCTTTTCTTATTATTTTAGGTCTTTTTCTGGCGGCAGTATTTGTAGTTTTATGGCTTGCGTTATAAACATCCGGAAAAGATTCTTAAAAGTGGTACCGGTTTTAAGAAAGGAATAAGATTGAATGAAAGTTGATTAAAAAATATAAATAAACTCAGTTATGAAAAAACTCGGCGCTTTAATAGGATTTATAGGAATTACATGGGGAATGTTTCCCCAGCAGCAACAACAATCTGTTGAAGGAAATGTTGATAATCTACCGGTAAGGGAATATAACATAACCATAGATCAGGAGGAAGTAAAAATAGGCGGAAAGAAGAAAATGGGAATGACCATTAACGGCAGTATTCCAGGTCCTACCTTAAGGTTTACAGAAGGAGAGTATGCTGTAATTCACGTTAAAAATGAAATGGATGTGGAAACCTCTGTGCATTGGCACGGCCTACTGCTTCCCAATTTTTTTGACGGGGTTCCCTATCTCACAACTCCTCCTATAGAACCGGGAGAAACTTTTACTTATGAATTTGCTTTAAAGCAAGCAGGAACCTACTGGTACCATTCCCACACCGCATTACAGGAACAGAATGGAGTGTATGGTTCATTTGTTATTGAAGACCCGGAAGAGGATCTTGATTATGATTCAGAGCTCGTCCTCGTCCTGGCAGACTGGACATTTGAAAAACCTAAAAACGTCCTAAAAACCCTTAAACGAGGCAATGAGTGGTATGGGATCAAGAAAAATACCGTTGCTCCCCTTAACAGGGTGATAGCACGGGGAGCATTGGGAGCCCAGTTAAAATTTTGGAAACAGCGCATGGAAGGGATGGATATTTCAGATGTGTATTATCCTGCCTTCATTACTAATGGAGCGACGAGCCAGGAATATCCAGAGTTTGAACCGGGAGAAAGGGTAAGATTAAGAATTATTAATGCAGCTGCCTCTACCCAGTTTTGGCTGACATTTGGAGGGGAAACCCCATTATTGGTAGCTGCAGACGGACTGGACGTAGTACCTGTAGAACATAACAAAACGTTTATTGCCGTAGCTGAAACTTACGACTTTATTGTAACCATTCCAGAGAGCGGAAAACTGGAAGCTCGGGCTACTGCGCAAGACGGTACCGGCCAAACCTCGGCATTCCTTGGCCAGGGGCCAGTTGTAAGTGCACCAAATGTGCCCAAACCAGACCTAATTGGGATGATGAAACAAATGGCAGACATGGACATGAAAATGGGGGCCCCTGCAATGAAATTTAACCCGGGTAAAGAAACACCGCACGAAACGGCAGAAAAATACGGTATGCAAATGGACGGAATGGAAGGTATGGACCACGGTAAAATGGACGGAATGGATCAGGAAGGAATGAACCACGATATGAATGAGATGGATGAAATGAAAAAATCCAAAGACACGATGATGGTGGACCACGATAATATGAATGGGGAGGAGATGGAAAACATGAAGATGAATAAAGATGCTGAAGAAGAAATGGATCACGATATGGGCGATGATGGGGAAATGGAGATGGATCAGGAAATGGACATGCAAGGCGGCATGTTTTCCGAATTTAATTATGATTACCTGAAAGCCCCTGAACAAACAGATTTTTCTGAAGAGAAACCCGTTAAGGAGATCCTCCTGAATTTAACCGGTAATATGGAGCGTTATGTATGGAGTTTAAATGGTGTCCCCCTGTCTGAAGGCGATAAAATAAAAATAAAACAGGGAGAGGTGACCCGTATAACCCTGAACAACCTTACAATGATGCACCATCCCATGCATTTACATGGCCATTTTTTTCGGGTCATAAATGAACACGGTGAATACTCGCCGTTAAAACACACGGTGAATGTGGCACCTATGCAAAAAGTGGTGATTGAATTTGATGCCAATGAATATGGCGACTGGTTCTTTCATTGTCATATTCTGTACCATTTGGATTCTGGTATGGCACGTATTTTTAGTTACGATACCCCCAGGGATGAACGCCTGGAAGATCATCCCCTCAAGATCCTCACCAATACGAGCAATCACTTTTTTACCTGGGGAATGGTGGATGTCGCTTCCCATATGACGGAAATTAACCTGGTTTCATCCAACATCAGGAACCAGTTCACACTAACCGGAGAATATGGCTGGAACCAAAACATGGAGGCAGAACTTACTTATGAACGCTATTTAAACGACTGGTTTCGCGTTTTTGGTGGTGTAAATGTAGAAAACGAAAGTACCAATAGTCTGGATGAAATTGCTACTACCGCCATAGCAGGGATACGGTATTTTACCCCCTACAGGTTCAATTTGGATGTGCGCATGGACAACAAACTGCGGCCAACAATAAGCCTGAGCAGGGAAATCCTGGTCTTTCGCAGGATCGCAGTCTTTGCAGAATATGAATTCCAGGCCGACTTTGGATGGGTAAACGAACTTCCTGAAGGAGAAAACTTTAAAAAAGAAGAAGTCCTCACAGTGGGGGCCGAATATTTCCTGGCAAAAAACTTTTCAATTATGGGAAGCTATGACAACAGGTTTGGGGCCGGGGGTGGACTTAGCATAAGGTTTTAATAAAACACAAATAAGTGTATATCAATAAATAATCAGTAATAATTCATAACAATTAAAAAACCATTTAAAATGAAGAATCTAAAAGTAAACTTAGGTATTGCAATGTTAGTAATTGCAAGCCTAACAGCAGTATCCTGTAAAAACAATAATGAAGAAGGGAGCGTTGACCATTCAACCATGGACCATGAAAACATGAACGCAGATTCAGATATGATGGAAGGTGGGGCTCAACCTTCCCAGGATGTAATGGGCAGTGAAAATGAGGATTCACAAACAGGGCGTATCGTTAATGACTATTTGGAATTAAAAGATGCGCTTGTAGCCGATAATATTAAAGATGCAGCAAAAGCCGGTGAAGGCCTGGTAAAAGCTTTTGAAGAGTTTGATATGAGTGAATATGAAGAAGGGCAGCAACAAGAGTTGACGGAAATAATAGAGGATGCCAAAGAACATGCTGAACATATAACCATGAGCGATATAGCTCATCAACGGGAACATTTTGATATCCTTAGCGTTGATCTTGCAGATATGTTGGAAATCACCGGAAGCCCCAAAACTCTTTACCAACAGTTTTGCCCTATGTACAACTCCAACAAAGGTGCAATATGGTTAAGTACCAGTGAAGAAATAAGAAACCCTTATTTTGGGCAAAGTATGCTTACCTGTGGAGAGGTCCAGAAAGAAATTTAGTACATGAAGTTCCTAAAGATCATTGGCCTGGTTTTATTGGTTGTGTTTGTCGGAATACAATTTATTCCCGCAAACCGAAATACGAGTGATTATATACCACAATCAGATTTCACTGAGGTTTTTGAAGTGCCGGAAAACATTAATACAATCCTGCAAACCTCCTGTTATGACTGCCATAGCAATAACACCAATTATCCCTGGTACAATAAGATCCAACCATTTACCTGGTATTTGAACGACCATATTGAAAAAGGTAAGGAAGAATTGAATTTTAGTGAGTTCGGAGAATATTCTTCCCGGCGGCAAAGCAGCAAATTGCGCTCCATAAGCAGCCAGGTGGAAGATGGGGAAATGCCACTTTCTTCCTATACCCTGGTGCATTGGGATGCGAAACTTTCGGCTAAAGAAAAGGAAGTATTCATTGCCTGGATGGATTCTTTGGCCATGGAAGTAAGGTAAAAATTAAAATTGCTTGCCCTGCGCCTGGAAATTGTTTGTTTAATTGGTTAGTTAGTATTCCAGGTGCAGGGTTTTTATAAAAGTTTCAGGAAGAAATAAAAAATAATAGTGGTCAAAAGGAAAACTGCATTAAAATTAAGAAAAGCCCATCGCTATCTGGGGCTATTCATTGGGATCCAATTTATTATGTGGACAGTAAGCGGGATGTATTTTAGTTGGACAGATATTGATGAGATCCACGGCGACCACTTCAGGAAACATCATGTGGAACAGGCAGTCTTCAGTAGTTTAATAGCCCCCGCAAAACTGCCCGGGGGTGTAAAATCCCTTCAGCTTAAGGATATAGCGGGAAAACCTTTTTATTTGGTAAACGATGAAATATTAATAGACGCTGAAACCGGGGAGGAAAAACACGGAATAACTGAAGGGGAAGCTCTTGCAATCGCTGGAAAATACATGCGGGAAGATCTTATGATTTCGGGAATTGAAATGATTGAAGAAACGGGAGATCATCACGAATACCGTGGCGGGCGGTTGCCTGCCTACGTGATTTCTTACGAAACCGCTGAAAACATAAAAGCATATGTTTCAGTTTCAGATGGATCCTTTCAAACCTTAAGGCACCGGGATTGGCGCTGGTTTGATTTCTTGTGGATGACGCATACCATGGATTATGAGGGCAGGGATGATTTTAACAACCTTGTGCTGCGTATCTTTTCCCTGTTGGGATTTATAACGGTGCTGAGTGGCTTTGTACTCTGGTATATCTCCTCTCCTTCGGTTAGAAAAATACTCAAAAAATTCTAAAATGGGAGTACCTAAAATGAAAAACTTGTGTCGCAAAAAAACAGCCCTAACAGCTATACTGGTTTCAGTAATATCGCTGTCTTGTGGTACTTCCGAAAAAAAATCAGAAGCTGGGAAAATTATACAGAAAAGTATAGAGGCCTCCGGTGGGGAAAATTATGAAAATGCTGAAATCGAATTCACATTTAGGCACAGGATATATAAGAGCACACGCAATAGCGATATGTTCCGGCTGGAGCGTACTGTAAATGATTCCACCGGCAAGACTACACATGATATTCTTAGCAATGAGGGCTTGAGGCGTTTTGTAAACAACAAAGCTGTCACTGTTCCAGATTCGATGGTTACCAGGATAAGTGATGGGGTAAATTCTGTCCACTATTTTGTGCAGTTACCCTTCGTACTCAATTCCCCGGCCGCGATAAAAAAACTGTCAGGAGAGGATGAAGTAGAAAGCGAACCCTATTATGAAGTTGAAGTAAGCTTTCGAAAAGAAGGCGGCGGGACAGATCATCATGATAAATTTGTCTACTGGATCCACAAAGAAAATTTCACTGTTGATTATCTGGCGTATCAATTTTTCACGAACAATGGCGGGTTAAGATTTAGGAAAGCGGTGAATCCAAGGATCATAGAAGGAATCCGGTTTGTAGATTACCAAAACTATGAAACCAATATGCTTTCAACCCCCTTGCGGCATTTGGATTCCCTGTATGAAGCAGGGGAACTGGAGTTTTTCTCAAATATCAACACTGAAAATATCAACGTAAAATTAAACAAGAATAACTAACATTTAAACACAATTGCCATGAAAACTACAAAGTACATTTTTTACATACTGTTTGCATTGTTTACCGTAAAAGGAATGCAAGCCCAACATGGAGACCATCAACAGGAAAAAAGTAACACCAACCAAAAAGTTTTAAGTCCTCACACCACTGCTATGGCCATGATTAATGGGGCACATATCCATATAGATTATTCTTCACCGAGGGTACGTGACAGGATTATATTTGGGGGATTGGTTGGCTATAATACGGTTTGGCAGGCCGGGGCACATAAAGCGACCTGGATAGAAACCGACAAAGAATTGGTAATTGGTGATGAAACATTACCCGCCGGAAAATATGGTCTTTTTGTAATCCCCGGAAAAGAAAATTGGACAGTAATGTTCAATTCCCGATGGGACCAGCACGGCAAGGATGAATATGATGAAAGCGAGAACATTCTTGCCATAGAAATTTCTCCGGAAAAACTTGAAGAACACCAGGAAGCCTTGCTTTATGAGGTAAAAGAAGAAGGAGGGGACAAAGGAATTATTTCATTGGCCTGGGAAAAAACAAAGATCAAAGTCCCATTCCAGGTTGCCGAATAATAAATTTGAATAAACTAAAAACAGTGAAAAAGTGCTGTAGTCGGCACACCTAAAATTAAATCAAAATGAAAAAATCAGTAAAAGTTGTGGCAGGAATAGTCCTAATTGCATTTTCAATGATTTCATGTAATTCTTCCACAGAAAAAGAAAAAAATGAGGGCCAAGAAATGATCTTTAATGAAAATAAACAGATCCACTACCAAATAGGCGACCATCTGCCAAATGAATTGGTATGTATGGTAAACAACGCCTATATGGGCGAACCACAACTTGCTGTGCCCGTAGAGGGGAAAACCTATTATGGCTGTTGCCAAATGTGCGTAGGGAAGTTAAATAACGAGGAGTCGGCAAGGATGGCAGAAGATCCATTTTCCGGAAAACCTGTGGATAAAGCTACTGCTTACATAGTTTTAGCAGGTCAAGAGGGAAAGGTGGATTATTTTGAATCGGAAGAGAATTATAAAAAATCAAAAAAGGCTGAATGAGCCTTTAATGAAAGTGCCCCTAATTTAGAGTGGCGGAATATCTTGAGTATAGAACATAAAGTTTCTGCGGCTAAGCAAAGTTTACAGTCAAACCCGCCAAACCACGCAAAATGGAATGATACAGGATAAGATATATTCTTGATTTTTAAAAGGGGCCAGGAATACCAATTTTGGCTAAGCCACCAATGGCGGCCATAGAAAATTTTAGGCTGCCCTGAAATAAATTGGGCCAGGTTTTAACTGATTAAGAGGTTAAAACCGGGATGAAGCTTTTGTTTTTACAATGTCAACTTTTCACGTTAATAGCATTCCTGTAAAGTATGGGATGGTATTAAGTTTAATAGTAATTGAAATTATTAATATGGAAGAAAACATACTGTATATAAAAAATGTGGTTTGTCAACGGTGCAAAAGAAGCGTAAGGGAAATTCTTGAAGAATTAAAAATTACGTATCAAGAAGTGTCCCTGGGGCAAGCAGTACTGGTACAGCCCTTGACTGTTGCAGAAATGTCTGCCATTCAGAAAGAATTCTTGCGGGTAGGGTTCGAGATACTTTTCGATAAAAATGAGCAGCTTGTCAACAAGATAAAATCAATAATTACAGCACGTATTTATAAAGAGGATGACTATGGCAGCGGAAAATTGTCAAAGGTTTTAAGTGAATGTCTCTATTACGACTACAGTCATCTCACCCGGGTTTTTACAGCAATAGAAGGTAAGACTATACAGGAATTTCAGAACCAAGTCAAAATTCAACGTATAAAAGAATTACTTGAATATAATGAGATGAACATCTCGGAAGTTGCCAGTGAAACAGGGTACAGCAGCGCTACCTATTTATCTACTCAGTTCAAAAAAGCAACCGGTATGAGTCCTTCGGACTATAGGCTTCAAAAAGCTCAAAGAGAAGTAGACCTGAACATGTTATGAATTCTACCGAAGTAATTTAAAATCCAAGAAATAGGATAAAATACCATATTAATCTTTTCAAGCCCGCAAAGGAGAAAACACGCTTCTGAAACTTTTAATTTAGCAATAGTTCTTAATCTTTTATTTTCATATTTATGAAAATAATAGTTGATTTTTTAATATTTGAGAGCTATTATTAAAAGAACATCTATTTAATTAACGGGCAACTACTTTTTATGATGAACAACAAAAAACAGGGGCCTTATTTGAAATAATTAAAATTCGCCAAAACTGATAAAGATCATATTTTCCACCTTGTATTTTTGATAGTTTTGTTTCCAAGGAGCAGTTGTCTCGAATTTTATTATTTAGCAATGAAACTACTTTCTATTCTTCTTTCGCTACTTGTACTGTTTTCAACATCGCCAGTTACCATGGATGCGCATTACTGCAGTGGTAAAATGATAGACTTCGCATTTAATAAAAAAGCCAGGAGCTGTAGTAGCGACTTAGCAGTGGAAAGCGAATATTTTGCCGAGGATACCTGCTGTTCCAATAAAACTATCCAAAAAACGGGTCAGAAAGATTTAAAAGTTTCTTCGCCTTCCTTCCAATTAGAATCCTTTTTTTGCACTGTTCCTCCCGCTATCAGGATGAACTCTTCACTTCCAGAAAAAGAAGAACTTTCCTCTTATTATTACAAGCCTCCTTTGATAAAAAAAGATTACCAGGTACTGTTTGAAGTGTTTTTAATTTAAAACTTCTGTACACCACGTAACGAACCAATAGCTCCTAATTCATAGGAATTTCGGTTCCTTTTTTTTCAAATTTAATACTATTAATTTATTAATCATTTACAATGAAAACTTCAATTTTAAATCTAAGCGCAATTCTCTTTGTTCTCTTAGCTTCCCAGATGCAGGCCCAGCAACGGGATTTGGACAATTTTAGGGCACCAGATAAAAGAGGTATAAACACCTTCGAAGCACCCAAAGATACCATAAGTACTTTTGATGGAGTGGAAGTGAGAATAGGTGGTGCCTCTACAATACAATTTCAGGCCCTGGAACATGAAAATTCAGGTACTGTTCCTCTGTCAACAATAGGAAGCAATTTCAACTTGCCAACAGCCAATCTGGACCTTGATGTTCAGTTATATGACGGGGTGCGTATGCATCTTAGAACCTATTTGTCTTCACGTCACCATAATGAACCTTACGTCAAAAGTGGATACATTTTGATCGATAAATTGGATTTTATAAGCCCCGGGTTCATGGAAGGTCTAATGAATAATGTAACTGTCAAAATTGGACATATGGAAAACAACTATGGTGATGCTCACTTCCGGCGAACAGATAATGCCCAGGCTATATATAATCCTTTCGTGGGGAATTACATTATGGATTCATTTACAACAGAAGTTGGTGCAGAAGTTTACTATAGGAACAACGGATTTATTGGAATGGTAGGTGCGACTAATGGCAAATTAAATCAAAGCGTTACAAATCCAGATGCAACAGGTCCTTCCTTTCTGGCGAAAGCAGGTTACGATGGATTACTGAGTAATAACATTAGATTCAGATTAACCGGCTCGGTTTACCATACCAATAAAAATGCTAATGTATCCTTGTATGGGGGTGATCGTGCAGGGTCGAGATATTATGAAGTAATGGAGTTACCAGATGTTCATGGATTCACTTCCGGTAGGTACAATCCACGATTTGGGAACGAGATGACTGCCTTTATGATCAACCCTTTTATTAAAATGGGAGGACTGGAATTTTTCGGAACTTTTGAAAGGGCTTCCGGTAAACGTACAACCGAAGCACAGGAAAGGATCTTTACACAACTTGCCGGAGATCTTATTTATAGATTTGGGGCTGATGAAAACTATTACGTGGCCGGAAGATACAATACTGTGGACGGTGAGGAGTCCGGGAATGATATTGATATCGCAAGATACCAGTTGTCAGCAGGTTGGTTTATGACCAAAAATATACTTGCTAAAGTGGAGTATGTTAATCAGGAATATAACGGATTTGTACCGGGTACAAGGTTTGATGGAGGAAAATTCAATGGTCTGGTGCTTGAAGCTGTAATAAGTTTTTAAGGTCGGAATATTCTTAATTTATTAAAAGTGGAGGGCGTTAGTAAGCTCTCCACTTTACTCTTCTTTTCAATAAAACTGTGAGGTGTTTGAAAATAACATACCCGGAAGTTTAAAGTTTGTCTATTGTTATTATTTTTTTAATCGTCTGGTCAGAATTTTACCCTTATCCACCTAAGTCTCACGCTACTGAAAAAACTGAGAAAAAGAGGGGAATATGATTTTAATCATATTATTACAGTGATAAACCTGCTACTTTTGGGAAATAAGATATACTTAAAACTTTTTTTACATGTAATCCAGCAGAAAATCTAACAATTCAAGAGTAAAAGAAAAAATACTGTGAAATCCATCCTGTACAAAATATCATCTTCTCTTCTGGCATCCTTGGTGTTCTTATCTACTATGTCTTTTACTGTGAATAAGCATTTTTGTGGAGATTTTCTTGTGGATCAGGCCATTTTTTCTCAAGCTGAAACCTGCGGAATGGAACACGATTCGGGAATATCTGATGAAAAAGGATGTTCCGAGGATTCAGTAGCTATTGATGGCCAGAAAGATCTAAAGATATCTTTTTATGATCTCAATTTTGATCAGCAAGTATTTCTTGCAAGTTTCACCTATTCCTTAACCGGTCTTTTTGAGGAACAGCCGGCGCATAATGTTCCTTTTGCCAATTATATTCCACCTTTACTGGTCTATGACATACAGGTGCTCGACCAGACCTTCCTTATTTGATTACAGGTTAATTTCCGCATGACCACATTGTTCATAACAAATGTGGCCGATTCTATTGCCTTTTTTGGCCGATATTAACTGTAATCAAAATTTATGCTTAACCGAACAATTAAATTCTTTTTAGAAAATAAGTTAGTGACCGCTTTACTGACGGTTGCGTTTATAGCCTGGGGGGTGGCTACAGCACCATTTAATTGGGAACTTGACTGGATGCCAAGAGATCCCGTTCCCGTAGATGCTATACCCGATATTGGTGAAAACCAGCAAATAGTTTATACCGAATGGATGGGGAAATCGCCCCAGGATATTGAAGATCAGATCACCTATCCACTCACCACTACACTTTTAGGAGTCCCCGGAGTAAAAACCATTCGCAGTAGTTCACTATTTGGTCTTTCCAGTATATATATAATTTTTGAAGAGGATATAGAATTCTACTGGAGCCGATCCAGGATCTTAGAGAAATTAAATTCTCTTCCTGCCGGTACGCTGCCTGCAGATGTACAACCTGCTCTAGGCCCTGATGCCACAGCCCTGGGACAGGTTTACTGGTACACCCTGGAAGGCCGGAACCCTAAAACCGGGGAACCAACCGGAGGTTGGGATCCACAGGAATTACGAACCATCCAGGACTTTTACGTCAAATACTCCCTATCTGCTGCCGAAGGCGTATCCGAGGTAGCTTCCATTGGTGGATACGTCAAGGAGTACCAGGTTGAGATTGATCCTACCGCTATGAAAAGCTATGGGGTAAATGTAAAACAGATCATGGAGGCGGTACGGGAAAGCAACCTCGATGTTGGCGCCCGTACCATCGAGTTTAACCGTGCAGAATACCTGGTGCGGGGTCTGGGATACATTAAAAGCCTGGAAGACCTGGAAGAAGCAGTGGTCGCCGTCAACGAGAACACCCCCATTCGTCTCAAAGATGTTGCAAGAATTCAAATGGGCCCGGCCACCAGGCGAGGTGGTTTGGATAAAGGAGGTGCAGAAGCGACAGGAGCTGTGGTTGTGGCGAGGTACGGTTCAAATCCCCTGGCTGTTATCAATAATGTAAAAGAGGAAATAAAGAATATAGCCCCGGGGTTACCAAGCAAAACCTTAGCCGATGGAACAGTATCAAAAGTTACAATTGTTCCCTTTTACGATCGTTCAGGGCTAATATATGAGACTTTGGGAACACTGGAAGAGGCTCTTATTCTGGAGATCCTCATAAGTATTATAGTCGTTATAGTTCTTGTTCTGAATTTAAGGGCAGCCATTATGATCTCAAGTCTGCTGCCTATTGGGGTACTTATGACATTTATTGTCATGCAGTATGCAGGAGTAGATGCCAATATTGTGGCACTTTCCGGGATTGCCATTGCCATTGGAGTCATGCTTGACGTTGGGGTGATTTTCACAGAGAACATACTTCGACATCTTGAGCTACCTGAAAATAAAGGTCGCCCCAAGATAGCAGTCATTTATGAAGGAACCATAGAAATTGCATCAGCAGTATTAACTGCCCTGGCTACAACGGTCATTAGTTTTATTCCCGTTTTTGCTATGACAGGACAGGAAGGAAAGTTATTTGGACCACTTGCTTTCACCAAAACTTTTGCACTTATATCTGCAATGTTCGTCGGCCTCGTTGTTATTCCAGCACTGGCACACGGGCTCTTTTCTATGAACTTTGGAAAAAAAAGGACCCGGAGGATCTGGAATTTTGCCCTTATTGCTTTAGGAGTTTTCCTATTGTTTAAAGTTGCCTGGGTAGGAATCATGTTTATAGCCCTGGGAGTTAACAATCTTCTGGAGCCGCGATGGCCCGAAGAAAAGCGTAAATATCCAACCTATATAAACATTGGAATTGTATTAGTTGGGGTACTGTATTTCTTAAACAGAGAGTGGTTACCACTTGGTGCAGATCAATCGGAATTTACCAACCTCATTTTTGTAGGAGGGATCATAGTCATAGTGCTGGGAATATTAATGGCGATGGTAAAATATTACCAACCTATCCTTAGGTGGGCTTTGGAAAATAAATGGAAATTTCTGTCGCTACCAATTATGATAATTCTCTTCGGGCTTTTTTCATGGCAGGGTTTTGATAAGATCTTTAGTCCTATTGCCACAGGCTTTGATAAACTTGGATATAACGTAAGGCAAACTGAGGTTTGGCTGGGAATAAGTGAGACCTTCCCGGGTGCGGGTGAAGAATTTATGCCCCCATTAGAAGAGGGATCTTTCTTGTTGATGCCCACAACTATGCCTCATTCGGGGGTGGAGGAAAATGTTGAAACCATTAGGACTCTGGACAGAAGACTAACTGCAATTCCCGAGGTGGACATGACAGTGGGCAAATGGGGTCGGGCTTCTACAGCACTTGATCCTGCTCCAATTTCAATGTTCGAGAATGTAATAAATTATAAATCGGAATATGTACTGGATCAGAATGGGCGTCGTAAACGATTTGAAGTGAACGATGAGGATCAATACGTTTTAAAGAACGGGGAAGTTTTTGATCCTGAAACCATGCAAAGAGAGGATTTGGATGTTTCTCAACTGATAGGTGATCCCGGGGGTGAATACTTCCGACAGTGGCGTGACCATATTAAATCACCTGACGATATTTGGGATGAGATAGTAGGAACCACCAGCTTGCCGGGAGTGACTTCTGCACCCAAACTGCAACCTATTGCAACTAGGTTAATCATGCTATCTACCGGAATGAGGGCCCCCATGGGGATGAAAATTTTTGGTCCAGATCTCGAGACTATTGAAGAAGTTGGGTTGCAAATGGAGAATATTCTTCGGGAGGTACCTGGAGTAAAAGCCCCATCTGTTTTTGCCGACAGAGTTGTGGGAAAACCATACATGGAGCTGGAAATCGACAGGCGCGCCATTGCGCGATACGGGCTTTCAATTGGTGATGTTCAGCGAATCATAAGTGCTGCTGTTGGTGGGATGTCAATGACTACCACAGTGGAAGGTCGTGAGAGGTATGGCGTTAGACTTAGGTATGCAAGGGAATTCAGGGATAACCCAGAAGAGGTTAAAGAAATACTCGTGCCTACTCCCAAAGGAGTACAAATCCCCTTAGGAGATTTAGTAGAAGTACAATATGTACAGGGCCCTCAGGTCATAAAGAGTGAGGATACCTTCCTGCTCTCTTATGTGATTTTTGATAAAGAAGCTGATGTTGCAGAGGTAGATGTAGTAGAAAATGCACAAGCTCTTATCAATGAGAAAATTGAATCAGGAGAATTTGTAGTACCTCCAGGAGTGAGCTACAAGTTTGCAGGGAACTACGAAAATCAATTAAGGGCTGCGAAGACTTTGTCTATTGTTATTCCTATTAGCTTGTTGGCTATTTTTCTGCTGCTTTACTTCCAGTTTGGCAATGTTCAAACAACATTAATGGCCTTTTCAGGCGTATTTGTGGCATTATCTGGGGGGTTTATCCTCCTCTGGTTATATAACCAAACGTGGTTCCTAGATTTCAATCTTCTTGGGGAGAATATGCGGGAAGTCTTTCAAATTGGGCCTATAAATCTGAGTGTTGCTGTCTGGGTAGGTTTTATTGCCCTTTTTGGGGTGGCAACAGACGACGGTGTACTTATGGGAACCTATCTAAAGCAGGTGTTTGCTGAAGAAAAAACGACGGACAAAAATTCCATTCGAAGAGCTGTTGTAATGGCAGGAAGCAAAAGGGTTAGACCCGCTGTAATGACCACTGCAACTACTCTCATCGCTTTATTGCCAATTCTAACATCCACAGGGAAGGGGTCTGATATTATGATACCCATGGCCATTCCTACATTTGGAGGAATGCTCTTCCAGACTATAACAATGTTCGTTGTTCCTGTACTATACAGTATGTGGCAGGAGAAAAAATGGTCCAATCCTAAATTACAGGAGCAACAACTAAATGAATTAGACAAGTAATGAAAAAGAATATCATAAATATAAGTGCTTTCATCATGTTTTTTCTCGGTTTGTGGACGACTAACTCCCATGCCCAGGAAGAAGGAATACAAAGCAGGTATTTAGAAAAGTATCTGGTGCTGGCTGCTGAAAACAATCCGCAGATAAGATCCCTTTACAAAGAATACCTTGCTGCGCTTGAGAAAGTAGTCCAGGAAGGAACGTTGCCAGATCCACAGATAAGTTTTGGTTATTTCATTCAACCAGTAGAAACCCGTGTTGGAGCTCAACAGGCTACAGCTTCCTTTAGCCAAATGTTCCCCTGGTTTGGGACCCTTGATGCCCAGGAGCGGGTCGCGGCTGAAAGAGCGCAGGCACGGCTACAGCTTTTTGAAGATGCTAAACTCGAACTTTTTAGGGATGTGAAAATTACCTATACAGAGTTGTATTACCTTGAAATGGCGATACAAGTAACAGAAGAGAACCTGACGCTGCTTAGTTCCTTTAAGAGCATCGCAGAGGTGCAGTTCGAAAGCGGGAAAACGGGCTTTTCTTCTGTTCTACAAGTTGAACTGGAAGAGGAAGAGTTGGAAAGCAGGCTAGCATATTTAAAGGACAGCAGGATTCCCCTGCTTACAGAGTTCGAGGAGTTACTAAATGAAGAACTACAAGAGCCTCTCGAGTTCCCTGAAAGTCTTTGGGAGGAACAGCTTCTAAATGAAAAGAGTATACTTCTGGAAATGATCTTAGCTGAGAACCCCCGCCTGGAACAACTCGAACATCAGGCGAGGAGTTTCGAAGAGCAGCTCACTGTAGCCAAAAAAATGGGTTTACCATCTTTTACTCTTGGGGGGACCTATACCAATATTGCTTCAAGAACAGATTTAGATCCGGCTATGGCACTGCCAGACAATGGTCAGGATGCATTTATTTTTCCACAAATAGGAATACGGGTGCCGCTTTACAGAAAAAGGTATAAAGCCATGCGCCAGGAAGCTATTCTGCAGCAAGAGGCAGTCCAGTTGAAAAAGGAAAACCTGGAGAATGAATTGGAGACAAAGCTTGAGCAGTTGTATCGCGATTACGTGGACGCAGTGCGAAACGTTGAACTCTACAGTCGGTTGACAACAATTGCCAAACAATCACTGGAGCTTTACCAGACAGAACTATCTACAGGTAGAAACAATGTTTTGGAAATAATTCGAATGGAACGCCAACTTTTAAACTACGGTTTGGAACTGGCAAGGGCCAAAACAGAACGAAATAACAATGTGTACAGAATAAACTACTTAATAGGAGAAGGTTATGAATAAAATAAATAAAAAAATGATATACGTTGGGCTGGGCTTTTTAGCAGCAGGCCTACTCTTGGGGTGGCTTTTTTTTGGTGGAACATCAGAAAGTTCAGCCACCACCGAAAATCAGCTGGAGGAAGCACACGCCCATGAGGAAGGAGAATCAGAAATCTGGACTTGCGCAATGCATCCACAGATTAGACAGGAGGAACCGGGAAATTGTCCTATATGCGGCATGGAATTGATACCCGTAAAAGCGTCTGCAGCTGTCAATGACTCTGAGATACAAATGAGTGAAGCCGCAGCCAGGATTGCAGATATTCAAACCGTGACTGTAAAGGCAGGGTCACCTACTAAAGAGATATATCTTACAGGGAGGGTGACCGCAGATGAGCGCAATGTTTCGGCTGTGACTGCACGTTTTCCGGGACGTATTGAGAAGTTATTTGTGAACTTCACAGGACAAGAAGTAAGAAGAGGAGAAAGGTTAGCCTCTATCTATTCCCCGGAGTTGGTACAGGCGCAAAAGGAACTCCTGGAGGCTGTACGGTTTAAAGAGACTAATCCTTCTTTTTTAGAAGCTGCGGTAAGGAAATTAAAACAGTGGGATTTAACAGATACCCAAATCCAGAATATCCAGGAGAATGGAAAGGTGCAATATAATTTTGACATTTATTCTACACAGTCTGGAACCGTTACCAGCAGAAATATAAGTGAAGGGGATTACGTCGGTGAAGGTCAGCCCCTATTTGACATCGCCAACCTGAACAAGGTTTGGGTTCTTTATGATGCCTATGAAAGGGATCTGGCCTGGATTAAAAAGGGAGATAATGTCAGTTTCTCTGTTCCCTCGATGCCCGGTCAAAGATTTACAAGTACCGTCACCTTTATTGATCCGGTGATTAACCCCCAAACGAGGGTGGCTTTGGTGCGAACTGAAGTAGATAATCCTAAAGGAAAACTCAAACCGGATATGTTTGCTCAAGGAGTAATTAACAGTGAGTTGGATAATTTAGAAAACGCACTCGTTATACCAAAATCTTCCATCCTGTGGACCGGTAAAAGAGCCATTGTCTACTTAAAGAGGCCAGAGTTTGAAGAGCCCACCTTCGAGTTTAGGGAAGTAGTTCTAGGCCCCGAGGCAGGGGACTTGTATGTGGTCACTGAAGGCTTGGAAGCAGGTGATGAAGTTGTGGCCAATGGCGTATTTAAGGTAGATGCTGCAGCACAATTGCAAGGGAAGCGCAGTATGATGAGCCCCGAAGGCGGTCCTGCAATGACCGGTCATAATCATGGCGGAACGGAAATGGAAGAAGGTGATGACATGCCGGAGCAAACGAAAACTTCAGAGTTTGTCCAGGGAAATGTAATGGACATGAGTAATGATGTTCCAAAAGCTTTCAAAAAACAATTTAATGAAGTGATTGATGCCTATCTGGAACTTAAAGAAGGACTGGTTAGAGGAAATCTTGATGAAACACAAGAATCAAGTACTCAGCTGTTATCTGCTCTCGATAAACTTGATGGAAAAGTTTTATCTGGTCATGCTAAAGATTTCTGGGAAGAAAAGAAGAATTTTTTGTTCAAGCATACCAAGCTATGTAAGCAGGCCAATACAATAGAAGGGAAACGCGAAAACTTCATTTTCCTTTCACAGCCACTAATAAAGATCGTAGAGGCTTTTGGAGCTAACCAGAAGTTGTATGTGAATTTTTGCCCTATGGCCAATAATAACAAAGGTGCTTACTGGCTAAGTAACAGCGAAGAAATCAGGAATCCATTTTTTGGCGAAGCTATGCTTACTTGCGGCGAAGTGAAATCCGTAATAAATTAAGAATTAAGTAATAAATGAAAATCAAATATCAATATCTAAAATTAAAAACTATGAAAACTTTAAAAGTAAAAACTGCAGTAGTACTATTATTAACCGTAAGTCTGGGGTATAGCCAGGAGAAGAAAATGATGCACCACGATCACGAAAAAATGGAGTCGGGTGAGATGAAAATGATGGACAGTGAAATTCCCGAGTTTAAAAACGGGAAAATTACTGCTTCTTATGAGAGTTATTTAAACCTTAAGACGGCGATACAAAAATCTGATCAAGAACTGGCAAAGGAGGAAGCAGAGCAACTTCTCAGCTCTCTTGTAAAATTAGAAGGGACCGATCGATTACAGAAAGCCGCAACAAAGCTGGCTGCTAGTCGTGATCTGGAATCACAAAAGGCTGCATTTTCGGATTTTTCCAGTGAATTTGCTGATTTTCTTAAGGGCAGAGTAGCGGAAAGCCAATTGTATCTTGCCCGCTGTCCAATGGCTAACAGCAATTCAGGCGGCTTTTGGCTGAGTCACAAAGAAGAGATTCAAAATCCTTTTTTTGGAGGAAAGATGCTTACATGTGGAAGTATAAAAGAAACCATTAAATAAGAAAGACCTGCATAAAATGGGTCGGTTGTTGCTCCCTACGCATCCTTAATTTTTCAACCGACCCATCAGCAGGCACAAAATTATGAAAACTAAAATAAAATTTTTCGCATTAGCACTGTTTGGCATCGTTGTGTTTTCCGGTTGTAATTCACAGGAGAAAGAAAAGGTTCAAAATATAGAGACGCTTTATGATCCGGTAGCAGAAAATGCTGTGGAGGCAAACAACAGCTATAAAATTGGAGATCAGGTCCCCAACGAACTTGTATGTATGGTGAATGATGCATTTATGGCCAAAATCCAGATTCCAATAGGAGTAAATGGAAAGATCTATTATGGCTGTTGTAATATGTGCGTTGAAACTCTCAACGAAAAGGAAACCGCCCGTATGGCTGTTGATCCGTTGACTGGCGAAGCAGTTGACAAATCTGAAGCCTTTATTGTCTTAGTTAACAAAAGAGGCAAAGTAGCCTATTACAAATCGGAAGCTTCGTACAAAAACGCTTTGGAAGCAGGAAAAATTAAAAGTTAGATAAGAGATTAAGCCCTGCATATATGGGCCGGTAAGTTATCCCCTATCCCCCACATTATTTACCGGCCCATTGGCAGGCACAATGCATGAATTACCGGGGTTTTATTATAGTTCAATTCCAGTGGAATATCTAAAGCTAGGACCTGTCGAGAATAATAAGTACCGTAAAAATCTGTCATGAGATCTTACAGGGAAGGAAGAAATAAAGCAAAGCAAAAAAAGAAATCTTGTGCAACTAAAAGCATTAAGAAGAGTGAAAAGTTTTTTGCCTTATGTGCTTTTGTAGTGCTTTTCTTTTTGGCTCTCTTTCTTGCGTTTTTGAGAGACTGGTACCTGCAAAAGTAATAATGGGTTTTGAAAGGCCAAGAGAATAAGAATGGATAATAATGAAACTACGCAATAAAATAAGTGTAACAACTACCCGACCTTTCATGATAATGTTATCTTCTTGGAACGGAGATAACTAAAGCAGTAATAAAAATGGAGAGAAAGAGCTCCTATTGAAAGGATGTAATGGACAAAGAATAAACAAAAAAAATGGCTAATCTTATCAATCTTAAAGCTTTTAAGGATTTTTTCAACTGGAGTAGTTCTGGTGGTACTCTTCTGATGGTTGGTGTAATCATTTCCTTAGTAATAGCAAATTCCCAATTCGGAGATGAATTTTCCAGTTTATTAGCCGGCGAATTCGGATGGGAGACAGAACTAATTCATCTCCGCTATCCGGTTATTTTTTGGATCAATGATGGGTTGATGTCGATCTTTTTCTTAATGGTTGGTCTGGAAATAAAAAGGGAATTCATTGAAGGAGAATTGTCTTCCTTTAAGAAGGGTACCTTACCTGTAATGGCAGCATTAGGGGGTGTTGGTTTACCCGTTTTGATATTTTCGGTCGTAAACTACGGCGAAAGAACTGCAGGAGGATGGGCCATTCCTATGGCGACAGATATTGCTTTTGCACTTGCCATAGTAGGTTTATTAGGGAAAAGAGTGCCAGTGGCGTTAAAAGTATTTCTTGCGGCCCTGGCAATTGTTGATGATTTAATGGCAGTTTTAGTAATAGCTGTATTTTATAGCACTACACTAAACTGGTTTTATATCTTGTTAGCTGTAGTAATATTCCTGTCGCTTTTAATACTGAACAGGTCAGGCGTCAAGTGCATCTGGGCATACCTGATTTTCGGGGCTTTTTTGTGGTACTTTATACACTACTCGGGAATTCATGCCACCATTGCAGGTGTCTTGGTGGCTATAACTCTTCCTACAACCCCAAATAGTGCAGTTGAAAGTCCTCTCGAGAAACTCGAACATATTTTAGTTAAACCTGTCAACTTTTTGATACTGCCACTATTTGCCCTTGCCAACACAAATATTGAATTCGTTGACGGGATGCTACCAGGTTTGACAGCTCCTCTTGGAATGGGTATTATTTTAGGTTTATTTCTAGGAAAACCTGTAGGCATATTTATTCTGTCCTGGATTTCTGTCAAGATAGGCTTGAGCCAAAAACCGGCCTGTGCTAATTGGATTCATATATTGGGAATAGGAATGGTAGCGGGTATAGGATTTACAATGTCAATTTTTATTTCTTCCTTATCTCTTTCAAATGAGTTTTTGTTAGCCGAATCCAAGCTGTCCATTCTTTTTGCTTCAATTTTATCAGCTGTGGGAGGGTCAATAGCGTTAATCTGGATCTATAAAAGTAAAAGAAACAAAGAAAAGGCACTTAAAGAGAAGCTGCTTCAACACGTGATTAATGAGGAATCAAAGGCTGAGAAGAAATCGTATTGAAGACTGATTGCATTTTCACCTGATTTATAATAAATTGTTTGATAAAGACTTGATATATATCATATATCTGTGGGGTTTTAATAACTAAATTGGAGAATAACAGGAAATAAACTAAAAAATCTAATAAAATGAAAAATCACTGGTTGTGGATGATCATCGGATGTGTTTTACCTCTTTTGCTCATCTTTCTGGCGCCATCAATAGGATTAGGTGGCGATGTCTGGCTGTTTACATTTATCATCGTAATGTTCGCCATTCATTTAATGATGCCTATGCGGCATGGAGATCACACTCACGGCTTATCTGATGAGAACTTAAGGGAAAAGAATAACAGCAAAGATCAGGTAAAAAACGAACCTCAAAAAAAATAAAGCTATGCACGATTATGACAGTTTTTTTGGAGGGATGCACCTCATTTGGTGGTTTATCTGGATAGTCTTTCTTATTTGGGTTTTCCTGATACCTACACAGTGGGGAAAAAGAAATAGAAGAGAAGAACCGCTGGATATTCTAAAAAGGCGATTTGCACGGGGTGAAATTTCGAAGGAACAGTTTGAAGAACAAAAGAAAGTATTAGAATCGAATGAATAAATTAATTCCAATATTATGTATCAATTAAACGTAAAAAAATTCGGTTTGGCTCTTGGCCTCACCGGAGCGCTCCTTTATCTGGGGTGTATATTAGTGATGGCCACGGTGGGCCGTGAAGGAACAATAATATTCTTTAACAGCCTCTTACATGGCCTGGACACTTCCACTATAATCCGAATGGATATACCACTTTGGGAAGCCGGTTTAGGTCTGGCTCAAACTTTCATTATTGCCTGGCTTGTTGGAGCTTGTGTGGCCGGATTTTACAATGTAACAGTAAAGGCTAAATAATTCGGGAGCTACTTCAATAGCGACATGAGTAGGCGGCTTATTATCAATTATTTGCAACAACAGCTCACAATGTGGAAGAGTTATAAGATATTAAGTACAGGTTTGCACCATTACAGGGTTTACAAGCGATTTCTCCGGTTAAATGAAGTCGCCCGGACCCGATCTGCTGCTCCGGACAAGCTGGTGAAAGGCAACAATCTCATAATCTTCTATTAAAGTCAAGGAGCATAAACAAAAAGAAAGTTGAATAATAATTAAAATTTCGAACAATGGAAAGTATAACTCCTTTAAAAAATAGTCTTGGGTCGAAAGGGAATCTTGGGAGAGAGGTTGTGATTGTAACAGGAAGCAGTGGAATGATTGGCTCAGCTTTAATTCACAAGCTTGCTAAAAAATACGACGTTGTGGGATTTGATCAGGATGGTTATCCTTTTCCACCGGTAGAAGCCGAATGTGTTTGTGTGGATCTCACAAGTGATAGCCGAATGGCCTTTGCTTTTGAAAGGATCCGTTATGCCTACGGTAACAAAATCGCCTCAGTTGTGCACCTTGCGGCTTATTATGATTTTCTGGGGAGACCCTCTGAATTGTACGACAAAGTGACTGTAAAAGGTACTGAGCGTTTGCTAAAATACCTGCAGGATTTTGAGGTTGAGCAATTTATCTTCTCGAGTAGTATGTTGGTATATAAACCTTCATCTCCCGGGGTGAAAATAACAGAAGATTCGCCTCTGGAACCTAAATGGGATTATCCTAAATCGAAAGTTACAACCGAAAAAGTAATGCACGAAAAAAGGGGTGAAATTCCTATAGTGATGATGCGTATAGCCGGAGTTTACAGTGAAGAGGGGAGTTCAATACCCATCACCAATCAGGTTCAGCGAATTTACGAGAAACAAATTACAGCAAAACTATATCCTGCCAATACAGCCCATGGCAGCACCTATGTACACCGGGATGATGTTATCGATGCGATGACTTTAGCTGTTGAAAAACGAAAAGATCTCCCAGCCGAAGTAATCCTGAATATTGGGGATGATGAAACCCTCACTTACCAAGAACTCCAGGATATAATAAGCACTGAAATCCATGGAAAAAAAATACCCATTATCGGCACTCCAAAGTGGTTTGCCAAAGCCGGGGCATTTATGCAAAATCTGTTCGGCAAAGCTTTTATAAAACCCTGGATGATCGATCTCGCAAATGACCATTTGGAGATGGACAGCTCCAGAGCGAAAAAATTGTTGGGCTGGAAACCCGAACATAGTCTTCGTGATACTTTGCCAAAAATGGTAAAAAACTTAAACGACGATCCAAAGAAATTTTATCAGGAGAATCATTTGAATAAATGATCAGGAATGCAGATTCATTAACCAAAATTCAATCGTATTATGAAAAAAAATGATCCTTCCTCAATGGCCCATCCGGGTAATGATGATAAATCTTCAAAAAAGGTTCAGTACACTTGTCCCATGCATCCTGAGGTCCTGAGTGATGAACCGGGCAAATGCCCGAAGTGCGGAATGACGCTGGTGAAAAAAGAGGACGCAAAAAACGAAATGTCAGGCCACAAAATGGAAGGCATGGGCACACGAGGTGTTACTCGCCCGATGATGAACATGGACCATACTTCACACAAGCACAGTGGTGAAGGCATGGATATGAGTAGTATGAAAATGAGTGCAGAGGACCGGATGGAAATGCTGAAGAAGCATCATAAGCAAACCCTTTGGGTCTATTGGGTAGTGGTCTTGCTGGGATTCTGGATGATTTCCACTCCCCTTACCTTTGATTACGCCAAGAACGTGGTCGAACCCAGTGGCGGAAGGGATGTATGGCTTTCCCTTGCCGACCGTATAGCAGCAATGCGCTGGAGCGACATTATCAGCGGAATATTGCTGGTGTTTTTTGGTTGGCGCTCCCTTAAACCCAACCGCCCCTACAGCGTTTGGATATGCTGCTTTATTGGGGTATGGATCAGTATGGCTCCCTTTATTTTCTGGGCGCCAACTGCTATAGCCTATTACAACGGAACCATGGTTGGTGCCTTGATTATTGCATTGACCATTCTTATTCCCGGGATGCCAAACATGATTAACTATATGAAAATGGGGGGCGATGTACCTGTGGGTTGGAGCTATAACCCTTCAAGCTGGCCACAACGTTCAATTATGATTGGGCTGGCGTTTTTAGGATGGTTGGCCTCCAGGTATCTGGGAGCTTTTCAATTGGGATATATAGATACCGCTTGGGATCCATTTTTTGGTGACGGCACCATGACCGTTTTAAATTCCGATATGTCCCACTCCTTTCCAATATCTGATGCTGCATTGGGAACACTTGCATACACTTTGGAAGTTTTAATGGCATTTATGGGAGGAACCGCCCGTTGGCGCACCATGCCGTGTATGGTCACTCTTTTTGGGATTTTGGTAATTCCTCTAGGAATCGTAAGTATTTTTCTAATCGTTTCACAGCCGCTTTCAGTAGGAGCCTGGTGTGCCCTGTGCCTGTTTTCAGCTATAGTTATGCTTCCAATGATTCCATTACAAATTGATGAAGTGATTGCCATGTGGCAACATATGGTTCAAAGAAAACAAAAAGGAGATTCCGTATGGGAAGTGTTCTGGAAAGGTGGGGAAGCACTGTCCACTGAAACGGATCGACGTTCTCCTGAAATGGCAGAATTTAATGACCGCCCATGGATAATATTTAAATCTTCAATTTGGGGAATGTCCTTCCCCTGGATGTTGACGATCTCCACCGTTTTAGGGATTTGGTTGATGGCCTCACCCACGGCTTTCGGGATTGGAATAGAAACTCCATTTGCCGATTTAAATCATTTGGGTGGGGCACTTGTAATTGTATTTGCGGTAATGGCCATGGCCGAGGTAATTAGGAGCTTGCGTTACTTTAATGTTTTGCTCGGCCTTGTATTGGCCATTATGCCCTGGTTTATGGAAGATGTCAATACAGTATTTGCGTTAAGTACCAGCTTAGCGGGCCTTTTTGTAATGGCACTTTCTTTTTCAAAAGGAAAAATAAAGGAAACCTATGGACTTTGGGATAAATATGTTGTATAAGACGGTCCACTGTGAGACGCAAATTAACCCACCATTCCGAAACAAAGAGATAAATTAATGAATAATCAGAAAATCTAAGATAATGAAAAAGATAGCAGTAGTAGGATACGGGGTCATTGGCAAAAGAGTGGCCAATGCCATCAATTTGCAAGACGACATGAAGCTTTCGGGTGTCTGTGATATTATTAGCGATTGGCGCATTCAAAATGCAGTAAGAAAGAATTACAACATATATGCAGCCACCCAAGATGCAGTTGACAAAATGAAATCTGAAGGGATTTCAGTTGAGGGGGATTTAATTGAACTTTTAAAGATGTCAGATCTGGTCATAGACTGTACCCCTAAAAAGATTGCTGCTCAAAATGTGGCGATTTATAAAGAAAAAAACATTAAATTCATACTACAGGGTGGCGAAAAACACGAAACCACAGGGCATTCTTTTAGTGCTGAAAGTAACTATGAATCAGCTATAAACATTAATGCTACCCGCGTAGTTTCCTGCAACACCACCTCCATTTTAAGAACTCTTACCGCGCTTAAAAGAGCAAATTTTTTAGAAAGTGCTCGTGGCACGTTGTTGAGAAGAGCAACAGATCCCTGGGAAAGCCATCTGGGTGGAATAATGAATACCATGGTTCCCGAAAAAGATATACCCAGTCATCAGGGGCCAGATGCTAAGAGTGTGGATCCCGAACTGGACGTAGTAACAGCAGCAGTTAAGATACCCGAAACGCTAAGTCACATGCATTACTGGAATGTAAAACTGAAGAAAAAGGTCTCTAAAGATGAAGTCTTAGATGCCTTTAAAACTTCTACACGAATAAAGATGATCCGGTATGACCAGGGTTTGGTTTCTAATAACACCATTAAAGAAATGTTTCTGGACATGGGGCGGCCTTGGGGAGATATGTACGAAGTAGCACTTTGGGAAGATATGCTGAAGGTACAGGGAGACGAACTGTTCTATGCATATGTAGTAGATAATCAAGCGATTGTAATCCCTGAAACTATTGACGCCATAAGAGCACTTACAGGTCTTGAAAAGAATGCTCAAGATTCTATTCTCAAAACTAACCGAACATTAGGGGTATTACAAAACTAGTAACGTAAAAACTTAATTTATGAAAGAAATAAAAGCATTTGTTCGACCGGGTAAAATCCAGGAGGTTGTTTCCAGTCTGAGAAAAGCAGGATATTGTTGCTTAACTGTCTTTAAGGGAGAGGGAACCGGAGATTATACAGACCCCGACAAAGAATGGCCTTCTCTTGATCTTCCCTTTCTCCACAGCAAAGTAATAAAACTGGAAATAGTTTGCGACAATAGTGATGTGAATAGTATTGTTGAACTAATTCGCACCCATGGAAGGACTGGTAAAAGTGGTGATGGTCTCATTTACATCACCGACATTAACAAAACGATCCGGATTAGGGAACAATAAGAAAGAAAAGCAAAATTTTAGTCAAATTAAAACCTGAGTCATGAATAATATAATCGTCCCCACAAATTTTTCTGAAAACTGTAATAAAGCCGCGGAGCTGGGCCTTAAGATGGCTCGATTTTACAATTCAGAAATTCATTTTTTTCATTTAGTGAATACCCCTGTCGATTGGGTTCAATTAGATAAGCAAAAAGAAGATCTATACCCCGAAACAAAATTGAAGATCGGCAGCGCAAAAGCCGATCTGAGAGAACTGGAGAAAAAAGCTGAACAACAAGGGCTAAAGTGCAGAACGTTTTTGGAATACAATGGTGACATAGACAATATCCTGGACCATTGCGGCCATTTTAAGCACGATTTTATAATCACAGGAAGTAGTGGCACAAAAGGGGGTATTCGTGAATTTCTGGGGAGCAATGTTGAAGAAATAGTCAGAAAAGCCGATGTTCCTGTAATTGTGGTTAAGGATAAAGAAGTATCCTTTCCTTTCAAAGACATCTTGTTTGTATCAGATTTTAAAGAAGACGTTAAAGAAGAATTTAAACAAGTAAAATCACTTGCTGAAAAATGTGATGCACGTATCCATTTGTTAAAGGTGAATACTAAAACAGATTATAATAGTATTGAGCAGAGTCTGCAACCTATAAAAGATTTTCTTGAAAATTTCCCAGGGTTCACAACTTACTCAATGAATGTCCATAACGAATCGGGTGTAGAGGAAGGAATAAATGATTTTTTGACCTACAAAAATGTGGATCTTATTGCCATGTGTACGCACGGGCGCACGGGATTTTTAAGTCTCTTCTCCAGTAGCACCGTTGAAAAGGTAACCAACCATGCTGAATTGCCTGTAATGACAATTAAAATGTGACTATGAAAAGATCAGTCCTGGTTAAAAAGTCTTCGGGTGAGTATGAGAATTTCCAAATAGAAAAACTCATCCATTCCCTTAGGCGGGCAGGAGCAAATGAGGTTATTGTTCAGGATATTGCCGGGAAGGTGCAGGAGCAGATTGAAGAAGAAATGAGCACAAAAAAAATCTATCAATTAGCATTTAATATGCTAAAGGCAAAATCCAGGGTAAGTGCCTCTAAATATAAACTCAAAAAAGCTATAATGGAACTGGGCCCGTCGGGTTTTCCTTTTGAAAAATTTGTTGGTAAACTTTTAGCCAATGAAGGATTTGCAACGGAGGTTGGTGTGATTGTTGAAGGGAAATGTGTATCCCACGAGATAGATGTGATAGCGCAAAAGGATAATAAACATTATATGATAGAATGCAAATACCATAGTGATCAGGGCCGGGTTTGTAACGTAAAAATACCCTTGTATATCCAATCCAGGTTTTTGGATGTTGAACAACAATGGGAACATCAAAAAGAACACAAGGAAAAATTTCATAAAGGGGGCCTATTTACTAATACTCGATTTACAAGTGACGCTATTCAATATGGAAAATGTGTAGGATTGCTTTTGACAAGTTGGGATTATCCGCTGGATAATGGATTGAAAGATAGAATAGATAAGGCGGGTCTACACCCGTTGACCGCTTTAACAACCCTTACAAAAGCCGAAAAAACAAAATTACTGGATGAAGGCATCGTGCTCTGCAAAGAGCTTCACGAAAGTCCTTCATTTTTAGATAAAATAGGAATTGATAAAACAAGACTCCAAAAAATTTTAGAAGATTCAAAGGAGCTATGTAAAAGCCATTAAGGAATAATTGTAAAGGATAAAAAACTTAAATCAAGAAATATGAAAACCGATGAATTTCAAAACAAGAACAGTATTGATTTAGAGCCATTCTATCAAGCCCTGGAAGATGACCCAAAACTTCTTGAAGAAGCCATTGAAATATTATTTGGAATGGTAAACTTTGAGCCTAAATCAATCAAGAAGTTGGCACTTATTATAAAAAAGGATTCCCGTAATCTATTTAATGAAATAGCGGCATTGAGCCAATCGAACCAGGACAAAGGAAACATGCCTTCTTGTTGTAGTGGACATTAAAATATTACTTCAAAAATGAAAAATAATAACGTAAACATCCATTTTTTGGGCGCAGCAGGTACCGTAACCGGTTCAAAATATTTGGTGGATACCGGAGAAAAAAAAATACTGATCGACTGCGGACTTTTTCAAGGATTGAAGGAATTACGTCTTAAAAACTGGGAATATCCGCCTGTGAAAGTTTCAGAAATTGATATGGTACTGCTTACCCACGGCCATTTAGACCATACAGGTTATCTGCCTCGTTTGGTAAAACAAGGATTCAATGGGCCAATCTATGGTACCAATCCAACATTGGACATTGCCAAAATAATACTGAACGACAGTGCAAAAATACAGGAACAGGAAGCCGAGCGTGCCAATAATGAAGGTTATTCCAAGCATAGCCCGGCAGAACCGCTTTACGATTTAAAGGATGTAGAAAAAACAATTCCGCATTTTAAGGGAGTTCCGCAATCGCAATGGATTCCATTGTTTGATGGTATTAGAGCCCGATTTCAGTATAATGGACATATTTTGGGTTCTACCTTCATAGAGTTGGATGTACACGGAAAACGCTTTGTTTTTTCAGGAGATATTGGAAGAACAAATGATTTACTATTGTATCCACCCTTGAAACCAAAAAAGGCCGACGTGTTATTTATAGAATCAACCTACGGAGGAAGATTTCATCCTGATGAAGTGGAAGCCATTCTGCAGATTGAAAAATTAGTCAACGATACCATCAACAGAGGCGGCAGCTTATTTATCCCGAGTTTTTCAGTAGAGCGTGCACAATTGATGATGTTGATTTTCTGGAGATTGCTCAAGGAGAACAAAATACCCAAGGTGCAAATGATTATGGACAGCCCAATGGGAGTCAATGTATTGGACCTGTTCCACAACACCAGGGATTGGCATCGATTGGAAGACAATGAATGTGAAGAAATGTGTTCCCACTTTACCGTCGTAAGTAGCTACCGTAAAACTATGGAATTACGAGCTGATAATAAACCTAAAATCGTCATTGCAGGAAGTGGAATGCTCACAGGTGGAAGAATGCTCAACTACCTTGAAACACAGGCACAAAACCCAAATAACACTTTGCTTTTTGTTGGTTATCAAGCTGAAGGCACTCGGGGAAGAAAACTCCTGGAAGGTGAGAAAGAACTAAAAGTGTACGGAAAATGGGTGCCATTTAAAATGAAGGTGGCGGAAATTGAAGGACTTTCGGCACACGCAGACCATAAAGAACTTATGGATTGGATGCGTAAGATAAAGGACAAGCCTGAACGGATTTTTATTGTACATGGCGAAAAGCAAAGTGCAGAAGCCCTTCAAAAAGGTATGAAGGAAACTTATGGATGGGATGCTGAAATTCCACAATTGTATTCTATTGAAGAAATAGACCAAATCAAAAAAAATTACTAATTAAGAAAATGGAACAAAACTCAAATATTCTAAAATATAAACATCTCGGAATTTATACTCAAAACGAAAACGTAGTGTATATGCGGAAAGATTGCCACGTTTGTATTTCAGAAGGCTTTGAGGCACTTACCCGAATTAGAATATCCAATGCAAGCAGCTCAATTGTAGCAAGTCTTAATGTTTTAAGTTCAGATATCCTATTGCCCAATGAAATCGGACTATCGGATGCTGCTGCAAAAAAACTGAATGTTTCCCCAAATGACACCTTATATGTTTCACATTTAGAGCCTATTGAATCCCTGGGCCACGTTAGGGCTAAAATCTATAATCAAAAACTGGATTACAATGCATTTAACGAAATTATAACCGATATCGTTCAAGGCGATTATTCCAATATCCACCTATCAGCATTTATAACGGCCTGTGCGGGAAACAGAATGGATCTTGATGAAATTTCAGATCTAACAAAGGCGATGATTGGTTCCGGTAAGCAATTGCACTGGAACAAGAAAATTGTGGTCGATAAGCATTGCATTGGTGGGTTGCCTGGCAATAGAACAACGCCTTTGGTAGTTGCCATTGTTGCCGCTTATGGGCTTACGATGCCCAAAACGTCTTCCCGCGCCATCACTTCACCGGCAGGTACAGCAGATACAATGGAAGTATTGACCAATGTGACCCTTTCTTCTGAAGAAATAAAAACCGTAGTCGAGGAAGAAGGGGGTTGTTTTGTTTGGGGCGGGACTGCCCAGTTAAGCCCCGCGGATGATATGCTAATTAAAATCGAGAAAGCCCTGGATATTGACAGCGAAGGACAACTCATTGCTTCAGTACTTTCTAAAAAAGCAGCAGCAGGATCCACACACGTTGTGATAGATATTCCTGTAGGCGAAACTGCAAAAGTCAGGAGCACAGAAATGGCAAAAAAATTACAGAATCATATGGAAACTGTAGGTAATGCTGTGGGGCTTAATGTGAAAGTAGTTATTACTGATGGCACGCAACCGGTGGGAAGAGGAATAGGTCCTGCGCTGGAAGCCATCGATATCTTAAAGATACTGAAAAATGAAGCCGATGCACCCAACGACCTAAAAGAAAGAGCTTTGCTCTTAGCTGGCGAACTCTTGGAACTTTCCGGAAAAGTCAAACCAGGAACGGGAAACCAAATTGCGAGGCAAATATTGGAATCTGGAAAAGCCTATGAAAAATTCATTGCCATTTGCAAAGCACAAGGTCGCTTTTCACAACCTGTCTTGGCACCCTATAAGATCGAAATTAAGGCCGAAAAGTCGGGTATTTTAAAAAGAATCGATAACCGAAAGATTGCAAAACTAGCCAAACTTTCGGGTGCACCTAAATCTAAATCCGCAGGAATTCTTTTAAATGCCCATTTGAGAGAACAAATTGAAGAGAACCAATTACTATACACCATTTATGCAGAATCCAAAGGCGAGCTTGACTATGCTTTAGAATATAAAAACAACCACGACGACATCCTAACAATTATTAAAAAATAAATTTCTATGAGAACAATATTATTCAGTCTTCCTGGAAATGAAGAACTCACAGCGCTATTGGCAAAAAAAATGGATGCAGAAGTTGGGAAAGTAACCTTGCGCAAATTTCCCGATGGCGAATCCTATACACGAATCCTTTCAGATGTGAAGGGGAAATGTGTGGTATTGGTGTGTACCTTGCACGAACCTGACGAGAAACTGTTGCCGCTCTACTTTTTAAGCCATACGGCAAAATCGCTTGGTGCGATGTGTACCTGTTTGGTAGCACCATACCTCGCCTATATGCGGCAGGACAAAGTTTTTAATGAAGGTGAAGGAGTAACCTCTTCTTTCTTTGGAGAATTGATTTCCGGTTTTGCGGATAGCGTTACCACGGTCGACCCTCACTTGCACAGAATAAGCTCTTTGGGAGAAGTCTATAAAGTTCCCAATAAAGTGATCCACGCAGCAGATGCCATTTCAGAATGGATAAAGGAAAACATAGAATACCCTGTACTAATTGGACCCGATTCAGAAAGTGAACAATGGGTTAGCGAGGTTGCCAAAGATGCAGGAGCACCATTTACGGTATTGCAAAAAGTGCGTCACGGTGACCGTGATGTGGAAATCTCGGTTCCTGATGTGGATAAATACAACGATGCTACACCTGTTTTGGTAGATGATATTATTTCTACAGCTCGCACAATGATTGAAACTGTGAAGCATTTAAAAAATGCAGGTATGAAACCTCCAATATGCGTTGGCATTCATGCGGTTTTTTCGGGTAATGCCTATCAGGATTTACTGGATTCCGGCGTTAAAAAAATTATAACTTGTAATACCATTCCACATCCTACAAATGCTATTGATTTGAGCGATATATTGGCAAAAGAAGTAAAGAAATTAATGAACCAAATATGAGAAAGATAGGCTTTATATTACTATTTATTTTATTAAATATCACAATGAATGGGCAAACTGAAATGCTCATTGGGCAGATTTCAGACAGATTTGTCGTTCGTGAAAATTTTGATGAAGAAGGTGCTTTCTTAAACAAACAAACCTTTAAAGCTGGAAAAGCTATCAATATAAATGAATATTATGAAATGGAGGTAATCACTGAATTGTTTGACAAAGACAAAAATTCTACCGATAAATACATAACTACCTATCTCTGTAAACCAGAAGAAGCTAGTATAATGGTAATGGCTTTTCCGTTTTCCAATCCAAAATCAAAGGAAACCGAAATTAGCACCACTTCTCAAAATTTTAAGGAGCTATACGATTTGGATAACCTTGCAGCTATTGAACTGGAAATGACTTTTGACTCGGGCTTGTTGAATTTTTTTGGTTCAAAAAGCACCATAAAGATTTACGATCGAAAATTAAACGGTAACAAAAACAATATTAAATCAAAAATCAATATTAAGGCCTATGCATTGGGAATTCGCATTAAGCAACTCAACTATACCGTTAACGAACAATTAAATGGAAACGGTTTATTATCCTTTCAGAAATTTACCGAAGCTGATGGTAGTTATTTTACAATGACTTATAAATAAAAGAAAGTGAACAATAACGACACCCTTTCCGAAGCTATCAGTAATCTTCAAAAACGGGGATATACCTATGATTTCAACTTAAAACCTGAATGTTTGGAATGTGCATCACTAAAAATAGAAATACATCCCGAGGATTTTGAAGTGGATGAAATACATCGCTTTGAAGGTATGAGCAGTACTGACGATAACAGCGTTCTCTATGCTATTTCATCAAAAAATGGTCTTAAAGGACTTTTGGTAGATGCCTATGGCGTGTATGCCGAAAATATTTCAGAAAAAATGCGCAGAAAATTGATATAACCATAAATACTTCTATCATGGAAAACTACGGAGATCATGTTCACAACCATAAAGACAATGGTAAGGATAGGGCAAAGGCAGAAGCATCTAAAAAAGAAGCGGAGCTCAAGGATGACCTTGCCGAAAAAACCAAACATGGACATAATAAGGCAATGGACCATGAAATGATGGATCATGATAGGCAGGGCGATCATGAAGCCAGGCATGGTCATGCAGGTCACGACCATCATAAAATGATGATCGCGGATTTTAGGAAACGTTTTTGGGTAACACTGATTTTAACTATCCCCATCCTCTTCCTCTCGCCAATGATCCAGGATTTCTTTGGGTACGAATATCTTTTGCCTGGGAATAAATATATCCTTTTTGCTCTCTCCTCCGTCGTTTACTTCTATGGAGGCTGGCCATTTTTAAAGGGTTTCTTTTCAGAGATCAAAAAAGGAGCACCGGGAATGATGACCCTTATTTCTATGGCAATTACGGTTGCTTACTTTTACAGTTCTGCCACAGTATTCGGGCTGGAGGGAGTTGATTTTTTCTGGGAACTCGCTACCCTTATTGCTATTATGCTTGTTGGACATTGGATAGAAATGAAAAGTGTGCTGGGCGCCTCCAAGGCTTTACAGCTTTTGGTAAGTATGATGCCTGCTGAAGCACATCGTATAAATGGTGATGAAGTGGAAGATGTTAAGCTTGAATCTTTAGAAAAGGGAGATATTATTCTTATAAAACCCGGTGAAAAAGTACCTGCTGATGGTATTATAGTAGAAGGTGAGAGCTATTTGAACGAGTCTATGCTCACGGGCGAATCCAAACCGGTGAAAAAGAGGACTGACCAAAAAATAATTGGAGGATCTATTAATGGTAATGGATCATTAAAAGCTAAAGTGGAGCATACCGGAAAGGACAGTTACCTTAACAAGGTGATAACGATGGTGGAGGAGGCTCAGAAAACCAAATCCAAAATGCAAAATCTATCAGATAGGGCAGCAAAATGGCTTACTTATATTGCCTTGGTCATTGGTTTTGGAACATTGGCAGTATGGCTCATGTTGGGATTTCCATTTGTATATGGCTTGGAACGAATGGTGACCGTTATGGTCATTGCCTGCCCTCATGCGTTAGGTCTCGCAATTCCTTTAGTGGTGGCGATTTCAACTGCTGTGTCTGCTCAGAACGGCTTACTGATCCGCAATAGAACGGCTTTTGAAGAGTCCCGTAAAATTTCCGTCTTGCTTTTTGATAAAACCGGAACTCTTACAAAAGGTGATTTTGGAGTTACTCGTATTGAATCTGTTGATGATAAATTTTCAAAAGAGGAAATATTAAGGCTCTCAAGTGCTTTGGAACAAAGCTCTGAACATCCCATCGCTGTGGGTATTATCAAAAAAGTAAAAGAAGACAAGGTTGCCATCCCAAACCCTGAAAATTTTAATGCCATTACAGGCAAAGGCGTAGAAGCCAATGTAGATGGTATGCAAGTAAAAGTAGTAAGCCCGGGCTATTTAAGGGATGAAAAAATAGACATTCCCGAAGATGCTTATAGCGATGCCGCTGAAACCGTTGTGTTTGTATTGATAGATGGTAATTTAGCAGGTTACATAGCGCTTGCTGATGAAATTAGACCGGAATCTGCCGTAGCCATAAAGATCTTTAAAAAGAATAACATAAAAGTACTAATGGCAACCGGCGATAATGAAAAAACAGCCAAAGCTGTTAGCGATAAACTGGGCTTAGACGGTTATTATGCCGAAGTATTACCACACCAAAAAGTGGAAATAGTAGATGAACTACAAAACAAAGGGGAGTTTGTTGCCATGACAGGTGATGGTGTTAATGACGCTCCAGCACTTGCCAAAGCAGATGTGGGTATTGCCGTGGGTTCTGGTACAGATGTAGCCGCTGAAACAGCCGATATTATTTTAGTAAACAGTAACCCTCAGGATATTGCTAATTTAATTTTATTTGGAAAAGCAACTTACAATAAAATGATCCAAAACCTGATATGGGCAACGGGTTATAATGTCGTGGCTATTCCACTGGCAGCTGGAGTGCTATATTCAACAGGTTTTGTGTTAGGACCTGCAGTAGCAGCTGTATTTATGAGTTTGAGCACCATAATAGTCGCCGTAAATGCACAGTTGCTTAAAAGGAAGATTGGCAAAAAATAATGAGAGAAAAAGAATTGGATATAATGAACTTAGATAAAAAGATCAAAAATTAAATCAAATAAACAATCTTAAAGCATGTTACAAAAATTCAATGTTAATGGAATGTCCTGCGGAAGACACAGGCAAACAGTGGAAAAAGCTTTACAAGAGGTGGATGGTGTAACCTCAGTTTAAGTTAGCATGATTCCTCCAGAAGCTGTTGTTGATAAAGCTGATTTGGTTACTTTACATCAACTAATGCCGCATTGTCAAAGACAGGTTCTTATAGCACTGGTGAAGGCAACCAAAGGCCTATAAATTGCCCTTTCTTACCCTTTTCTTATTCTCCTTTGGGATGAATTCACTTGCATTTGACCAACACCCCATAATCTATTTCACAAGTTATTAAGCAGCAATTAACTATGGTTTCCAGGCATTTCAATGGCATAAACTCACCGATTACCTGGTTCACAAAGCTGGTGACCGATGTAACGTACCTGGGTCAGGTAAATGGTACACTGGCAGCCTTAAAGAGGATGTTGCCCAGGGATAAAGGGTCCATTGTTTTTGTTGGTTCTGCCCAAAGGACGTGGGTTTTAATACGATTTATGCACAGAATCTGTATGCCCTGGCAAACCTTTGCGAAGATATCCACGCCAACTATTTTCTATCCTGTAGTCCCCATTGTGACAAAGAACATTAGACAAATATCTTCCAGGCATAACACCGGTTATACCCGATAAAAAAGCAGGATTCAGCAATAAGTAAGGAGACTGGCCACGGAATAAATGATGCTCCTGCTCTAGCTCATGCTGATATAGGATAGCAATGGGTACCGGGACAGATGTTGCTATGGAAAGTGCAGGAATTACCCTTGTTAAAGGAGATCTAAAAGGCATTACCAAAGCTAAAATTTTGAGCCAAAAGGTTATGAAGAACATTAAACAAAACCTTTTTTTCGCTTTAGTATACAATACCCTGGGTATTCCAATTGCAGCAGGACTGCTGTACCCATTTTTTGGATTATTGTTATTGCCAATGATTGCTGCGTTGGCTATGAGCCTTAGTTCTGTCTTGGTGATTGCAAATGCCCTGCGCCTGAGAACTGTAAAACTTTAGCCTTGTCTGATGATCCATTAAGGCTGGAGTACCTACAATATTGAAGTATTTGATGATTTTTCCATAATAGTTGAACCAGTTTTTTTTTAAAAATTCTAATTTAGAGGAACGACTTCAAAAATGCCCGGGTTAAAATTTTTGGACTTAAAACCACTTCTAATAATGGGAGAAGTTTATATACTACCTCTTTTACAAGTCCTAATTAATTCTCAGGTGAGGGTATACGGGTTGTAAGTATTTATCCTTTTCTAAACGAGATTTGCAATAAAAACTATGAGATCCTTAGAGAGAGCAACGAATAGGCGGATATGGTTTCTAATTTTCGCATCAATAGTAATTGTAGAATTGAGTTGGTGGATAGCAGAAGAAATCTTCTGCGAGCCGAAAGTGCAAGTTATTTCAAAAGGAGCGAAAGTAGTCGCACCTAATGATTCGTTTTTTTGTAGGCTTTCAAGATAACTTAGTGTTGCAGATAAATTGGCTATATCAAAACATTGAAAATTTAGGTTGTACAAACGTTATATAAATTAAAGAAATGTCAGAAACATTATTGATCCTGGGATTCATTATACTATTATTAGCTATACATGATTTCTTTTACACCACCCTTTCTGCTAGCGGAGGGGGTTTTATTTCGGAAAATGTAGCAATCTTATCCGATAGAATAATTCAGTTTTGTGCCGGGACTATTGGGAGGAAGGCTTATGATTATCATGGCCTATTTGTTAATCTTATGATACTCTTTGTGTGGCTTCTCCTAATTTGGCTTGGACTTTTCCTGGTTTATTCTTCAAACCCCGAGGCTATAACCAATAGTAGCGGAAGAGCTGCGTATAATTGGGAACGGCTCTATTTTACCGGTTATATACTTTCTACTCTGGGAATGGGAAATTTTAAGCCTGTTTCGCCTTTTTTTGAAGTAGTTACAAGTTGTTTTTCCTTCTTTGGGTTTATCTTTTTCACCAGCTCAATGACTTACTTCATCTCTGTTTCATCTGCTGTAGTAAGAAAAAGAACTTTGGCAAAAAGTATAAATAATCTTGGAAACCAACCCGAAATTATTGCAAATAAATTACTCTCCTTAGACCCTTCCTATAGCTATCAGCAAGTTCATACGCTTCAGGAATTAGTAGATCAACATTCTGTGAGCCATCAGGCTTATCCCGTTGTTCATTACTATAGTCGCTCTGAAGAAAAAGATTGTTTTTCTATTAATATTTCGAGGTTAGATGAAGCCTTGTCTATAATAGTTTATTCGAATAAAGGAGAAAATTTACAGGAGGAGATTGGCTTGCTGCGCGCCGCAATTTCCAATTTTCTTCAAAACCTGGATAAAAATTTTTCCCGAAGTCTGCCAAACATTGGAAAGCAGTTAAATGAGCAGGATGTACCATCTTATATAAATGAAATTGATTCTAAAAATTTGAATGAGAGGAGAAGAATATTAAAAAGCTTACTGAAAAGTGAAGGCTTTAGCTGGAACAATGTGATTGCTGAGGAATAAAGGTAGAAATAAATTTTCAAGCCTGCTCTTCTTTTACTTTTAGCAGTTCTTCGGTCTCCTTACTCCATAAATTTTTTTCAAAAATGAAAAAAGTACCAGAAAATTTTATAGCCAAGATAGTTGAAGAAGATTTAACGGGGGGATATCAAATTGGGGAGCTAAAATTCAGGTTTCCGCCAGAACCAAACGGATATCTGCATATAGGCCATGCTAAATCCATATTTATAAACTTCAGCCTTGGAAGGAAGTATAATGCTCCAGTTTTTTTACGTTTTGATGATACCAACCCATTACGTGAAGAAAAAGAATTCGTCCTTTCCATTGAAAAAGATATTAAATGGCTCGGATTTCATTGGTAAAAAGAAATTTTTGCATCTGATTACTTTCAGCAGCTTTATGTCTGGGCGGTAGATTTAATAAAGAATGGCCATGCTTATGTAGATAGTCAACCTTCTGCTATTATGGCAGAACAAAAAGGAACTCCAACAACACCAGGAACAAATAGTCCATTCAGAACAAGAACAGTTCAGGAAAACCTTGAACTATTCTGTAAAATGAAAGATGGGGAAGTTTTAGAGGGAAGTCCTGTTTTAAGAGCCAAAATTGATATGGCTGCTGAAAATATGCTAATGAGGGATCCGGTAATGTACCGGATGCTAAAGAAGGACCACCACCGGACAGGTTCTACATGGAAAATTTATCCAATGTATGATTGGGCGCATGGGCAGTGTGATTTTATTGAAAAAATAAGTCACTCATTTGCCACTCTGGAATTCACCCCTCATAGAGAATTGTACAATTGGTTTTTAGACAAAATCCCAGGGACAACAGGAGTAAGAAAGCCGAAGCAACGGGAATTCCCCCGGCTAAATTTAAGTCATACTATATTGAGTAAAAGAAAACTAGCGCAACTCATAGAAAATGGAGTAGTGGCGTCCTGGGATGATCCACGAATGCCAACCCTTAGTGGAATGCGGAGGAGGGGTTATACTCCTGCTGCCATTAAAAACTTTATAAAGGGAACTGGTGGTACAAAACGGGAAGGGGTTGCGGAAATTTCCTTACTAGAGTTTTTTGTTAGATAAGATTTAAACAAAATAGCCCCCAGGTTAATGGCTGTATTAAATCCGGTAAAGTTGGTTATTACAAACTATTTAGTAGGAAAAGAGGAGGATCTTCAAATCCATTCAGGTTCAGATACAAGAGTTCCTTTTCTTACAGGAGCAACACCTTTTTCGAGAGAAATTTATATTGAAGAAAATGATTGTCAGGAAAATCCTTCCCGTAAGTTTTATGGTTTAGCCCCGGGCCGGGAGGTGAGATTAAAAGGAGGATATATTATAAGGGCAGAAGGAGTAGTCAAAGATAGTCAGGATAAAATATTGGAAGTATACTGTACGTACGACCCTTTAAGCCGGAGTGGCAGTGGCACAACTGAATCTAACCGCAAGGTAAAGGGTACTTTACATTGGGTTTCAGTAATGCATTCAGTTCCGGCAGAAGTTCGGTTGTATGAACATCTATTTACTTCCACTTCACCTTATACGGATATACATTTCACTACGTCCATTAATCCTGAATCCCTCCGGGTAATAAATGCCTTTGTTGAACCAGCCGTAAGAGAAGTAGAATTAGGAGAGCATTTACAGTTCCTGCGTACCGGCTATTTTGTTGTAGACAAAGAAAGTAGGTCGGATAATTTAATTTTTAACCGCACAGTAAGCCTAAGAGAAGGTTCTGGATATCAGGAAAGAAAATGAGAGAAAGAATATAATTTCAACAGATGTGAAAGACTGCCGGTGAGAACAATGTAACAGGGGGAAATCCCGGTGCTTTATGGAGCATTAGAAACATTTATCCTAGAGGTTTGTGAAAATGATAACATTAGTTTAGTGTTTAATTAAGGGATACTTTTCTTTGCTCCTATTAACTAGATATTGGTTCCTCCTTCCTATAGTTTTGAGATTGAGGAAATAAAGGAGTTTCCAGTGGTAAAAGGAAGCTTTTTAACAGGCTATTAACCAGCTTCGTAAATCATTTTGTGTACCTTTTTATTAGTTTAATTATAAGTTAATTCACTCTAAGATAAAGCATTATGAAAATTAGATCTTTTCTCTTCTTAACCTGCTTATTTACTATTTCCTTCGCAACTTTTTCGCAGGAAAAAGTAGACACACAATTAATAGCTGAAAATCTAGTTTCACCGGTCGCATTTGTTGAATCTCCCGATGAATCCGGAAGATATTTCATTGTTGACCAGGTAGGGGTGATCCGAATTCATACTCCCCAAAAAGGGCTTTTGGAAGAGCCATTTTTAAATCTGAAAAATAAAATAGTTGAATTAAAAGATGCCCATGAAGAACGAGGTTTGTTAGGACTTGCTTTTCACCCAGATTACAGGGAAAACGGAAGGTTTTTCGTCTATTATAGTGCACCACTTAGTCAAGATGGTCCCGAGAACTGGGATCATACCAGCCACATTTCAGAATTCAGGGTCTCTCCGGATAACCCCAATATGGCTGACAAAGGTTCAGAAAAGATCATTCTCAAGGTAGATCAGCCACAGGACAATCACAATGCAGGGACTTTAGCCTTCGGACCCGACAATTACCTCTACATTGCCCTTGGCGATGGAGGAGGAGCAAACGATATCGATATGGGCCATGTACTCGACTGGTATGGGGAAAATGCCGGTGGGAATGGACAGGATGTGGAGCAGAACCTGCTGGGCAGTATCCTGAGAATTGATGTGGATGGAGAAGCTCCTTATGATATTCCTGATGACAATCCTTTTGTAGATAAAGATGGAATGGATGAGATCTATGCCTATGGGCTTAGAAATCCATACCGGTTTTCCTTTGACATGAATGGAAACAACGATCTCATCGCGGGAGATGCGGGACAGGTACTTTGGGAAGAAATAAGTGTGATTACAAAAGGCGGGAACTATGGCTGGAATGTGAAGGAAGGAACGCATTGTTTCAATGCCTATAACAACGATAAAGAAAAGGAGGAATGTCCTGAAAAAGATAAGATGGGCAACCCTCTAATAGATCCCGTCATCGAGTTTAAACAGGGTGGCCTTGAGGATGGAGGCAAAGGACTGGTCGTAATAGGAGGTTATGTTTACAGGGGTAATGAACTTAAAAGTTTGGACGGGAAATACATTTTTGGTACCTGGACACAGCATCATGGAAAACCTGCGGGAGCAGTGTTCGTTTCAACTCCAAAAGAAACCGGCATGTGGGATTTTCAAGAGTTGAAAATTGCTCAGACCAATTCTACTTCAATTGGCCATTATTTATTGTCTTTCGGTCAGAACAAGGAAGGAGAAATGTTTGTACTCACAACCGATGAGGAAGGCCCTGTGGGTAACACCGGAAAGGTTTTTAAGATGGTTTCGGGGAAATGAATTTGCGAGAACATAATTTAATAATAATCGAAAAAGCTAAGCCGGTTATGTTTGGATTCTGGCTTTGTTAAAATCTGAAACAAATTAAATAAAGGTGTAAAAGAGATTTTGAAAATTACCTCCTTGCAATTTCTAATTTTAAAAATAATTGTTTATTTGTAAACAATATTAAAATAATCTCGATGAAGATATGGAATGATTATAAACGACAAGTTTTTCCGGTCTAATTCTTAATCCAATTGTTGCAAATCCGTTATATCCATCCGGTATAGTTCCTAGAAAACTATTGTATACGATATCTCAAAGATTATCAAACCCAAATATACAGGTTTTTCCTATAAATTAAATAAAAATTGAAAACTTAACTATTAAAAACCTTTAAAAATCCAATTAATGAAAATATTAAAACTATCAACAATTCTAATTCTGGTGTTTTTTTCAACCGGACGAATCTACAGCCAAAATATGGATACAGAAAAGGAGGCTGTAAAAAACGTAATGAAAAATTACAAGAACGCTATGCAGAATCTAACTACCGAAGGTACATTTGAATTATTTGCCAAGGACTCTCATATTTTTGAATCCGGCGGTGTCGAAGGTTCGTATGCAAATTATATAGAACATCATATAGGTCCGGAATTGGGGCATTTCAGTAAATTTGAATATTCAGATTATGAAATTGACGTGCAGGTAGATGCCCCGTATGCATTTACCACCGAAACTTATATTTATACAATTGTCACCAAACCAAGCGAAAACAGCGAGGCAAAAACCATAAAGAAAAAAGGTGTAGCGACCTCTGTTCTAAAAAAGACAGACGGTAATTGGAAAATAATTAAAATGCATTCATCTTCAAGGACCCCAAAATAATTGTTTGCACCTAGTTCTAAAAAAGAATGGGTGTCGCTTAAAGAAACATTTTCATAATTCTCATTGCTTTATTCATATTTGAATCATTAGAGTCCGGTTAACTTTTTTAAAAGCGGGATCTCCTTGATGGATTTCCCGCTTTATAACTTGAGGTTTTTAGTTATTCATATTTCAATTATTTCTTGTACCGAATCAGTCTTGAATCTATAGCAGGGCCATAGTGATGACTTTAAGTGTTCTTCTCCAATTACATCTCTAAAAGGATAGTCATTCCCATAGTAGCAGGATTTCCGAGGTGAACTGCACCAAAATTATACCCATAACTGATGTACCGGGTGTCAAAAATGTTACGTCCCCATATCATTAGTTCAACATCTTTATACGAAAATCCAAGGTTTCCATTGTATAAATTATATGGCTCCTGCCTTAGATTATTAGCAAGATCAAAATATTGTTCTCCAAGGTATTTCCACTCTGCACGGGCACTGAAATTCCAGTTACTACCAAATCCTAGATCTGAATTATATTGGAGTGAGAACATAGAAGTTACCTCGGGTGTATAGATTTGTTTGTTTTCCTGCAGGTTTACCTCGTTTCCATCCTGAGCTATAAGGAGTGATTCATAACTCGCATCAGTAAAGCCCAGGTTATAACTAAATTCAAGGCCACGGGTGAGCAAAGCACGAAGTTCTACTTCAAAACCTTTGCTGGTAAGACTTCCGGTATTGCGGGTAACAATGACTGCATCTGGCAATACCAACGTTGGCACCCGGACGTCTGTCACTTCCGTATAAAATAGAGTTGCATTCACAAGCAGCTTATTCTCCAAAAAGGAATTTTTTGTACCTAATTCATAATTGTTACTGAACTCTGGTTGATATTTAAATAAAGGTGGCTGGGAAGGGTCGGAACTCAGAGGAGTAAGTCCGCCGGCCCGGAACCCACGGCTGTAGGTAAGGAAGATGAGGTTTTCTTCTGAAAGATCATAAGTTAAGCCGATTTTTGGAGAGAAAGCATTGAAATTTGCAGTGGCCGTAGAGTCAGGTTGATATTCAAATTGTGGTTCGGTATCAGAATCCAGCTGGTATTCTCCAAGCACAGACTGCTTCTTGTATTCATTATCGTATCGCAATCCAGCGATGACCCCAATTTTATCAGTAAGCTGATAATTTAGCTGCCCAAAAAAGGCAATTCCTTTACCTGTTGATTCGGTGGTATTGATAAGCGAGTAGTTTGTTTGCTCCGATCCCACAAGGGCGGCATCTTCACCAAAATGGGTAGCTTGCTTTACCGGGCTTTCCTGGTAGAACATATAAGTTCCTGCAGTCCATTCCAGGTTTTTGTCCGATCTGCTGGGAGAGGAGAATCGGAATTCCTGTGTAGCCACTTTTACTGTATTCCAGTCTTTTCCATAGTCATTAATAATCGACAGAGCATCCAGAGGAGAAAAATCTGCATCAATGGGAGTTTCATAATACCTGTAATTCTGTTGATAAGCGGTTTGAGAACTAAAATTTAGGTTTTTTCCTTTATGATCAATCACCAAAGAAGTATTGAAAGTATTGTCCTTCATGGTGGAGATCTCATTTTGATTTAAAGTAAAGGGATCTTCAAAAGCAGCCTCCATTCCAACGTTTAAAGGAAAAGCTCCTTTATTTTCAGCGGTAAAATGTTTAATATTTACAGTTGCATCCCAGGTGGAGCTAAAGAGGTACTTCAGGTAGTAATTTCCTGAGAAATTATATTGTTCATCATAGCTCGAACCGGTGAACTCATTGGTATAGAATCCATCTCTTTCCTCATAAAGGGCGGCCGCTCCAAAAAAGAATTTTTCTCCTAAAGGAGTCCTAAATCCTGCCATATAGCGCTGTTGATTATAGTTGCCCACTGTGGCCTCTCCAAAAACAGTCATTTCATCTTCAGGTTTTTTAGTTATGATATTGATAACCCCACCCATAGCATTTCTTCCGTAAAGAGTTCCTTGTGGTCCCCGTAAAACTTCAATTCTTTCAATGTCGAAAAGCTGGGTAATATAGGTGTCGAGGTTATACTGGTTTACACCGTCAATATAAGTGGCAATGGCAGGATCGTAAGAAGTGGTTACGATCCCTCTTATAGAAGTTACTGTTCTGCGATCGCCCGGATCACTGGCGTAGAGGTTAGGGGAAATTGCTGTAAGATCATTCACATTCTGGATCTGGCTCTGTTCTATATTCTCAGCAGAAAGACTTGTAATACTAAGGGGAATCTTCTGAATAATTTCCTCTCGTTTTTGAGCAGTTACAACCACTTCCCTTAGGCGTTCCCCTTCGGAACTTAAAATCACTTCAAGTTCAGCTATTTCTGAATCGACGGTAATATTTCGTATAGTTTCTGAAAACCCTGACTTTTGAATACTCATTACATATGAGCCATAGGGTACTTCCTGAAAGGAGAAATATCCATCGACTCCAGTACGGGTTTGAAAAGAAGTGTTCAATAACCTTACTTCAGAATTTGCCACTGGCTCAGAAGAATCTGAAATCACTCTTCCTTGCAAAGTGCCAAATTCCTGTGCGTTTAAAAGGAAGGTAAAAAGACTGAAAAGAATTCCTAAGTATATTTCTTTATTCATTTGTCAACAATCTGTGTTCTTTTATTTCTAAGTGACTTTCGAAAAAGCAGGTTGAGAATATGTGCAAAACTTAGGATGAGCAGTCCGAAAAATTCCCTGGTGTTTTCTATCCAGGGCTTATCATCAGACATGGAACCGGTGATATTTTCCGCAGAATGCAAGCTGAACCAGGTGTAGACGCCATTGGGAGCAAAGAATAAGTAAATAGCGTAAAAAATGAAAACGACCAGACCTGCATAATGCAAAACCCTACTATCCTTCCCGAAAATAGCCAGCATGCAGACTAGCGCTCCATATCCGTAAATAGACATCCATAAAAGTGGATCCGGATCGTTGTGTTGTACAAAGGCAGAAACAAGAAAAATTACTGCAAATAATACATTGGCTATTTTCACAAAATATTGTTTTTGAACATTAGTCACCTCTTCGACCCATCAGGAGCCGGAGCGTTTCATCTAAAGTTATGCACGGATTTTAGAAGTATCGCCAATTTAACTCCAGGATTGTTATTCCTCTAAATCTATGGTCTCCTTCTCGAGCGTACCTTCAAAATCTGGAACCGGGCGTTCCCTTTTTTCTTCCTCTGTTTCTACTATGCCGTTCTCTCTTATGTCATTTATCAGCCATTGCATTTCCATAATCTCCCTACGCTGCGCCTTAATGATTTCATCTGCCAGTTCTCTTACCCTAACATCTTCTATTTGAGAACGTTCGCTGGTTAAAATTGCGATGGAATGATGAGGTATCATGCCTTCCATATAATCTGTATCCGAAACGGTTACCTGGCTTCGTACCAGCCATATCGCCCCACCTATTAATATGACTCCAAAAGCAAGAGTGAGCATATTAGCTTTCCTGTTTTTGTACATGTTGAGCATATACAATAACATAATAATGATCATTGCTCCTCCCATGATCATTGTCATAAACAACCGGGTTTCACTAAACCAAAAATGATCTATAATTTGGTAAGAATTCGTATACATCAGAAAGAACATAGCAATCATTGATGTAGCAATCATTAAAAAAAATTTTAGGTAAGCCTTTTTGTGGTTTTGATTGTTTTCCATTTTTTTATATTGTTTGGTTAGAAATTATTTTTGATTTAAGATTAATTTGATTGGGTATTGAAGACTTTTGCAAATTAAATAGCCTGAAAATTTAATTATATAAAAATTGTGTTAAATCTAATTTTCATCTTTGGAAGTAATTTTTCAGGATGACTTTCTGTACCATAAATTTTAAGAGCAGTAATCCTCATAGTTTGCCAGGAGTGAAATTGTTAATTATCTGCTTTCACCTGAGCGTGATTAATTCCTGCCACAATCATTACTCCCCCTATAATGTTTCCGATAAGGGCAGGTAGTGTATAGTTGCCGAGGACGGACCACCATCCTGCCTGGTTCATGAAAGCAAGAGTGAAAGTTTCCACAGAGCCTGCTATTACATGACTAAAGTGTCCGATTCCAATAATATACGATAAAATCATTATAACCCACAAACCTGTAGTTTTCTCGTATGGTATAAGCCAAACGATCAATGCGATGAGCCATCCGGCAAATATACCCCGTAGCAAAGTCGTTTCAAACGCAGGCTCCATTGCAGTACTTCCAATTTCTGCAAAGGCCTTTTGTACGTGGGGGTCAAAAACCTCTGTATGGGCAGCCACATAAGCAACAACAGCAGCTCCTACCAGATTAGCAACAAGGACAATTCCCCATAGGCGTAGGACGTTCAAAAGCATACTATAGCTTTTTTTTTCCAGAAGTGGTAATATTGGTGTTAGAGTATTTTCTGTAAACAACTGCTGTTTTCCCATAATCACAATAATAAAGCCTACGCTGTAGCCGAGGTTAGAAACCAAGAAGCTCCAATCGGCATCAGGTAAATATGCCTTTAACAGACCTTCTGAAATCATTGAAAAACCCATAGACAAACCGGCTGCAAGTCCTGACCAGAACAATGCCGAGGATGAACGGGAAAGTTCTGAGATTGCTTCTTTAAAGATAGCATCATGTATGACTTTGGCGGAAGGAGGTTTACGCTCCTCTGCTTCCCTATACTCTTTCTGATTAGACTTTTTTTCTTTCATATAGATCAACTGTTTTGAGGTTAAGCAAACGAGACCTTAGTGGTTGTCATTTCTTTGTCATTTTCTTCCCGCTCCACTCGAAGGATTACACCTTTATCCTTGTCGGTTTTTTTTAAGAGGGCAACAATCCGGGGGGTAGCTTTTGGATCAAGCAGTTTTAGCTCGTTATTTTCCCCTATTAATCCATAACCGCTTTCTACGCAATGGCCCATCAAAGCGCAGGCGGTGGAATGCTCACTTGCTTGTTTAGTATATTGCGATGGTGAAATACGCCGAAGACAAATAATATCCACTACGTACCCGTCCATTATTTCTTTTTCATTCTTTCTCATTTCAATTTTAAAATTATAACATTAAACCCTTTATCAGAATTCAATTTTATGGATAATTCATTAGCTTTTATGGCTTTATAAAAATTTTAATAAAAAAATTATTATTGTTGATAATATAATGTGAAAATCAGTGAGAAGAATAAATTTAAGTGAATGTTGAATCAGCAAGTGGTCTTGTACTGGTTGGAAATATTGCGCCACCAATAACACTTATAAAGAAAGCTAATTATGGAAGGAAGCTTCTAGATTGAAGAAGGAAAAATATTTAATGAAACTACCGAAGTTAAAATAGCCTTTACCAAACTTGCTCACCGGTATAAACAGGTTGAAGAATCTGGATTTAAAACTTTTAATACAGTTGCTAACTCGATCCAATTAACCTACAGGTCTATCTTAAACTATTTTAAAAAACAGAAGTACAAACGAATCAGCAGAATCTATTAATGCTAAAATAAAAGCCTTCAGAAGTCAGTTCAGAGGTGTAAAAATATGGAATTCTTCCTGTTTAGATTAAATAAATCTTTGCTTAATCCCCAACAATCATGCTTGATAAAATAAATGTGTTGGGATCCATCCTGCGCAAAATATTTCAAAAAACCAATACAACCTGAGCTGTTGGTGAAATTAAAATGAATTTTTAATCTGCTAAGATCTGTGGCGTCCTTTTTTTGCCAGTGGATTTTTTAGAAATATTATCTGCTTCCAAAACTTAGTAAATAATGACATCCAAAATTATAAATTTGAAAATAAAACATTCTGTACTTATTCTGTACTAGATGAAAAAACAAAAGGCTCCCGATTCCTCGAAAGCCTTTGTTTACTTGTAGCGAGAACGAGATTTGAACTCGTGACCTCCGGGTTATGAATCCGACGCTCTAACCAACTGAGCTACCTCGCCATTTTTTCCTGCTTTTCAGGAATATCAATGGCTTATAATTGCCTGTCCTCCCTCTTAGCGGGTGCAAATATAAAAACTATTTGAGTTGACACAAACAATATTTTGCGAATTATTTATTTTGTTTTCTTTTTATGTTAACAATTAATATTTATATTGCCCGAAATCTAACGGACAAAGCATGGAAGATAAAGTTAAGTACGAAATGGAGTTCCCTATACAGGCATCTCCATCGTTATTATATCAATATATTTCAACCCCTTCAGGTTTAAGTGAATGGTATGCAGATAATGTTAATTCCCGGGGGGAACTTTTTACTTTTATATGGGACGGATCTGAAGAAAAAGCAAAACTTTTAAGTAAAAAAAATGGCGAACGCATTAAATTTCGCTGGATGGCAGATGAGGATACCTCTTATTATTTTGAAATAAGGATACAGGTGGATGAGATCACAAAAGATGTTTCTATTATGATCACAGATTTTGCTGAAGAAGATGAAGTGAATGAAGGAAAAATGTTATGGGATAATATGATCTCAGATCTTAAATCGGTATTGGGATCTGTATAAAAAATCTTTATTTAAATAGTACCTTTGCCCCGTTTCTAAACAAAAACGGGGTTTTTTTATGGTAAATATTAATGGAGAGCTTGTAGAAAGGGAAGATGCAGTAATCTCAATTGGGAATAGGGGCCTAGCCTATGGAGATGCATTATTCGAAACAATAAGGGTCATCAATACAAAGATCATTTTTTGGGAAGATCATTATTTCAGGCTAATGGCCTCCATGCGAATTATGAGAATGGAAATCCCATCCTCTTTTTCTCCTGAATTTCTGGAAAAGGAGATCCTCGATCTCATAAAACGAAATGGGCAGGAGGCCACCCCGGTTAGAATAAGGTTTACTGTCTACAGGCAGGAGGGCGGTTTTTATACCCCGGAAACCCTGGACATAGAATATATTATTGAAACTTCGTTACTAAACAATCCCTTTTACCTTCTGGACACGGGAACCTATGAAATTGAACTTTTTAAAGATCATTATATAAACAGCGGCCTTCTTTCATCTATTAAAACAAATAACAGGGCTGTAAATGTTTTGGGTAGCATTTATGCCAAGGAAAACGATTACAATAACTGTTTGCTCCTCAATGAAAATAAAATGGTTGTAGAGGCTTTAAACGGAAATATTTTTCTGGTGAAGGATAATGTGATCAAAACCCCCCCGCTCACAGATGGCGCCTTGAATGGCATTATAAGGAAGCAACTAATATCCATTATTAAAACAATGGACCACTATATATTAGAGGAAGCCGCCATCTCCCCATTTGAACTGCAAAAGGCCGATGAATTATTTATAACCAATGTAATAGTTGGGATCCAGCCGGTAACCAGGTATCGGAAAAAAGAATATAGGGGGGAGGTTGCAAAGGATCTTCTCTCGAAGCTTAACGTAAAGGCCAGACTGGCTTAATTATAACTGGGATTCTCCGGAGCATTGGACCACAACATATAGTCTCCTCCAAGTTCTCTCATTTTATCTTTCCAGAAGGAACGATAGTTCTTTTCAATAATATCTTTAGCATCCTGGTGTGCGGTAATGATCCATGCGTTGGAATCCAGTTCCTCTTTTAATTGTGTGGCATCCCATCCAGAGTAACCAAGGAAAAACCGAATTTGTTTTTCGGTTATAAGGCCATTAAGAATCAACTCCTTCACTACCTCAAAATTACCGCCCCAGTAAATACCGTTGGCAATTTCAATACTTTCAGGAATTAGATCCGGCACTTTATGAATAAAATACAGGTTGTCCTGCTCTACGGGACCGCCATTATAGATCTTAAAGTTTTTATTCATTTCCGGGATGAGCTCTTTTAACGTAAAATCCAAAACCTTGTTCAGGATAAATCCTATCGAGCCGGTTTCAGAATGTTCTGCCAGTAGGACAACAGAGCGGTTAAAAGAAGCATCACCAATAATAGATGGTTCGGCCACCAGAAGGAGGCCTTTGGCTGGTTTTAAAGCTATCATAGTTGAGTTCTTTAATTAAATCTAAAGATTTATTTAACCATTTCAAATAATTTATAAAAAAATTATATAAAAAAACCCTCCAAATTGGAGGGTTTAATAATTTAAAAATTGTAAATGGTTAGTTTACAGATTTCTGTAGATCTGCACCCGCTTTAAATTTCACTACATTTTTTGCAGCGATTTTAATAGTTTTTCCGGTTTGTGGGTTTCTTCCTTCACGAGCAGCTCTTTTAGAAACTGACCATGATCCAAAACCTACTAAAGAAACGCGATCACCTTTTTTAAGAGATTTCTCTACATTTTCCAAGAATGATTCTAATGCTTTTTTTGCTGCGGCTTTTGAAATTCCAGCATTCTCTGCCATTGCATCGATTAAATCCGTTTTGTTCATAATTTAAATTTTAATAATTGTTGGTTAAACATATCGTTAATTTGCTTTACAAATTTATGTGGATTTCTCAGCCGTGCAAGTAATATCAAGGGAAATGCGGCTATTTGTTAATAACTCACGTATTTTGTTAATAACTCTGGTTGATTTATTCCAAAATTTGTCCCTTTCAGTGCTGACAAGGCTTTAGAGAACTTTGGCATGGTTTTCAAATTGATAGCCATTTAAAAGATCCCTGGTCTTCATTTTTCGTTTTCCGGGGATCTGGATTTCCAGAAGTTGTATATATCCATTTTTTACAGCAACCAGCAATTCCTTGTTTTTTACCACCACATCACCTATCCGGAGTTCATGATCTTCAGGGTATTTTTTGGCCTCATAAATTTTAATTGGGAGCGTCTCACCATTATTAATAAGCTCGGTCCAGGCTGTAGGATAGGGGCTAAGTCCCCTTATAAGGTTGTAGATCTCATCAATAGGATTATTCCAGTTAATTCGTGTATTTTCTTTAGTGAGTTTAGGAGCATCCTTTAAAGATGTAGATTCCTGTTGTTTCTCAGGAACGGCTTTATTTTCCTTAATTAATTCCAGGGTATCCAAAACCAGTTTTGCACCGGTATGCATTAATTTATCATGTAAGGACCCGGCATTTTCATCTTTATCAATTTCAACACTCTGTTGCAGGATCGTGGCACCTGTATCAATTTTTTCATCCAGGAAAAAAGTAGACACCCCCGTAATTTCTTCTCCGTTAATAATTGCCCAGTTTATGGGGGCTGCTCCGCGGTATTGGGGTAGAAGGGAAGCATGCAGGTTAAATGTTCCAAATTCTGGTAAATTCCAAACCGTTTCAGGCAACATTCGAAAAGCCACTACTACCTGGATATTGGGATTTAATGATTTCAAATCCTCCAGGAATTCCGGTGATTTTAAGTTGGTGGGTTGCAAAACCGGAAGGTCTTTCGAAACAGCGAAAGTCTTAACGGCGCTTTCATGGAGTTTTCTCCCACGGCCTGCGGGTTTATCCGGCGCGGTGATAACACCTGCAACGGTATATCCTGCAACCAGTATCTCCTTTAGAATACTTACGGCAAATTCGGGAGTTCCCATGAATACTATTCTCAAATCTCTCATATGTGTTTTAATTTATAATTATTGCCACTGGTAAGGGCGATAATATCTTTTTCCAGCAATAATTGCAATACTTTAATAACTCCGGCTTCGGGAAAAGGGATACGTGCCACAAGGTCACGGGAACTTTTTTCTCCCGTTTCCAGTTCCTTTATTATTTCAAGATAAATGCGCTTAATGGTTTCTTTTTTAATGTATTTGTCTGTAGATTGACACACCGAGCAAATGCCACAATCTTCAGGATCTTTTTCACCAAAATAATGTAACAGCTGCCTGCTACGGCAAATCTTATCATTTGCAACATAGTCCAGCAAAGCATTAATTTTTTCAATTTTATTTTTTGCCTGGTTTTTAATATATTCAGAAAAAGGGTAAATGCTCTGCTCGTCCTCGCGGGGTGCCAGAAAGGTGATGGAAGCATCATTTTCCTGGTATTCGAAATCTATGATCTTATCACGGTAAAGTTTTTTGAGGGTTTCAATTACTATCATTTCTCCCAGGCCGGCTTTTTTTGCAATTAAATTGGGATTTACCGGCAATTTATTTTCAAATATTCCTCCATAGGTTCTTAAAATAGCCTTTATAACAGGGTCATAAGACACATTTTCATCAATATAGGAAAATAATAGCCGGTTGGAAATAACGAACTGAACGTAGATTTTTTTCCTGAACTGCTGCGTGAGTTTAATAAGGCTTATCCTGTCAAGCAATTGCAGGGTGTTATATGTTTTTTCAGAATGTAACTGGTAGTGGGTACAAAAATGGGAAAAATTGAAGTCATAGGTAATATCCTGTCCTTCCCCGTATGCAATGAGGAAGTAGGAACACAATTTCTTATACACCAGTATGGTAAATTCAAGGTCTGGAATGGTTTTTAAAAATTGGTTCCTCAATAATGGAAGGTCGCTATTATTTGTTATAATAGTAGCAGTAGCAGGTTCGAGATCTCTTCCCGCCCTCCCGGCCTCCTGGAAATAACTCTCTATACTTTCGGGTAGATTAAGATGAATTACGTGCCTTACGTTGGCCTTGTCTATCCCCATTCCAAAAGCATTGGTGGCAACCATGATCTTCACTTCTTCCCGAAGCCATTTTTCAAGCTTTTTAGATTTTTCCTTCGCCGTCATTCCGCCGTGAAATGCAGCGGTACTATACCCATAATGCTCAAGTTCGCGCGCAATATCAATAGTTGCATTGCGGCTTCTAACATAAACTATGGCCGATTCCTCTTTGCTTTGCAGGGTTTGGCGAAGCCTGTATATTTTGTCTTCAGCAAATAACACCTTGAATGCAAGATTTTTCCTTTCAAGGGAATCTTTAAAAATAAGTGGATCGCGTAGCTTTAATTGCAGGCAGATATCCTTTACCACTTCCTTGGTAGCAGAGGCTGTGAGCGCCATGACCGGTACCTCGGGATGAAGTTCCCGTAAAACCGGTATAGTTAGATATGCGGGACGAAAATCATGGCCCCATTGAGAGATACAGTGAGCCTCATCAATGGCGATAAGGTTTACATTCATTTGCTTAATACGTTGTTGTACAAGCTCCTGTTGCAGCCGCTCCGGCGAGAGATATAAAAATTTATAATTGCCATAAATACAATTATCCAGCAAGGTGTCAAGATCTCCAAAAGAAATTCCTCCCGGGATCGCCAGAGCCTTGATGTCCTTTTTTTGAAGGGTTTGAACCTGGTCTTCCATTAAAGCCACCAATGGAGAGACTACAATGCAAATTCCCTCCTTAAGCAGGGGAGGAATTTGAAAGCACAGGGATTTCCCTCCGCCGGTAGGAAGTAAAGCCAGGACATCGCTGTTATTTACAGCGCCCGTAATTATTTCCTGCTGGAGCGGCCTAAAACTTTGATGGCCCCAGTATTTTTGTAATATGTGTTTGGCTTCCTGCAATTTTAGACATGGAGATTATTTAAAATAAACTCACAGCGGTGCTCAATGGTATGTTTGGGAACATCAATTGGGATGTACCCATAAGTAATATACGTTTTTTTTAAATAATCATAGATAAGTAAGGCCTGTTCAAAACTTTCATAGCGCTCATTATCCCTTTCGTAGATCTCCTCCCAGGGAGGCAATAAAAAAACAAGATCATAGGAATAGGTGTTGCAGGCATGGCTGAATTTTTCAGGATACAATGTTCCGAAGTAATCCATATATGCTACCACATCGGGGATGCCCCTGTCAATAAACACCGGCTTATCCTTAAGAAGGGACGCAGTCTCATGTTGCCTAACACGGGCTTCCATCAATTTTTCACTAAATAATATAGGTTTTTCCAGGAACAATTGGTCAATGCCCTCCTTTTGGGCTGCAGCCGTTATTTCACGGGAAACCTCATGAAGGCAATTATAGCCCAATCGTTCCAGATGATTTATAACTGATGATTTTCCGGTACCGGGCCCGCCGGTAATTACAATTCTTTTATTTTGCACGTTGCAAATTTCGGGATTTGTATCTGATAAAAAAAATGGAACATTCCTTGTATATTTGCACTCAAATGAAAGTGAAAAATTATGGAACCAGCAAGAGACCCCGAAGAATTCTATAAGAAATTAAAATCGCAGTTGCATGACACCTCCCTGTGGCCATCTGAGTATTTATATAAATTCATTGTTCCTACTGAAGCAGAGAAGATCACGATGATTCACCATATTTTTGATAATATGGGCGCGGTGATAAAGACCCGACAGTCTAAAAACGGGAATTATACCAGCGTATCTGTAAATGTGCGTATGAAAAATCCAGACGCGGTAATTGAAAAGTACCGGAAAGTTGGAGATAAGGTGGAAGGTGTTATCTCTTTATAAAAGGAAAACTCCCCCCGGGTTAAGTGTTTAAATTTTTACGCGGGTTGAATAATATTTAGTATTTTGCAGCATTATAATTTCTACCAGTTTAATTATCACCTTAAATTTCAATTTTGACATACGAATTAGAATATAACTCTGAAAGGAGTAAGTTAATTATTCCGGAGTACGGAAGGCATCTGCAAAAAATGGTGGAACATGCTGTGGCCATAGAAGATGAGGCTGAACGTAATAAGGTTGCCAAGTCTATTATAGCCGTAATGGGAAATATGAATCCTCATTTACGCGATGTGCCAGATTTTCAACATAAATTATGGGATCAATTATTTATAATAAGTGATTTTAAACTGGATGTTGATTCCCCTTTCCCGAAACCTTCCAGGGAACTTCTGGAAGAAAGGCCCGATCCAATGGGTTATCCACAAAATTTCCCAAAATACAGGTTCTACGGCAACAATATAAAGAGAATGATAGATGAGGCGGTAAAAATGGAAGAAGGCGATCTTAAAGAGGCGCTTATCTACTCTATTGCCAATCATATGAAAAAATCTTATCTCAACTGGAACCGTGAAACAGTAGAAGATGAAATTATATTTGAACATCTTAGAGAATTAAGCGGAGGTACCATAAACCTTAAAAATAAGGAAGAGGACCTTAGCGAAGCTGCCAACCTTTTAAGAGGGAATAAAAAATTCAAAAGCAGTGCACCTCCTGCAAAAAAAACGAACCGAAATCCACGCGGACGTAAACGTCATTAAAACTTTATTACATGGGAATTTTTCAAATTGAAGGAGGGCATGCCCTTAGTGGCAGTATTCAGCCACAAGGAGCGAAAAACGAAACCCTTCAAATTCTTTGTGCGGTACTTTTAACTTCTGAGAAAGTTATTATTAATAATATTCCAGATATTATTGATGTAAATAAATTAATTACTCTCTTGAAAAACCTGGGGGTAAAAGTTGAAAAATTGAAGAAGGGGAGTTATAGCTTCCAAAGTGATGAGATTAACCTTGAATATCTGGAAAGTGAAGCATTCAAAACCGAAGGTAGTGGGCTTAGAGGTTCGATAATGATTGTTGGTCCCCTTTTAGGCCGTTTTGGAAAAGGATATATTCCAAGGCCCGGAGGAGATAAAATAGGACGCCGCAGGCTAGATACCCACTTTGAAGGTTTTGTTAAACTTGGCGCCAAATTCAGGTATAACAAGGAGGAAAGATTTTATGGCGTAGATGCACCAAACGGGTTAACCGGAAGTTATATGTTGCTTGAAGAGGCCTCTGTTACAGGAACAGCAAACATTTTAATGGCCGCTGTTTGGGCAAAGGGCAAAACTACTATTTACAATGCAGCCTGTGAACCCTACCTGCAGCAGTTATGTAAAATGCTTAACTCTATGGGAGCTAAAATTGAGGGCATAGGCTCCAATTTACTTCACATTGAAGGTGTTGAAAGCTTTACAGGTTGTGAGCATACCATCCTGCCGGATATGATCGAAATTGGTTCCTGGATTGGGCTTGCGGCTATGACCAAAAGTGAGATCACTATCAAGAACGTTAGCTGGGATAACCTGGGGATCATTCCGAATACCTTTGCAAAACTTGGAATTACGATAGAACGTCGAGGAGATGATATTTTTATTCCCGCTCATAAGGATGGGTATGAGGTACAAAACTTCATAGATGGTTCTATAATGAGCATTAGCGATGCTCCCTGGCCGGGTTTCACACCAGATCTTTTAAGCATACTCCTGGTTGTGGCAACACAGGCCAGAGGAAGCGTATTGATACATCAAAAGATGTTTGAGAGCCGCCTTTTCTTTGTAGACAAGTTAATAGATATGGGTGCCAAGATCATTTTATGCGATCCCCACAGGGCTACCGTTATAGGCCATGATTTTAAATCGAGCTTAAGGGCTACCACCATGACATCACCTGATATCAGGGCCGGGGTGTCCCTTTTAATTGCGGCAATGTCAGCCCAGGGAACTTCTACTATTCATAATATTGAGCAGATTGACAGGGGGTATGAAAATATTGATGAAAGGCTAAGAGCAATTGGAGCCAAAATAAAAAGGATAGCGTAAAAAAAAAGCGGTTTAAATTTTTAAACCGCTTTTTTTATGTCATTAATGTTTTATTAAGCCTTTTGCTCTACCTTTTCTTTATAGCCAAAAAGGTGGTGATTCTTGATCATTGCAGTAGTGCGTTCAGGTAGCATTTCTTCCCATCCGGTTTTTCCTTCATTGATCATTTGCAATACTTCCCTGGAGAAAATACTTAAAATTTTAGGATCATAATTGGTGATATCTACAACCTTTCCATTGTATTTAAAGAACTTGTAAAGTTCTTTCATTCTAGGATGTACCTTAAGGTTATCACTTGTAATAAGTTCGCCTGTTTCAGGATCTTTGAATGGATATAAATATACTTTAAGGTCCTTAAAGAATAATTTTCCAAAAGCTTCCAGAATACCACCGCTTAAATGGCGGTAATACTGCTCATCAAATATATCAACCAGGTTGTTTACTCCCATGGCAAGACCCATTCTTTCCTTGGTATACCTGGAGAAATATTCAACCACTTTATAATATTCCTGAAAATTGGAGATCATAACTGTTTGGCCAAGAGAACACAATAATTCTGCCCTGTCCATAAAATCGCGTTCATCAATCTCACCTTCAGCCCTCAAATTGGATAAGGTGATCTCAAAAATAACTTCCGTATTTTCTTCTGAAACCTTTTTCTCTTTCAGAAATAATTCAAGGGAACGTTTGTACATATCCATGTTCACCTTGGTAACAGGGCGAAAACTTCCCCGAAGTGCCAGGATATTCTTTTTATAAAGGATCTTTGCCGGTAGAATGTTATTACCATCTGGTGCAAACATTACGGCATCTGTCATTCCGTTCTTAACAAGCTGAAGGCTCATAAGTCTGTTATCAACCTGCTGGAAACGGGGACCCGAAAAGTTTATGGTGTCAATCTCAATTTGGTCCTTATCTATATGGTCATATAAATAGCGCAGTAATTTCTTGGGATTGTCATATTTATAATAAGCCCCGTAGATCAAATTCACACCTAAAATACCCAGCGTATTTTGTTGCAATCTGGCATCGTTTTCATGAAAACGAATATGCAGGCTTATTTCATTGTAATCTTCTTTAGGATCCACCTGGTAGCGTATTCCTATCCACCCGTGTCCTTTGTATTGTTTGGCAAAATCTATGGTAGCCACCGTATTCGCGTAGCTAAAAAATAGTTTATTGGGATGTTTGTCACGGGTAATACGTTCCTCAATAAGATTGATCTCATGAGAAAGCATTTTTTTTAATCTTGCCTCTGTCACATAGCGTTTGTCCTCTTCTATGCCATAAATAGCATCACTAAAATCCTTGTCATAGGCACTCATAGCTTTTGCTATGGTTCCTGAAGCACCGCCCGCTCTAAAGAAATTCCTCACGGTTTCCTGTCCTGCCCCAATTTCAGAGAAGGTCCCGTAAATATTTTCATTGAGATTTATGCGAAGTGCTTTACTTTTTATAGAGGGAACATTTTCGAATTCTCTGTCCCCCATTATGGTGATGGGCATAATTTTATACTTTAAGTCCAAAAGTTAAGTAGGACAAAGGTACTAAAATGGCGGTCCATAGAAAAAAATTATACCTACTTTTGTAATAAAAATAACAGGCTTGGAAGTTATATTTTTAGGTACGGGAACCTCCCAGGGGATCCCGGTTATAGGAAGTAAACATCCTGTATGTTTAAGCAATGATCCCCGAGATAAACGTCTTAGGGTCTCCGTTCTTGTTAATTGGGAAGGTTATTCAATTTTGGTTGACTGCGGGCCCGATTTTCGATCCCAAATGCTTACCCATGGGATTGATCATATAGATGCCATTCTCTACACCCATGAACATAATGACCATACTGCCGGGCTGGATGATATCAGGCCATTTTTCTTTCGCCAGGGGGATATTCCTGTGTTTGCCCATAAACGTGTTTTAAATTCCCTTAAAAAACGTTTTGAATATATTTTTGAAACTGAAAATAAATATCCCGGCGCGCCAAGTGTATCCATACAGGAAATTATCAATGAGCCCTTTAACTTCAAATCTTTGACGATAGTCCCTGTTAATGTGATGCATAACAGGGTGCAGGTCTTTGGCTTCAGGTTTGGAGATTTTGCCTACCTCACAGATGTAAAGACCATTGAAAAGGAAGAAATTGAAAAATTAAGGGGAGTAAAAGTTCTGGTGGTAAATGCTTTAAGACAGGAGCCCCATCATTCCCATTTTTGCCTTGGAGATGCCTTGGAGTTCATAGAAGACCTTAAGCCTGAAAGGGCTTATCTCACCCATATAAGCCATGTTATGGGTTTTCATGAAGAAGTACAACAAAGTTTACCCGAAAATGTTTTTTTGGCCTACGATAATCTTAAAATAACTATTTAATGCGCAGCAAGATCTTTTTATACCTTTTTATCTTTACCCTTATGTTCACGATTTTTATATACGTGAATGATAAAAAAATTCTGGATTCAAAAGACTCCTATATTGAGAACCTGGAAAGCCAGCTTGAAAAGGCAGATACATCCAATAGAGAATTATTAACGGAAAATGCAGGGTTAAAATATTTTTCCCTTGCCCAAAATGGAGAAGCCATCTCTTATTTTGAAGATCAGGGTATAGATCCTGTCCAACTTGAGCGCAGCCTTGAAGATGAATTAATAGGTCGTAATACCGCCGGTGAAGATAATGAATTGGTACCCTTTGCCGGTATGGAAGGGGTAATGCGCATTAACAAGGTAAAGGTTCTTAACCACAAATGGATCATCGCTGATTTTACTGATGGTACCTATTGGGGAGAGTTGTTTATATCTTATGAAATCGACGAAAACAAAAACCTCAAGTTGAATACTGAAAGTTCTTTTCTTTATCCGGTAAATTAAAGCCTCTTTTTTAGCCAGTTTTTTAACTCCATTAAATTTTGTGGGGCAACGCCATGGCCAACGGGAAATTCAGAATAGGTGTGCTCAATAGCCAGGCTTTTCAAAATTTCAGGATTTCTTCTCGCCCAGGATACAGGGATCACCTGGTCTTGTGACCCATGTGAGGCATAAATGCCAAGTTTAGAGAAATCGTTATTCCGGTAGCCTTTCTCCAGAATGTCAAGGTTAATATAACCGCTTAAAGCAATAACATTCTTAATCCTTTCAGGATAGCTAAGGGCCACTGCGTAACTTAATATAGTACCCTGGCTGAAACCCAGAAGTGTAACATTCCCGGGATCTACAGGATAATTTTCCACAACCTCGTCAATAAATCGTACGATCTTATTACGGGATTCAATGGCCTGGAAATCATCGCTGAACTTTCCCTGCACTGAATCAAAATTTATAGCATACCATGCATTGCCATAAGGTGGTAGGGGGTAAGGCGCCTGCGCAGAAATTATGAATAATTCTTCGGGTAGTTCAGAGGCGAAAGAAAACAGGTCATTGGCATCACTGCCATAACCATGAAGCATGATCAAAACAGGGGATTTTTCTTTTTTTTCTTTTGGCTCTCTTATAAGATGATGTAAACAAAGATCTTTTGATGTCATTACTGAATTGTACTAAACCATTTTTGATAATAATTCCCCAATAGCGGAACTTCTTTTGTTTCTCCCTGAATAGCTGTAAACAAGCCATACCCAAATAAAATAATAATAAAAATATAAAATGGATAGGATATCAACCAGCTGTCAAAAATGCTTACAAATGCCCCAAGAAGATAAAAGGTTATATGTATGCCCAGTGCCTGGCGTATATGAAATGCTGCAAATGGGTTTTTGGTGTCATTGTTCATGAAATAGGCGATAATTGTTCCTATTATTGTGAGGTAGGCAACAATGGCGGCAGTTTTTCCTGCTTCAACTGTATTGTTCATAGGTTCCTTGATTAATTAATAAACTCACTCCTTTATTAGAATGTTATTTCCTGATATTATCCCGTAGACCTTCCCTGTTAATTCGTGTTCCAAAAACAGACTGTTCCGCGAACTGGAAAATATATTTTCCTGTGTAAATATTTGTTTTCCTTTTGGTGTGAATAAACTAAGGTTTGCCTTCTCACCTTTGGCTATTTCCGGAACCGGAAGGCCAAAGCGGCTTCTCCCCCGGGTAAGATAGTCTATGGTTTCCTCCAGGGATGTTATATTCAACAGAGCCCCAAAAGCCGATTCCAGGCCAATTGTACCATATAAGGCCTGTTCAAATTCAACTTTTTTATGTTCAATATCTATAGGAGTATGATCTGTAGTAACCATATCTATAGTTCCTTCTTTTAAACCCGCCTGCAGCTTTTTCAAGGTCTTTTTATTACGCAGTGGAGGCAGGACCTTCGCATTAGTATCAAATTCCATCAACACATCATCAGAAAATATGAGATTATGAATTGCAACACTGCAGGAAACATCCAGGCCTTTCTTTTTGGCTTCTTTAATAAGTTTCACAGCGCCGGATGTGGAAATAGTTGGAATGTGTAATTTTCCCCCGGTATACTCCAGTAAAGAAAGGTCCCTTGCGATTTGCATTTCTTCAGCTAAAGGCGCAATGCCCCTTAAACCTAAACGCGTACTGTTCTCATCTTCATTAATAACCCCTTTCCCGGCAATATTATTATCCTGCGGAAAGGATTGTACCAGGCCTCCAAAATTTTGTACATATTGAAGGGCGAGCTTCAAAAGATTTGAATTCATGACCGCCTGTTTGTGATCTCCAAAAGCAATGGCTCCTGCCTGGGACATATCGTAAAGATCTGCAAGGTCCTTTCCCTGGGAATTTCGGGTAAGAGCACCAATAGGATGCATATTAACCGGATGACCCTGGGCTTTGGAAAGAATTGATGTAACAGTACCGTTATCATCTATGACCGGGTTGGTACAGGGATTTAAAGCGATGGCTGTAAACCCGCTAAGAGCAGCTGTATCCAGGCCATTTTTTATAGTTTCCCTTTCTTCATAACCGGGTTCTCCAAACGTTACACTGCTATCAAACCAACCTACAGAAACGTGCAGGTCTTTCAGAACAATTTCACGGTCCGGATCCTTTACCTTTAGAGAAGCACCTATTTCTTTAATTATCCCATTCTCAATAAAAATATCTGCTTTTTTTTGATGGTAAGGAGAGGAGGGAGCTATGATTCTGGCCGACCTTAGAAGTATTTTCATTTAAAATATTTTAGGAGCAGGGTTTCAATAATTAAAAAGATTAAAGCAAAAGTAACAAACCATTTCCAAAGTGTATCCAATTCTTTTACAAAGCCTGCGGAAGAAAAAAACTGGGGAAGTTCTTCAAGGATGGTGAATTTGTCTTTATCTGAAATCTCAACATAGTCGCTCTTACTTTCAGTCCTGGGAATATTATAACTTATGGAAATAAGCGGACCTCCTTCTTCCTCCAGGATAATATTGAAATTACCGGGTTGCTGGGGCAAATCTTCTGTTATGATCTCCACTTTATTTGTAAATCGTCGCTGCTGCGGAATAAAATTTTCTTCAGCAGAAGTTATTTTTAGTATCCTGTCTCCGGGTAATTTTACCGGAACATCCACTTTATTGGCCCTGCCAAGCTCATAGTACAATTGCGCAGGTTTTAGGGCAGATATGCCCATATTATAGAAAACGGGTACAATTAAGGGAGATTGGGTAAAATTTGAATTAGTACTATTTAAAGGGGCGGTAAAGAAATAGTTGCCGCGGTTTTCCAGTAGAAAAGCATTATTGTTCTCATAACTAAGCACGGTCTTTCCCCCGGTGCCTGGGCCGTAAGATAACTGCACCTTTGGATATTCAAAATTCTTCACCTGCTCTTCAAAAACACCTGAAAAAACAGGGTGATTAAAGGAAATGTTTGTTATTAACCGTTCTTCTGCTATAGGCTCTCCAAAACCCGAAAATCCTATAGTCCTTAGAAAAGAGTTCATTCCCGGTCCGGCAGCTTCTACGGAAGGAATAATAATAAATACAACTTCCTTACTAGCTGCAAGATTAGTGAGGGTAGAAGCCATACTTGCAGAAAGATCCTGTAATTCATTCAATATGATAACCCGGGAAGCGGTAAGTGTATTATAATTTATGCCTGTTGCCGGCATCGCATTATAATCGAATTCGGGCCCGCTAAAAATCCGTTGTAAAAATCCTGCTTCACCCGAATTTATACTGGTAACCGTAACAGGTAAATTTTTATTGACAGAAAAATAAAGACTGTTGTCAAATTCCAATCCGTTATCTTCCACGGTGATCTTTCCCCGGGAAATTTCAGAATCTTCCAGCGGGAAGCCTATTTCATAAAACTCTTCCTCTTTGGTAAAATCTATACTTGATTTTCCCAATAATACTGGTCCGTTGAAAAGTGAGACCGGAACAGATCCCGGATTATTTCCGGTATAACTAAACCTTACTTTTACTATTTGTTCGCCGGGTCGTTCAAATTCCTGGTAAAGGCTGTCAATGCTTATATTTCCCCGGCGTTGTCCTTGCCTGGGGAGCGCGTAGATCTCAAAGTCTTTACCGGTAAACTCTTCAGGAATTTCTAAATTCCCCGGAAAATCTGATATTAAAAGCAATTTTTTTGTCACCCGTGGATCTGCCGAAAATTTATTACCGGCCCGAAGAAAAACCGATTTGAGATCGGCTTGGGATGCAGAGTACGTTATTTCCTGAAGGTCTTGCCGTGTAACTTCCTCAATTTCATCATTGTTGGTAATTAAGGTGAAGGTTCTGTCCTCGGGCATTTGGCTCAGTAAATCCTGAACACTTCTGTCAAGGAGACGGCCCCGCGTACCGGTTGCCTGCATGCTATAGGAATTGTCCAGATAGATCACAGTTTCAATATTTTGTGATTCAGGATTTCCAGAAGGAAAATAAGGCCTTGCAAACGCCATTATTATACAGGCCAGAAGCAATAATCTGGTGGCCAGTACCAACCATTTTTTTAACTGGGAACTTTTACGGGTTTGCGGGGTGATCTTTTTCAGGAACTTTACATTGGTAAAACTTTCCTTCTTAAATTTTCTTAGCTGGAATAAATGGATAATAACAGGAATAATCAACAGGAAGAGGGCAAAGAGAACTTCTGGATTATTAAATTGCATGGAAATTTTGAATATTATCCCAAATATATAAAAAGGCACTCATTTAAAGTAATTCCGCCTGGTCTAAAGTCGCTGTATTGTGAAACTAAACGAACTTCCTTCGCCCGGGGTTGAGCGTACCTTGATCTCTCCTCCCATGCTTTGCACCAGTTTATTTACCGTTGCAAGACCAATCCCACTGCCCGGGTTTCCTTCCCTGTCTGTAGTATCAAGTGTAGTAAAGAGTTCAAAGATCTTTGAAGAATTTTCTTCAGGGAAACCTTCCCCATTATCTTTTACCTCAAAATGGTAAAAGAACGGTTGTTCCTCAAATTTGATCTGGATCTTCCGGATGCTCTTTTTGTTATATTTTAATCCGTTACTTATGAGGTTAAGAAAAACCTGGGTAAGAGCAGCTTTATTGACGTGGTGCAACATTGCCTCCTTTGGATATTCCAGGATAACATCATCTGACACTTCATATAATTTAGCGATTTGTTGCAGGATCTGGTGAAGATCTACATTCTCATAATCTTTTTCCAGTATATGCTCACTGCGATAAAAGCTAAGAATTCCATCTACGTAATTACGTAGGGAATAGGAGGATTCAACAAGGTAGTTAAGGTATTGGGTGGTCTCTTCATCAAATTTACCCTGATTCTCTTCTTTTAAAAGCTCTGTAAGGGAAATAATGTTTGCTAATGGAGATTTTATATCGTGAGAAACCAAACTGGCAAATTTTTCCAGTTCTTCATATTTCTGTTTTAATTTATTCTGAATAAGCTGAAACTCGTTGTTCTGCTTACTAAACTCCATAAGTTTAAAACTTTGGTGGGCCAGGGTTTTTAATCCTTTTTTTTGGGTTGCATTCAATTCGCGTTCTACTGTATCAAGTATATTGAGCGCACCCAAAGGATACCCACGGGAATCTTTTAAAAGCACCCCGGCGAAGAATTTAAATTTTTGATTGTAAATGGCCTCCTTATTATCAAAGAGTTCCGGAGTGTCTTTATAATTTAAAACAATAAGATCTTTGCCTGAATTAAGGAGATCCTGGGTAAAGGATAATTCGCGGTTAATTCCACTAAGGCTAATACCGTAACGGGCTTTAAAACAAATATTAGTGGGTTCTATTATGCTTAGATAAGCTACAGGCACCTGGCAAATAGCAGCTGTTAGGAACGTAAGCTCATCATAATCTGGGTCTGAACAACTGTTAGGGAGATTATAACTTTCTAAAACCGATTTCCGGATCTTTTCGTTTGCCTGGTAATTTTTTTTCTCCATATGGGTAAAGCCTTCTTACCGCTTTTTCACTTAATCAATAATAGGAATTTTTTTTGTCATTCTAATTATTAATTCAATGTTTATCAATTACATTGGGATTTATGCATTGTAAATTTAAAGGTAGTCCCTTTATTAATTTCAGATTCTACAGTTATATCACCTCCCAGGGAAGTAACAAGTTTTTTTACAGTAGATAATCCAATGCCATTTCCACGGTTTCCAGATCGGTCAATTTCTTCAACAATGGTAAACAACTCAAATATATCCTGTTGCTTATCCTTTGGTATTCCTATACCATTGTCACTTATAGCGAAATTGTAAAAATCTCCGCCGTTGCTGCATTGAACATCTATAATGATCTCTTCTTTATTGTTGTATTTTAGACTGTTTCCTATGAGATTAATGAATATTTGCTGCAGCGCTATTTTATTGCAATTAAGCATCATATTGTCTTCCGGTAGATTAATTACGCAGTTATAATTAATATTCAAAAGATCAATAATATTCTCCAGTAAATCATGAATGTCAAATTCCTCAATGCTACTGTCAAATAAACTGTCGCTTTCATAATGCTGAAGAATTCCGGTAATGTAATTGCTTAATTTATAGGAAGATTGTTTCAGGTAATCAAGATAATGAATTCCTTCTTCGTCAAAATTTGAAGAATATTTAGCCTTAATAAGATCTGAAGTAATAATCATATTTGCCAAAGGCATTTTCATATCATGAGAGACGATACCGGCAAAATTTCTAAGCTGGGAATTTTTTTCTTTTAATTCAAAAGTGGTTTTTTCGAGTTCAAGATTATGCCTTCTTAATTCAAATAAATTTTCAACCTGTTTGGCAAGTGCTTTTAAAGCATCTTTTTGCTCTGCGGTAAGGGAATTTGGTTTTACATCCAGTACGCAAAGGGTGCCCATCACATCTCCATTATAAGCCTTTAATGGCATTCCTGCATAAAAAAGTATCTGGGGGTTGCCAGTGGTGTATGGATTATCGAAGAATCTTTCATCCTCCCGGGTATCCTTAACCTCCATAATATCTTCGGGATTAAGGATTGCGTGGGAGCAATGACTTATTTCCCTGGGCGCCTCAGATATTTCTGTACCTATTTTCGATTTAAATGTTTGCTTCTTCTCATCAATGAGAGTAACTAATGATACAGGTGTACCGCATATCATTGAAGCAAGTTTGGTGATATTATCGTAATTTTCATCAGGCCCGGATTCCAGTAATTGCAATTTCTCCAGTGTTTTTAACCTGCTTTTTTCATTTACCGGAATTTCTGCTTGTTTCATATAGAATTGTTGTAAGGAGACCTAATTCCTTCAAAGTTAATAAAATAATCTGAATGGTTAAAGAAATGTTAATACTTCTCAAATACCCCTAAACCAAAAAGGGCGAAATCATATTTAACAGGATCTGCAGCATCAAGTTTCCTAAGGGATTTATCCAGGTCCTGTAAAGCCTTGGCATCATTTTGTTTTCGGGAAAGTAAACCTAACTTTCGTGCAGTATTACCGGAATGAACGTCCAGGGGACAGGATAATTGTGAGGGCTTCAATTTTTCCCAAATTCCAAAATCAACATTCGCGCCATCTTTCCTCACCATCCACCTTAAAAACATGTTTATTCTTTTGGCAGCCGAATTTTTATAAGGGTCACTTACGTGTTTTTGGGTGCGGGGTAAATGTGGTAGTTCAAAAAATATCGTTTTAAATTCATGTATGCTCCCCTGAAGGTTATTGGTTGCGGCAAATTGGGTAAAAATGTTTTCCAGCCCCCCATGATTGTTGTAAATGTTTTGAAGGGAACTCACGAAAAACTGAAGGTCAATCCCATTAAAGGTCCTGTGCACAAAATTTTCAAGTGAAATGAGATCATCTTCCCGGTGGTTCATGATAAAATCGTAAGGTGAATTGTCCAGCAAATCCATTAACCGGGAGGCATTGGTAAGAATACTTTTCCGGTTGCCCCAGGCAATGGTTGCCGTTAAAAATCCCGCGATCTCAATGTCCTCTTTCAAACTGAATTTATGGGGAATTTGAATAGGGTCGGTTTCAATAAACCGGGGATTGTTATACTCCTCAACTTTATAGTCCAGAAATGATTTTAGCTCCTTTTTATTCATGAGCATCTCTAGGTTTTTAGACTATCTCCCCGTCTACCATGGTGAGTTTACGGTCGGCCATATTGGCAAGTTCTTCGTTATGAGTTACGATTACAAAGGTTTGGCCAAATTCTTCTCTTAATCGAAAGAATAACTTGTGAAGGTTTTCCGCAGATTCACTGTCCAGGTTTCCGGAGGGTTCATCGGCAAAGATCACGGCGGGGTTATTTATAAGAGAACGTGCAACGGCAATACGTTGTTGTTCCCCACCGCTCATTTCAGAAGGTTTATGATGGGCCCTTGCTGTAAGGCCCAAAAACTCGAGAAGTTCCATAGCCCTTTTTTCAGCTTCAGCTTTTGGGGTATTTTTTATGAAGGCCGGGATGCATATATTTTCAAGGGCTGTAAATTCAGGCAGCAACTGGTGAAATTGAAAAATAAAACCTATTTGCTCATTTCGGAATTTTGATAACTTTCGCGCATTCTGAGAATAAATATCTATAGAATTGATCCTTAATATACTGTCCTTATTTTTTTCCGGTTGGTCCAGGGTCCCTAAAATTTGAAGCAAGGTGGTTTTTCCTGCTCCTGAAGCTCCAACTATAGAAACTATTTCACTTTTTTCAATATGTAAATTCACACCCTTTAAAACGTGCAGGTCTCCGTAGTATTTATGAATATTATTGGCGTAGATCATCTGGTTATTTCTTAATTGGTGAAAGTACTTATTATCTTTTTAAACTAAAATTAGCTTTTAAAAATATTCCTCACATTATTGTAATCTAAATAGTAAACTATCCTTAAGGAAATATTTTGCCGTAAAGGCCCCTGCAGGAGGGCATCCAGGCTTTCAAAATAACTTAATTCATTCTCATTATCAAGGTTGAAAATTGAATTTCGGTAAAGCAGGATAGCCTCACTACCGGGAGCAAATTGCCAGCGGTAACTAAGGTCAAAATTCCAGATATTGAAGTTGGCATTAGGATCACGGGTAGGGGAGATAGTGGTGGAGACCAGTTTACCTTCCTCCTTTAGAACCGAAAAATTATTTTCCAGGAAAGTTGCAGCCGACCAGAAATTCCTGAAGCTTAATTTAACTCCCTGCTTCGTGTCGAAATTATAAGTTCCCTGGATGGAGTTTTCAATACTTTCCATATTGCGTAACCCAAAAAGAACATCTCCCGGGAGCTGACTTACAAAGCTGTTCCTGTTCTTTGAATTAACATAATCAAATGAATAAATGAGCGTGAATTTATCATTGAAGCGAAACCGCGGATTAATATTTAAACTGAATCTTTCCTGAGGATTGTCTATATAATGCTGATATCCCACTCTGGAATCATAAGCGAACCTCTTTCTATAATCTGAAGATACCCAGATATCTCCTGCAATGTTTTTAGGGTAGGTAACATATGCACCTTCTTTTCGTGGTTCAAAGAAATCTTTAAATTGAGAGTTAACCTCCAGAAAACCGCCGAACGCAAACCGTGTGGTGGTGAAGGCAAAAAAGTTACCACCAATACCGGTTCCGGTGGTAAGGTTTGGGATATACCGGCGCAGATGGTTCCCATATAATCTTATGCGGTATTGATTATAATTGCCCTTAGGTTCAAAGATCTGGTAGGAAGTCTCCCAGAAAAAATTGTTATAATTATTGGTGAAATTTATACCCAGATCATTGATGTCATAGGTTTCATTGGCAAATTGGTGTTCCACCCCATATCTAATATTTCCTTTGGTACGTTTAACTTCAAAGTTGGATGCGAAACCCGTGATGTTTTGAACGGGTACATTTACATTGCTCATAGTAGCCTGGCCTGCAAAATTAAAATCATTGGAAGGCGTAAAAATATCAAACAAGAAGGCTGATACATTCCCGTCCCGGAAGTTTCCATTTCTGGTAACATTCGTGTTAATTAAAGATATAAATGAGTTGTTATTAAATTGCTGGTCCAACACTACAATGTTATAATTGGCCCAGGGTTCAGTAACCCTTGTACGGGTTTGGCCTGTGATAGTGTCCCGGTAAACAGCCTGGGTTTCCTGGGTGATCGCATTAAAAAATCCAATTCCAAGGTCTCTTTCTGTTCTCCCGGAGATTTTTAAAGCATTAAAAAGATTGGCATTTTCGGGATTCTCAATAACAATCTCATCATTTAGAATATCCCTTTGAGCGGCGTTAAAACCAATGGGAGCATCCCCTATACGACGGGAATAAAATAAATTTCCTTTGGTAAAAAGCTCTGTTCCTTCAGTAAAAAAGGCACGGTTCTCTCCAAATTCCTGCTCAAAAGGGGTAAGATTAAGTTCAACGTTATCAAAAGCGGTCTGCCCAAAATCCGGTACAAGGGTAGCATCCAGGGTAAAGGCATCGCTTATACCATATTTAAAATCAAGGCCTGCATTAAAATTGGTTTGGGTGGAGCTTTTATAATTATCAACTTCAAAAGAGGTATAGGGATAAAAGCTAAGGCGCACAGGTGGGGAAATAGAATTAATACCGGTTAATAAACCTATGTACTGGCTTGCTTTTCCTATAGATTTATTAATGTAATTCCATACATATTGCTCATTTAAATGGGTGATATTTCTCGCAAACTGTATCCCCCATAATTGTTCAGTTTTCTTAGGAAATCTCAATGCGGCGTAAGGGATCTTAATTTCAGCATACCAGGCCTTTTCATCCTGTGAAACCTCCGCTTCCCAAACTAAATTATAAAGATAATCTTCACTTTCACCTGTCATTCTTGCATCTGCCAATGTGCCGGCAGCAGTAACTATAAAGCGGGTTTGGTTTTCACCATCATTATAAGTATTGATATCTATAAGAAAAAATTCTGCCTGCCCCAGGTTGTCACGTTGGTTCATTTGCACAATGGTCTTACCCGCTTCCGGTTCCATCATTACAGCAGCAAAATAAACAGCATCATCATCATAAGCAACTTTCACAAAAGTTTCGTGAGTTTTCCGTATGGGTACCCCATCTCCGGGTTCAACCATTACAAAATCTGAAGTCGAGGGAACACCCTGCCATACCTCATCTGTTAAAAAACCATCTATTTTAGGGGCTTCGGTAATTCGGGAAGCCTGGTATTGTTTCTGAAGAAAAGAGGTTGGTGTGTTTTTTTCCTGGGCATTGGAATTTATTAAAACGAAAAATAAAAGAATAAAAAAGCCTTTAAACTTCATTGCTGCAAAGGTTCAGGTAAAAGAAATATTGAGTTGCAAGGTTACAAAAGAATTGTCTTAATTTTATTGCTGAAACTAATTAATAGTTAAATAACATTTTTTGTTTATTTTATTATTAACTTTGTTAAACAAAATTAAATTTTGAAAATTTATGGAGAATGGAAAAAGGGAAGTTGCCACCCTGGCGGGAGGATGTTTCTGGTGCACCGAAGCAGTTTTTGAAAGGGTAGAGGGAGTAGAAAAAGTAACTCCGGGTTTTACTGGGGGTTCTATAAAGAATCCGGCTTACCGGGAAATTATCACAGGAAGGACAGGCCATGCAGAGGCTATTGAAATTCAATTCAATCCTGAGATCATAAACTTTGAAGAGTTGTTGTACATCTTTTTTAGCACGCATGATCCCACTACTTTAAACAGGCAACAATATGATGTAGGTACCCAGTACAGGAGCGCTATATTTTATCATACCCCAGAACAACAGGAAATGGCACTCCGTGTAATTGATAAAATTAACAAAGAGAACCTCTTTAAAGATCCAATTGTTACAGAGGTAACCCAGGCACCGCCCTTCTATGAAGCCGAACCCGAGCATAAAGAATATTATTCCCGGAATCCTCAACAACAGTATTGCCAGGCCATCATTGATCCTAAAATTAAAAAACTGAAGCATTTGTTTTCAGATAAATTAAAAAGATAAAAGTATCATGTATACATTTTTTGAAGAATATAGTGAAGAGGTCACCGGAGAGCTTACCGGGAATTTTGAAAACATTATAACCACCCTGGGTGAGGACACCGGGCGGGAGGGGATTATCAAAACTCCTGAGAGAGCAGCTAAGGCAATGCAGTTTTTAATGCAGGGGTATCATGTAGATCCAGAGGAGGTTTTGAGACAAGCTATGTTTAAAGAGAACTACAATGAAATGGTGGTGGTGAAGGACATTGAGTTGTATTCCCTTTGTGAACACCATATGTTACCATTTTTTGGAAAGGCACATATAGGTTATATACCAGATGGTTATATAGTAGGGCTAAGCAAACTTCCCCGGGTAGTAGACGTATTTGCCCGCCGCATGCAGGTACAGGAACGGCTTACACACGATATCCTGGAATGTATTAATAGAACCATAAAACCAAAAGGTGTAGCAATTGTTATAGAAGCCCAGCATATGTGTATGATGATGCGGGGTGTTCAAAAACAAAATAGTGTAACCACAACTTCAGGTTTTAGAGGGCAGTTTGAAAAAATAGAAACCCGTAATGAGTTCATGAAGCTCATTTCCTCCAACCTCAAATAAGTGGCATTTTTTTTGTAATACTTAGTTTATAAAAAACCAAAAAAGATGAAAAACCTGAAAAATAAATTATTTTTAAAAGGTCTTGTTTATGATGCGATAGGTATGGCTACCTATGCAATTCCCCTGGTGGGACCTTTTCTGGATATACTTTGGGCTCCTTTTGCAGCCAAAAAGATGAGTGAAATGTATCCCGGGAAAAAGGGAAAAGTAGCATCGGCAATTGTTTTCCTTGAAGAGATACTACCGGGTACCGATATAATTCCAACCTTTACCTTAATGTGGTTATACACTTTGGTATGGAAGAAAGAAACTTCCTCCAACGAAATAATTATAGAAGCAGAGGTTATTTAGGAAAATTAAATAAAAGCTATAAAAGAAAAGAGGTTGCAAATTGCAACCTCTTTTTTGTATTAAAATGCCGTTCTCAGGCTTATACTTAAATTTCTGCCGCGGTTGGGAATGCCATCCGGTTTTAAACGTGATAAATGTGCAATGTAGGTTTTATTGAGCAAGTTAGTACCACTAAGTCTCAATCCAAATACTTGACCTTTAATTCCAAAATTTCCACCCACTCCTGCACTTAGCAGCGTATATCCCGGGGTGGAGGTTTCAAATTCATTCACATCGTTTTGTGCCAAGGTACTTTTTACCGTAAGAAAAGCATATTTATTGGCGAGTACAGAATTCTCGTCCCATTCCAGCCTAAGGGTATTCGTAAAAGAGGTTGCCGGGATCAATGGTAAATTCTCACCAGTCTGTCTTTCCCCTTTTACCAGTTCTACACTGCTCTCTATATGTAGCCAGTGAATTGGGTGCGGGTGGATATGTAAACCTGCTTCCCCGCCATAAAGCCTTGCGTCATCCTGTAGATATTGAAACACAGGGTCATTATCTATAAATTCTCCTGTAGGATTCAGGTAAATATAATTGTTTACCTTATTGTAAAATGCATTGGTATAGATCTCAAAATGCTCATTTCTAAATTCCAATGCCAGGTCACCCTGGAAATTTTGTTCATTATTTAATCCCGGATTTCCTATTTCATACCTGTTGGTTCCCTCATGGCTTCCATTAGAAGTGAGTTCGGCAAGATTCGGCGCTCTGAACCCTGTTGCACCATTCATCCTTACTATTAGTGAATTGAACACATTAAATTTCATTCCCAGTGCCCCATTGTAACTGGTAAAATCTCTTTCCAAAGGAGCAAAATATTCATCTTCTCCTGCCAGGCCATGTTCCTTACTCTTCAGGTTTCGGTTATCAAAGCGCAAACCTGCCTGAAAATCAATTTTATCCAAATGATAATGGGTCGTAGCCAGGATGCCTATATCTCTTACAGAAGCATCGGGTATAAGGATCTCCTCTCCAAAGTTGGTATTTGTTTGATACATTCCCTGTACCCCAAAAATAGTCTCAAAATTACCCCATTTGGCTGTGTTGTATTTTATATCATAATTAAGGGTTTCAAGATGCATTTCCAATGCCGGTCCTTCTTCTTCCTCTTCTTCCTCTTCTTCCTCATGACCTTCCTCCTCGTGGTGATGATCTTCAAATTCCTTCCTGTTGTTAAAAAGATATCCCACCTTTAGGTCAAGGCTGGAATTATTAAAAAATATTTTATTGTCAAAGCTTAAAATATGATTATCTACCTGTTGGTAGGGAAGCATCATTTCTTTTGAAGTACTTTGTTCTCCAATTTCTTCAGGGATACCAATATTGGAATTATTATAATTGTACCTAAAATCCCCACGGTATCTGTTATCCTGATAACCTACCCCTGTTTTAATGTCAATTTCATCAAATCTTGAATTGGTAACCCGCTCCTTGTCTCCGGTTTCATAATCACTGTGCGTGGCATAGTTACCTCTTAAAAGAAAACGAAATCTTTCTCCCGCAGTATTAAAACCTGCATTTGCCTCGGTACCCAGGGTGTTGGTATGGTAAGTAACACCTGCGTCTATGCTGGTACTGTCCGCCGGTACATATTTTTCAGGGTTTAAGTAAAGCACCCCGCCCAACGCATCACTACCGTAGAGCAGGGAAGCTGGGCCTTTTATAACTTCAACACTCTCAACCCCGCTGGAACTTAGCCCCAATCCGTGTTCATCACCATATTGTTGATTTTCCATTCGCACTCCCTGGGCATACACCAGCACCCGGTTTGAACTTAATCCACGAATTACCGGTTTGCCAATTCCTGAACCTGTAGTTATACTTTCTACCCCGGGCAACTGTGTGATCCCATCAGCCAGGCTCCTGGCACCATTCCTCACAAGATTTTCTGTGGTTTCCCTGGCCACCATAACCACATTTTCACTCTGCAGGCGGTGAAAGGGCGTGGAAACAATTACTGCTTCCATTTCAATTGCCGATGTGCGCAGTTCTATTTCCAGCGAAGAGCTTAATGGCACTGTAATATTTAGAGTACGGGTGGCATATCCAAGGGAGGAGATCACCAATTGATAATTTCCCGGGGAGACATTATTTATTCTGAATTCTCCTTCGGCATTAGACATTCCGCTTTTTTCTAATTGGGGAAAATAAACGGTGGCTCCAAAAACCGGGATTCCGGTTTCGGGGTCTGATATTTTACCCTGAACAGTATGTTGTGAATAGGCTGAGGTACTAAATACCATGGCCGTTATTATAAATAATATCTTGTACATGAATATGCTTTTTAAGTAATAAGAAATTGAAAAGAGGAAAAATATTTTCCTTCAAAAATTAAGCTGATACAAAAGCAGGGGGACCCCTTAATGCGAATGGTAATTTTTGAAAATCACTTAAAAATTGATAAAAATCTGTAGACCTTAATTTAGGAATATAAGGGATGTAAAATTGGTAATTTTCAACTTTAAAAGCCAGCAACTGATTGCTGCGAAGATCGCAAAGTTCGCAATCTAACGTCTTTTTATGATAATGTGTTTCTGTAAAATCAAAACAAGCCTCGTGCTCCTGATGTGCAAACATATGGCTTAAGCTAACAGCAGAGGGAAATAGCAATGCAACTGCAAAGAAGATAAGAGTATATTCCTTTACAATCTCCATACAACTAATTGAAAAACCTTGAAAATCCCAGGCGGCTAAGCATTTTTTTCTCAAACTGCCAGAAGAATTCAAACTGGCCAAAAACCCATCCAAAAAATACCAGTAATACCTGATAAATTGGGAATATTAGCACAATTCTTAGAAACCAGTACAGGTACCAGGGAGAATTTTCCTGGTTAAAACCAAGCAGGTCGCATAAAGGCCCCGCCAGTTTTGCAGAAGTAGAACCTGTAATTGCAAACACTATAAGAATCAGGACGATCTGAAAATTAGATTCAATACCCCAGCGCTTTTTCAATTTATTCATGGTGCAAATATATCATATCTAATTTTAAATAAAAATTAAAGTCGTGTAGGAACTGAGAAGCGTTGATTATATTCCTGGGAGAAGAAAACGAAGTAATTATAAAGCAGGTAATTTACTTCATATCCATAGTCTACATTAGGATCATAATTTATTTCCTGTACGTACAAATTGGGATTGTACCTTTGAGGACTCATAACCCTTGCATTGTATTCCTGAACCAGGAATCGGTTTTTATTCTCCAGGTAGGTTTGGGTATGGTACCCGCGGGGCCGGGCTATACTGTTGATAAACAAATTAAATCCCGGTTCAATAATTATGATCTCGTATTCCAGGCTGTCATTGGCAATTCGTACGGTATCATTGGCCATTACCGGGATCTGGTCCTGGGTAAAATCACGGTCTTTGCCAGATCCACATCCATAGATCATTAGACCTATTACTATGAAGTATAAAAGATTTTTCATCGCCTTTGCTTTAAAAATAAATATTCAGTTAAAAATGGGAGTGTAATATACTCACAGTAAATTAAATTTTAATCCTTTTTATCCACTGCTTGTTATATTACCATCCGCAATAATTCTGCCGACTTACTTTTCTTCACGGAAAATATTTAAATATGATGAAGGATGTTGGCTTGATTAAGGTACGATTAAAACCAATAAACTTTTATGAGAATGTAAAAATGCTTCAGAAAAGTATATTCTGAAGCATTTAATTTTATTATTGCGGGTAGATCAGGCCTCTTCTCTCTTAAGTATAGATATGATCTGTTCAGCAAGTTCGGTTCCAATGCGATCCTGTGCTTCATTGGTGGCGGCCCCAATATGAGGCGATAAGGAAATACGATGGTCCATAAGGACCTTAATTGCGGGAGTGGGTTCATTTTCAAAAACATCCAGGCCGGCAAATGAGACTTTACCGCTTTCCAGTGCATCTACCAGGGCAACTTCATCTATAATTCCGCCGCGGGAAGTATTTATAATAGCAACACCATCTTTCATTTGTGCTATCTCCTGCTTTCCAATCAGCGGTTTTTCCTGTGCTGGTACATGCAATGTGATAAAATCTGAATGTTTTATCAGGTCATTGAAGGGTTCGGTTTTTATAGGAACATTTACAATCTGGCCATTGTAAAAGTGCAGGGCAATATCTGTATGTCCTACCTTATCATCACTCCCTATCACTTTCATTCCTATTCCCAGGGCTATTTTTGCAACTTCCTTTCCAATTTTTCCCATCCCAACTATCCCAAGGGTTTTACCACGTAATTCTACACCCTTTGAGTAATTCTTTTTTAGTTCCCCAAATTTTGTATCACCACTTAAGGGCATATTTCTATTGGCGTCATAAAGGAATCTTACCCCTCCAAACAAATGGGCGAAAACCAGTTCTGCCACAGAAGCCGAACTTGCTGCAGGAGTATTAATAACCTTTATTCCCTTATTTCTTGCATAGGCCACATCTATATTATCCATTCCCACCCCGCCACGGCCAATTATTTTTAAATTGGGGCAGGCGTCAATGAGGTCTTTTCTTACCTGGGTTGCACTGCGAACCAGCAGGACATCAACCTTTTCTTCAGCAAGAAATTTAGGCAGTTGTTCCTGCGCAACTTTTGTTAATATCACTTCAAAGCCGGCTTTCTCAAGTGCATCAATTCCATTTTGAGAAATACCATCGTTTGCTAAAACTTTCATTCAAATAAATATTTAAATTTTTAATGTAATTGAATTTTAATGCAAATACAGCCTTTATGCTTTTCGCTCAAGGTCACTCATCACATCAACAAGTATTTGTACGCTTTCCAATGGAAGCGCATTGTACATGGAGGCCCTGTATCCACCAACGCTTCGGTGCCCGTTAAGACCGTTAATACCTGCTTCTTTCCACATACTGTCAAAACGCTCTTTAAGAGATTCTTTACTCAGCGTAAAAGTTGCATTCATTATAGACCTGTCCTCAACAGCTGTATATCCCTTAAACAAAGGATTGATGTCAATTTCCGAATAAAGCAGGGCTGCTTTCTTTTTATTTTGTTCTTCAATCGCTGAAATTCCCCCCAGATCTTTTAACCAGCGCAAAGTAAGCATGGAAACGTACACTGCATATACTGAAGGGGTATTGTACATACTATCCTTATCAAGGTGGAGTTTGTAATTAAGCATAGAGGGTATCTTGCGGCTCACTTCCCCCAGGATATCCTCCTTAATAACCACCAAGGTTGTACCGGCAGGTCCCATATTCTTTTGGGCCCCTGCATAAATAAGGTCAAATTTTGAGAAATCCAGCTGTCTTGAAAATATATCACTGCTCATATCGCAGATTAAAGGGATCCTGGTGGCCGGAAATTTCTTCATCTGGGTACCGTAAATTGTATTGTTACTGGTGCAATGAAAATAATCTGCATCTGCAGGTATATCATACTTTTTAGGAATGTAGCTGAATTTTTTATCTTCTGAAGAAGCAACAACATCTACTTCTCCAAATAATTTCGCTTCTTTAATGGCATTGGCAGCCCAGGTACCGGTATTCAAATAGGCAGCCTTCTTTTCAAGTAAATTATAGGCTACCATTAAAAACTGAAGGCTGGCACCTCCCTGCAGGAATAAGGCTTTATAACCTTTTCCTTCAAGTCCCAGAAGTTCAAGGGAAAGGCTCCTTGCTTCCTCCATTACATCTACAAAATCTTTACTGCGATGCGATATTTCTAAAATGGATAAACCTGAATTGTTGAAATCGAGGGTTGCCTGGGAGGCTTCCTTAAATACCTCCTGTGGTAAAATACAGGGGCCTGCACTATAGTTATGTTTTTTCATTGGACGATTCTTAGATGATTTAAAATTTTAAGCTGAAAAACTTCCGGATATGGAAATTCCCGGAAACCTATATTATCTCTTACTCTAACAAAGATGGGAAATCCAGTCCCAAATTATGTTATTAAAATAATAATAGTGAACAGCCAATTTACAAAAGTGGTAGTTCAAATAAAAATGAAAAGAGTGGTAAGGACTTACTATTTCCTGATGGTTTGAAGCATAAATTAAAAGCCCCTATAATTTTTGTAAAAAATCCAGAGTGTCTACCTTATCTGCATAATCCCAAAGCTGTGGATATTGGGTTTTTCCATATGGGATTTCCTCACTAATAAAATTGTGGGATACAATGCATTGGAGATCATCCTTTTTATTTGCCAAAATAGTATTAAGCTCCTCTTTAGATCTGTAGGTCTCATAGAATAAGGTGGCTATTGGAGAGCCAAAATCGGTGGATTCTCTAAGTATCAGAAAACCATTATCAAGGAATTTAAATTCGCTCATCAGGTAAACTGCTTTATTGTAATCATAATTATTAGCATATTTGGCATGGTCCAATAATTTAGACCAGGGTTCAATAGCTTTATAGAACTGGTCAAAATTATAGCCGTGGGGAACATAGAGCTTGGAGACGTTACGACAGCCCAATCCAAAATATCTGAATATATCCATTCCCAGCGCCTGCAATTGCTCGTTAGTTTCCTTGCCGGTAAGAATGGCTACAGAATTGCGATTCTTTCGGATAATGGAAGGTTTCTTTGCAAAATAATATTCAAAATACCTGGAAGTATTATTACTTCCCGTGGCTATAACCGCATCAAAATTGAGCATTCTTCCCTCTGTAAATGAGATGAACTCCTCATACCCGGAATCCAGGCTTTTAAGATAATCTGCAATCACAGGTAATAATCGCTGGTCATTGGAAGATTGTTTCACAAGAACTCTGTGGCCCGATAATAATACGGAAATAAAATCGTGGAATCCCACCATAGGGATGTTTCCCGCCATTACGATACCCACGGTTTTTACGTTATCCCTGGTAAAGTTGTAAGGGGAGGTCCAGCTTTCTAAATTCTCTTCGGTAAGGGCTTTGCTCCATTCCTCCACTGCAAAAAGCACATTTTCTCTTGTAAACCAGCCATTATAATGAATAGCCCTATCTATTTCTTCTTCAAAGCGCAAAAAAAACTCATCATTATTGGGAATAGATGCATCTTTAACAATTCCGGAATCTTTGAATTGCCCTAAAAATTTACCTACCATAACTAAATGGTCTTTTCGCTGCTGTATTGTCATGAAGCTTATTTGGTTATGAAGTGAATTGGCTTTAAATTTGCACTGCGAAATTAAAAGTTATGAATTTAAAATCGCCTATAAATTACTAAAAATTACCACCCTATGATCTTCCTGAATGATCTGGGGTCAATTTACCTAATATTACAGCTATGGCTATTAAAATAACAGATGAATGCATTAACTGCGGGGCCTGCGAACCGGAGTGTCCAAATACTGCAATTTACGAAGGGGCAGATGACTGGCGTTTTGCTGATGGAACAGACCTTGAAGGCAACGTGATCCTTCCCAATGGGCACAGGGCAAATGCGAATGACGCACAGGAACCTTTAAGCGATGAGATCTATTACATTGTTGCAGATAAATGTACCGAATGTAAAGGATTTCATGATGAACCCCAATGCGCGGCAGTATGTCCTGTAGATTGTTGTGTACCAGATGAAGACAATGTGGAAACTGAAGAGGAATTACTTGCAAAACAAAGATTCCTGCACAGTGATGGCTCTGCATTACGATAAAAAAATCCCGCTGCTGCGGGATTTTTTATTGGTTCCCCTTTTTTATAAGGGAATAGCTTTCTTTTTTAAATATAACACCGCCATTGGAGGTAAGGTTATTTCTACTGAATTATTTTTATTGTGCAATGGCAGCTTCTGGGAATGAAATACTTCCTCATTCCTCACACCGCTTCCTCCATATTTTTCATTATCGCTGTTAAATATCTCTTTCCAGTTTCCTGCCTCCGGCACACCAATTCTGTAATTTTCACGGGTTACAGGAGTTAGGTTTGCAACCACCAGAATTGTATCCAGATGGTTATTCCCTTTTCTCAAAAAACTTATTACACTGTTCCCGGTATCATTGAAATCTACCCATTCAAAACCATCGTGTTCAAAACTCTTTTCGTACAACGCGGGTTCGGTTTTATATAGTTCGTTTAACCGGGAAATAAGCTGCTGTATACCTTTATGGGAATTTTGTTCGGTGAGGTGCCAGTCAAGACTGGAGTCATGGTCCCATTCCTCAATTTGTGCAAATTCGGCTCCCATAAATAATAATTTTGTTCCTGAATGTGCATACATATAGGAATAAAGGGCTCTCAAATTGGCAAATTTATTCCAGTTATCCCCTGGCATTTTATTGAGAAGAGCCTGTTTGCCATATACTACCTCATCATGGGAAAGCGGCAACATAAAATTTTCAGAAAAAGCATAGGTTGTACTGAAGGTGATCGTGTTTTGATGGTGCTTCCTGTGAATAGGATCTTTTTTAAAATATTCCAGGGTATCGTGCATCCAGCCCATCATCCATTTCATTCCAAATCCCAATCCTCCCATATACGTGGGTTTGGAAACATTGGGCCAGGCGGTAGATTCCTCGGCAATAGTAATAACATCTGGAAATTCGGCGTAAACTACCTCATTGAATTCCTTTAGAAAACTTATGGCTTCCAGATTTTCATTACCTCCATGCTTGTTGGGCTCCCATTCCCCGTGCTTCCTTGAATAGTCAAGATAAAGCATAGAGGCTACTGCATCTACCCGCAAACCATCTGCATGGAATTTTTCCAGCCAGAACAAGGCGTTGCTTATGAGGAAAGACCTTACTTCATTTCTTCCGTAATTGAAAATATAGCTTTGCCAATCTGGATGAAATCCTTTTTGAGGATCTTCGTGTTCGTATAAATAGGTACCGTCAAAATAATGCAATCCGTGCAGGTCTGAAGGGAAGTGGGAGGGAACCCAGTCCAGAATAATTCCTATACCGGCCTGATGTAATGCATCTATTAAGAACATGAAATCCTGCGGATTACCAAATCTACTGGAGGGCGCAAAATAACCGGTTATCTGGTAACCCCAGGAACCAAAGAAAGGATGCTCCATTACCGGCATAAATTCTACATGGGTGAACCCCATTTCCTTTAAATAACCGGGAAGTTCCTTAGCCATTTCCCTATAGGAAAGGGATCGAAACCCATCTTCAGGCACTCTTTTCCAGGAACCTATATGCATTTCATACACAGATACAGGAGCAGGTTTTCCAGCTTTCTCTTTACGGTCCTTCATCCATTCCCCATCATTCCATTTAGAATCCAGATCCCACACTACAGAGGCTGTTTTTGGAGGTGTTTCCCACATAAATGCAAAAGGATCTCCTTTTTCAGCCTCATAGCCATTAGTGGAGCGTAGAAAATACTTGTACAAGCTTCCTTTTTTAGCTTCCGGAATAAACACTTCCCATATACCGGACTCATCTGGCCTGGATTTCATAGGATGGGCCATTTTTTTCCATTCATTGAAATCCCCAATTACCGAAACCTGTTTTGCATTGGGGGCCCATAAGGCAAAGTAAACTCCCTTTACCCCGTTTTGAGTCATAAGATGAGAACCAAATTTTTTATACAGGTGGAAATGTTTTCCTTCTTTAAAAAGATGAATGTCATAGTCGGAGATCAGCGAAGTGTCCTTAAACTTCTTTTCTTCAGCTTTTTCATCCTTCGCGTTCTTTATATTTTTTGCGGCGGTTTTGATTTTATCCACCTTATCCCGAAGTTCCTCTTCAGGAATGATCTTATCTTTAAGTTTCTTCACCAGTTCAATTTCCGGAGAAAAGTCTTTTTGAATTTTGGAAAGAGATTTATCAACCTCCTCTTTATCTGGCAGGATCTCCATTGCGATCCGGGAAATTTCAGAACGGGTTTCCTCATCGGGCACAAACTTATCAGCCAGTTGACGTGCGGCTTCCAACGCCTGATTTTTAAGGTCTTCTGAAAATGATGAGGTGGCACTCTCTTCTGTTTTTCCTTCTCTTGTGGCTTTCTCCTTAGACAAGGATTCACGTTTTTTCGCTGCGGCCATTCCTGGGGATTTTGACTCATCTTTGGCCGGCGAAGGGGTGGAATTATCCTTTATCTTTTTTTTAGCGGTCCCTGTTATTTTCTTAACTGAAGTTGCTTTTTCTTTACGTGTTTTTGAAGACACGTCTTTTTCTACTTTGGAAGGTTCTTTTTTAATAAGTTCCTTTTTAGGTTTTCCCGCCTTATTTTTATTTTCAGTTAGTTCACCCTTTGCCGGTTTTTTTGAAACTGCAGAAGGTTCGGACTTTTCTTCAAGAGATTTGGCCACTTTTTTATCTCCGGTGGCTACAGGCATTTTAAGATCCTCCTCCCGAATGGTTTTCTTTGCAGGTCCGGCTTTATTTTCCTTATTTATATTGCTGTTCGATTCTCTTTTCTTAGCCATTTCGATACCTCCCAATTATAGATTTTATACCCCGCAATGGAATTAAGAGCCAGTCGGGGCGGTTGTTAAGTTCATAATTCATTTCATATACAGCCTTTTCAAGTAAAAAGGTTTCCATAAGTATGGTAAAGTCTTCCTGCTTTTCGGGAATAAAGTTGCTTTTTCCCACTTTTTCAAGATATCCCTGAAGGAACAATCTTGTGACATGAAAATACCACACCTCTGCCCAGTCTTCAAGATGTCCCTCTTTTCTCTGTTGCGTATATTCTGTTTCCATAATACTGCTGTAAGCGGCATAATGAAATGACCTCACCATTCCCGCCACATCACGTAAAGGCGAGCGTTTTAATCTCCTTTCACTAAAAGTTCTTGCCGGTTCCCCCTCAAAATCAATTATCACAAAATCCTTCCCGGTCCAAAGTACCTGCCCCAGGTGAAAATCACCATGCGTCCTTATTTTCATAATTGGGATTTTATGTATGTAAACCCTTTTAAAACATTTAAGAACATCACTTTTCATTTCAAGTACTTCTCTGGCTTCTTCTTCTAACCAGGGCGGTAAATTCTTCAGGTTTTTTTGAAGGTTCTGAAAGGAACTCCTGGTAAGGGATTGTAAGGAAGAAAAAAGTGAGCGTTGATAATGGAGGGAAAAAGGTTCATGCTCAAAATTCTTTTCTTCGGGGTGAGCCGCCAGGGCCAGATGCATTTCTGCAGTACGTTGCCCCATTAAATGTAGCCTTTCAGGAAATACCACTCCAATTAATTCCTTTAAGGCATCCGGTAGCTTTTCATAAATTAAGGATTGTGTGAGTTTGCCTGAAGCTTTTTCAGGAATTTTGTCTTTAGATGTCATCACATTTTCAAAAAACCGCTCCAGTGAATCTTTCGTGTAATCCCATGCGTCTCCCTGGTTGGGTATAAGGTCCTGCATCATCCCCAATACAATTATATTTTTTTGATCAGGATTATATTCTATTGCCCCTACGAATTTAGGAGCATTTTGATAATCTGTTTTTTCGGAGAGATACTTTGTGATCTCCAGATCGGGATTAATGGTATCATCTAATTTCCTGTACAGTTTTAGAAAATATTTATTGTCAAAAATTAGTGAGGTATTACTTTGCTCAGCATTTAAGATCTTGGAGTGAACAGTTCCTTTTCCCATTGAAGCGTTCCCCTGGCTGTGATAAAAAACCAGATTTCCCGAGTTATTATGCAATTTCCGTCCTTTTCTTATGTTTTTAAATAAGACATTTCTGAATTCTTCGCTGTAAACAGCATCAAAAAGGATCCCTTCTTCATCCTTTAATCTAAGTTTTGCGATCACCCCTTTTTTGGGAATATCCCTTATCACCTCTTCATATTTATGATTTGCAAAACCAAGAGGGAGCTGGTATACCTCCGGAAGGCCATCATTGTAATTAATTTCTATGGTAATTAGTGTGGCAGGAATGTCCTTTACAGGAATCTGGATGTGGTTTACAATTGTAATATTTTGTATTACACGTGATTTTCCTCCAAACCACCGGCATGAATGTAAATAAGGCGGGAGGATATTATTTTCCAAATTATTCCGCGTCTTGGTATCAAACAGGTGATTCCAGTCGGCCACTAATAATTCCGGGGTTTCGCCAATTTCCTCCAAATGATCTTTTTCCTTCTCCAGGAGAAACCAATAATAGCCATGCGGGGCCATCGTAAATAAATAAGGTTGATCTGTTACCTTAGGAAATTTGTTATGGCTAAAGACTTCTACCGGGGTAAAGCCTTCATAAGCTTCAAGATCCAGTTCGGCAGCCTGTGAGAACCTGGAAAGATTTGCAAGCACCAATAGGTCTTCATCCTCATAAGTTCTTGTATAGGCTATAATCTTGGCATTTGCCGGGGAAAGAAAATTTATATCGCCGCGTCCAAAGGCTTTAAACTTTTTTCGCATCCCTATAACTCTTTTCATCCACCATAACAGGGAGGACGAATTCATTTTTTGTGCCTCAACATTAATTGATTCATATTTGTATTCAGGATCAATTATTACGGGTAGATAGAGTTTATGTGGGTTGGCATCTGAAAACCCAGCATTTCTGTCGGCACTCCATTGCATAGGGGTTCTTACCCCATCCCTGTCGCCCAGGTAAAAATTATCACCCATGCCTATCTCATCACCATAATAAATAACCGGCGTGCCCGGTAGGGAAAATAAAAGCACATTCATCAATTCAATCTTACTCCGGTTATTTTCAAGTAAGGGTGCGAGCCTATGTCTAATTCCTACATTGATACGGGCTTGTGGATCTTTAGTATATACTTTATACATATAATCCCTTTCCTCATCGGTTACCATTTCAAGGGTTAGCTCGTCATGGTTCCTTAGGAATATTGCCCATTGGCAGGATTCCGGAATTTCAGGAGTCTGGTCTATTATATCTATAATAGGGTAGCGGTCTTCCATTTTAAGAGCCATGAACATTCGGGGCATGATAGGAAAATGATAGTTCATATGGCATTCATCCCCATCTCCAAAATAGGCTACAGAATCTTCGGGCCACATGTTTGCTTCGGCCAGTAAAAGTTTGTTGTCAAAATGCTTATCTACATGCGCCCTTAATTTCTTTAAAAAATCATGGGTGGGAGGTAAATTTTCACAATTGGTATTTTCCCTCTCAAACAGATAAGGTACCGCGTCCAGCCTGAAACCATCTACACCCATTTTACACCAGAAATCCATTATTTTAAAGATCTCCTCCTGTACCTGGGGATTATCAAAATTTAGATCGGGTTGATGGGAAAAGAACCGGTGCCAAAAATATGCTTTGGCCTCGGGATCCCAAGTCCAGTTTGATGGCTCAGTATCTGTAAAAATTATTCTTGCATCTTTATATTTATTGGGATCATCTGTCCATACATAATAATCTCTTTCAGGAGAACCCGGTGGGGCCATGCGGGCTTTTTGAAACCAGGGGTGTTGATCTGAGGTATGATTTATTACAAGTTCGGTAATGATCTTAAGGCCCCGTTTGTGGGCTTCTTTTATAAGCTTTTTGAAACCTTTTATATCTCCGTAAGTAGGGTTTATAGTATAATAATCGGCAATATCATAACCATCATCCCTAAGTGGGGAAGGATAAAAAGGCAGAAGCCAGATTGCCGTTACGCCCAGATCCTCAAGGTAATCGAGTTTTTGCAATAGTCCTTCAAAATCTCCCACGCCATCCCCATTACTATCATAAAAGGCTTTTATGTGCAGCTCATAGATTACGGCATCTTTATACCAGTACATTTGGTTTTCGGGGGTTGTTTGATTATTCATTGCGAAATTATTTTTTGATTAACCTGCTGTTATTTTATTTATTTTAAAAATATGGGCGGGAATTTGAGTAGGATTCAATGCTACATAATTCCATTCATTTTCCCATACATATCTTGAATCTGTCAATAAATCCAGAACCTCAAATTGCTCGTTTTCCTCAATACCCAAATTCTTCAATGGTACTTTTACCCAACCCGACTGGCTGTGTTCAGGATCAAAACTTATAACTATAAGGAGTTTATTTTTCTTTAGGGTTTTGGTATAACATATCACCTGTTCATTATCTGTTTCACAGAATTCGATGTTCCAGGTTGTTTGAAGCGCTTCATTTTCTCTTCTAATTTTATTTAAAAGGCTTATAACCTCCTTGATCCCCGAAGGTTTAAACCAATCCCAATTTTTAATCTCATATTTTTCAGACCTCGTATATTCTTCCTTTCCCGGATAGGCTTCATTTAATCCAAATTCGAATAAAGGCCCGTACATTCCATAATTTGAGGAAAGTGTTCCTGCCAGAAGCAGCCTTATTAAAAATGAAGGTTCCTCCTTATCTTCCAGGGAAATTGGAAGTATATCAGGCGTATTGGGCCAGAAATTTGGCCGGAAGTATTCCCGCATTTCTGTTTGGGTGAGTTCTGTAAGATATTCTTCAAACTCTTTTTTAGAATTTCTCCAGGTGAAATAAGTGTAGGACTGTGTGAAACCCACTTTTGCCAGTTTTTCCATTACCCTTGGGCGGGTAAAGGCTTCGGCAAGAAAAATGATCCCATCGTAATGACTGTTAATATCCTTTATAAGCCAATCCCAGAAAATAAATGATTTGGTATGCGGGTTATCTACCCTAAAGATCTTTACTCCTTTATCTATCCAGAATTCGACAATACTTTTTAATTCCTGCCATAAGTTTTCCCAATCTTCAGTCTCAAAATTAACAGGTAAAACATCCTGATATTTTTTTGGTGGATTTTCGGCATATTGTACAGTACCATCCGGTCTCCATTTAAACCATTGAGGATGTTCTTTCACATACGGATGATCCTGAGAGCATTGAATTGCAAAGTCCAGAGCAACTTCCATTCCAAGATCTTGTGCAGTTTTCACAAAACTCCTAAAATCGGCCATATCGCCAAGTTGGGGATGAATAGATTTATGGCCGCCTTCGCTGGAACCTATTGCCCAGGGTGATCCGGGATCATTAGGTCTTGCTTCGGGGGCATTATTTATTCCCTTTCTAAAACTTAAACCAATGGGATGAATAGGAGGCAGATAAATAACATCAAAACCCATTTTCGCAATTTCGGGTAGAATTTTCTCGCTGGTTTTAAAGGTGCCATGTTCTCCGGGATGTGGGGAAGTAGATCTGGGGAAGAATTCATACCAGGAACTAAACAAAGCCTTTTTGCGTTGTACCAGCACCGGTAAGGTTTTATTATATCGTGTAACCCGTTTTCTGTCCCGGGTGCGGTACATAAGGTTTGAGACCTTATCGCTTAAGGCCAACTCAACAACACTCTCCTCATCCTCATCCTTTTCGAAGAGTTCAACAAAAGATTGCAACTCCTTTTTTTGCTCTTTAGAGCCTCGCGGGATTGCATCCTTTATTATTTGTGCCCCAATTTTAAGTTCAGTTTCAAGCGCCTGATTCGCCTCATATTTTTTCTTTAGTCCATACTGCCAGGTTGAAAAATGATCTACCCAGGCTTCGATGGTATATTCTAAAATGCCGGTATTTTCAGAAAAAATTGTAGCACTCCACCGGTCATTGCCTTCAAAACGCATAGGTTTTTCTTGCCATTTTTCAGGCGAAATGCCTTTCGCGGTTTTTTTTCTATATAATAATACTGCGTCAACCTTATCATGGCCATCTGCAAAAATATCGGCAAGGATTTCTATTGGTTCACCGGTGACTCTTTTTATCGGGGTATTTCCGCAATCTATTTCAGGTTTTACATTATTAATACTTACTCTTTGATGGCCTTCTATATTCATAAATGATTTTTTTGGTGCATTATCAGCTTCCGCAATTCCTTAGAAATTTGGGAAGTGAGATATTTTAAACATCTTAAATTTAGACAAGTGCCCGGTACTTCCCCGTTAAAAAAATACTAAACCTTGAAACTTCCCCTTTATCCTCCTTAGATTTGAGAGAGGAGAAAAACACTATTCATGAGAAAAAAGGTAGGGGCGCAATACATTGGAAATAACGGGACTAAATTTGTCATTTGGGCGCCCTTTACGAAACAGGTGAAGGTTGTGTTAAGCGATGGAAGAACGGAGCAGTTACTGAAAGTTGCCCATGGGTATTGGGAGCAGGAATTAAGTGATATTCCCCCCGGGACTTTATATAAACTATCACTTGATGACGAAATGGTTTTTCCAGATCCCGCTTCCCGTTCCCAAGCCTTCGGGGTGCATGATTGGTCTAAGGTAACAGATCCCAATTCATATAAATGGAGTGATACTGCCTGGAAAGGAATCCCTCTGGAAGAAATGATAATTTATGAACTGCACGTGGGGACTTTTACACCCGAAGGAACATTTGAAGGGGTTATCTCCAAACTTGATCACCTTCTTGAACTGGGAATTAACACTATAGAAATATTACCGGTAACTCAATTTCCCGGTTCCCGAAACTGGGGATATGACGGTGCCTATCCCTATGCCGTCCAGGAAAGTTACGGTGGAGCAGAAGGTTTAAAGAAAATGATAGACACCTGTCATCAACATGGAATTGCTGTTCTGCTGGATGCCGTGTATAATCATTTAGGTCCGGAAGGAAATTATCTTTCTCAGTTTGGACCATACTTTACCGAAAAATATAAAACTCCCTGGGGAAGTGCTATAAATTTTGATGATAAATATTCCGATGAAGTGAGAAACTTTTTTCTGGAAAGTGCTTTGATGTGGCAGGAAGAATTTCATTTTGACGGATTACGTCTGGATGCAATTCACGAGATAATTGACAGGGGTGCAAGGCATTTTTTAAAGGAATTGAGCCAGAATGTAGATGAACTTGAAAAGCAAACAGGACGCAGGTTTATATTAATTGCTGAAAGTGATCTTAATGACACGAAGATCATTAACCCTTATGAAAAGGGTGGTTTTGGACTGGAGGGACAATGGGTAGACGATTTTCATCATTCAATACATAGCATTTTAACAGGAGAACTGGAGGGGTATTATAAGGATTACGGCGCCATGGCCCACCTGGCAAAAGCTTTTAAACAGGCTTTTGTATATGATGGTGTTTATTCAAAATTTAGAAAAAGGACTGTTGGTAATAATCCAGTGGAGTTGCCACCTTCTAAATTTGTAATTAGTATCCAGAATCATGATCAGGTTGGGAACCGTTTGTTGGGAGACAGATTAGCACAAATGATTTCTCTGGAGCAACTTAAACTGGCAGCAGGAGTAATGCTTGTTTCCCCATATATACCCATGTTATTTATGGGTGAGGAATTTGCTGAAGACCGCCCCTTTCAATATTTTGTAAGTCACGGGGATCCGGATCTTGTAAAAGCAGTTAGGGAAGGTAGAAAACGTGAATTTGAGTATTTTTATGATAAGGGAGATGGAGAATTTTGGGATCCTCAGGAAGAAGAAACTTTTAATGCTTCCAAAATAAACTGGGATTTTAAGGAAGATCAAAATAAAACAGCACTATTCAATTTTTATAAAAAACTCATCAATCTTAAAAAAACAGGAGCTTTTAAAGCTTTCAGCAATAAGGAAAAACAAATAGAATTTTCTGAAGAAGGAAAGTATATAAAAATTATTGGTAAAGAAGGTCAAAATCTCTTTGCGGTGTTTAACTTTAAGGGAGAGATGCTTGAAACTGAGATAAGCGGTGGAAATTATGATTGGAAAACTGTCATTTTTTCTGCGGGAAAAGAATGGGGTGGTTCAGCAAATTTCCCCCCTACATTTAATTCCGGAGAGGTATTAAAAATTCCCGCCCACTCTATGCTGGTATTATCCCGAAATTTGTATTAACTCATAATGATAGAAGATGAAAGAGGATAACAAAAAATATGTTTGTATACATGGCCATTTTTACCAACCTCCACGTGAGAATCCCTGGCTTAACAAAGTGGAGATCCAGGATTCTGCTTATCCTTATCACGACTGGAATCACCGTATCAATGCCGAATGTTATATAAGAAATACCTCGTCCCGTATTTGGAATCACGAGCAAAAAATTGAAGCTATAATGAATAATTATGGCTGGATGAGCTTTAACGTGGGACCAACCCTCCTTGCCTGGATGGAAATGGAAACCCCTGAAACCTATAACGCTATACTTGAAGCCGATAAAGAGAGTCGCGAGCGATTCTCTGGCCATGGGTCTGCAATTGCCCAGGCTTTTAATCATTTAATAATGCCTTTGTCAAATGAAAAAGACCAGGAAACTCAGGTAATTTGGGGAATTGAAGATTTCAGGTCCCGTTTTCAGCGCGAACCTGAAGGTATGTGGGTTGGGGAGACTGCGGTAAACACTTCTACCCTGGAAATGATGGCAAAGCACGGGATTAAGTTCACTATACTTTCTCCTTATCAGGCTAAGCAGGTGAGAAAAATTGGGGCTGAAGAATGGGAGGATGCAACAGATGCCCAGGTTGACACTACCCGGGCTTATGTATGCAATCTTCCTTCAGGAAATAAAATAAATTTATTCTTTTATGATGGCCCTGCATCACAGGCAGTCGCTTTTGAAGGCCTTTTGAATGACGGGGTACGCTTTGCCGATAAACTCCAGGGGCAATTTAAAGAAGAGGACCAGGTACAACTCGTACATATCGCTACAGATGGAGAGAGTTATGGGCACCACCATAATCTGGGCGAAATGGCACTTTCATATTGCCTTAATTACATCGAGCAGCGGGAAGATGCCAATCTCACAGTTTATGGGGAGTTCCTTGAAAAATTCCCTCCTGAATATGAAGCAGAGATCCTTGAGAATACCTCCTGGAGTTGTTATCATGGCGTGGAACGATGGCGAAGCAATTGTGGTTGCAATACAGGAGGAAATGATGGTTGGGATCAAAGTTGGAGAAAACCCTTACGGGATTTATTTGACTGGATCAGGGATGATCTTATTGTGCTGTATGAAAAAGAAATTCAGGCTTATACCCAACATCCCTGGGCGGCCCGTGATAAGTATATTAAAGTGATCCTGGATCGCAGTGAACAAAATGTTGAAAATTTTCTCAGGGAAAATTTTAAAAGTGATCTAACCCACGATGATAAGGTGAAGCTTTTAAAATTACTGGAAATGCAGTATCATGCTATGTTAATGTATACCAGTTGCGGGTGGTTTTTTGATGAGGTTACGGGTATTGAATCTATGCAGGATATCTTTTATGCCAAAAGAGCTATTCAACTGGCAGAGGAAATAAGTGGGGTGAGCTATGAAGATGAATTCACTAAAAAACTGGAAAATATTCCCAGCAATATTCCGGAATATGGAACAGCGCTTACCGCTTATAATAAATTTGTAAAACCAATGGCCCTTGATATGATACGTATAGGGGCACACTATGCGGTGTCTTCCCTGTTCGAGGAATTCCCGGAAGAAGTGAGCCTTTATAACTTTTCAGCCAGTGTTAAGACCAAGCATTTTTATGAAGCAGGAAAACAAAAAGTTGTAATAGGACGCACAGAATTCAGATCTGATATAACATGGGAAACTGTAGATATTTCCTATGCCGTTCTACATATGGGAGACCACCATCTATTTGGGGGAGTACGGGAATATATGGGGCCGGAAGCTTTCGATGAAATGCATGAGAGACTTTCCAAATTCTTTAAAAAAGGGAACATTTATGAGATCTTCAATACCCTTGATGCAAGTTTTGGGCATCATAATTATTCTTTCTGGCATTTGTTTAGAGATGAACAGCGCAAGATCATGGAACTTGTTATGGATAATACCCTTAAAAATGTTGAAAACACTATGCTACAGATCTATGAAAACAGTTACCCCCTCCTGCAAACTTTTCAGGAGATCAATATGGCCGTGCCAAACCGTCTAAAAATGCCTGTGGATATGGCAGTTAATAATAAACTCATCAAAGAACTGGAAAGAGAAGATTTTGATATAGACAGGTTCACTTCGTTGGTAAATTCCGCTACCGAAATCAATGTCTCTCTGGATGTTGTTACCCTAAGTTTTATGACAGATAATAAATTGAACCAATTAATGCGAAAATTCAGGGAAGATCCTTCAGATATAAAAAGAGTGGTGGAGATTAATAAATTAATAGAATTAATTAAACAAAGTCCCTTGAAACCCAATGAATGGGAGGCTCAAAATATTGCATTTGAGATCAAAGATGCTGTTTATGCCAGGTATCTGGAAAAAAGTAAGAATGGAGATAAGGAGGCTAACAACTGGATAGATTCATTCAATTATCTGTCAGACAAATTAAATATGGTAAGATAAATGATTCAACCAGATACCACATACCGGCTACAGCTGTCTCCTCAATTTACATTTAAGGATCTGGATAGAATATTGGATTACCTGGATGATCTTGGCATTTCCACAATTTATTCAGCACCCTTTTTTAAGGCCAGTAAAGGTAGTATGCACGGGTATGATATTCTTGATCCCTTTACTATTAATCCTGAAATTGGAACATTAGAGGAATTTAAAGCTATTGGGGATCGCATGAAGAAAAAAGAAATGACCTGGATACAGGACATTGTACCCAATCATATGGCATTTCACCCTAATAATCCGTGGATAAAAGATATTTTTGAATTAGGGCCCCAATCCAGGTTTTATAATTATTTTGACATAGACTGGGGTTTTAAAGATCTTAATAAGGTGTTTACTCCTTTTTTGGGAAGCTCCCTGGAGGAGGCACTGGACCAGGAAGAGCTAAAATTAGTATTTAACGAAAAAGGGATTTTTATTGAGTATTTTGACGCTCAATATCCTGTTAATATAGATACCTATATAACTCTTCTCAGGGAGGGGGGAGAAAGTTATTGGCTTAACAGATTTATTTCATTTTCTGAAAATTGTGAACAATGGAATGAAATTAAGCAGTCCTTTCTGGAAAATGTTTTTAAAAATGACGAATTAGAGAAACGCCTTGGGGCCGAAATAAATTCGATCAATAATTCGAAAAAGAGTCTAAAGGAGATTCTGCGCCTCCAATATTTTGTTCTTATCCACTGGCAAAAAACCGAAACCGAAATTAATTACAGGCGATTCTTTACAATCAATGGCTTAATATGCCTTCGTATGGAAGAAGCTGAGGTATTTAATAATTATCACACCTTTATAAAAGAGCTTTGCGATGAAGGCTATATTCACGGACTAAGAATAGACCATATTGATGGTCTTTTTGACCCCGAGAGCTATTTGCAAAGACTTAGGGAAACGCTGGGTGAAAATTTTTATATCATCGTTGAAAAGATCCTTGAATTTGAGGAAAAATTACCACGGCAATGGCCGGTGCATGGAACGAGTGGGTATGAGTTTCTTGCTCAGGCAAATCATTTATTCACTCAAACAAAGGGACAGGAAGAATTCACATTTGAGTATGAAAAAATTTCTCCAAAAATCCCGAATTATGAATCCCTTATTTATCAGAAAAAATTATTCATACTCAAGGAGAGAATGGGTGGGGAGCTTCATAATTTGTGGTTATTGCTAAAATCAAATGAACTCCTGCCGGAAGTATTTCCTGAAGAAAATTTATGGAAAGATGCCCTCGCTGCTTTTTTGGGAGCTTTTCCTGTATATAGGGTGTACCCCAGAAAGTTCCCTTTAAAACCTAAACAAATTCAAATTATTGCTGCAGCATACTTAAAAGCAACGGCAGAATTTCCTGGATTGGAGAAAGAACTCAAATATCTAAATGAATTGTATATGGGGGAAGCTCAAAAAGATAAATCCAAAATGTTGCATTTTCTTCAGCGCTGCCAGCAATTCAGTGGGCCTTTGGCCGCGAAAGGGGTAGAAGATACTTCTTTTTACATTTACAATCGTCTTATAGCTCATAATGAAGTTGGAGACTCCCCGGGCAATTTTGGATTATCGGTAAAAGGGTTTCACCAGAAAATGTTACAACGCAGCAAGGAAAATTCCCTTTCTCTAAATGCCACTGCTACCCACGACACCAAAAGGGGAGAGGATGCCCGCATGCGCCTTGATGTTTTAAGTGAAATTCCGGGAGAATGGTTTAAAATTGTGGGCGAATGGAGAGCGATTGCACAAACCTTTAGAAAAGATCAAAACATTCCCGATAAGAACGAAGAATATTTTATATATCAAAGCCTCCTGGGTAATCTGCCGTTTAAGGAAAATGATGATGAATTTCTGGAAAGAACCGGTGCCTATCTCCAAAAAGTATTGCGGGAAGCCAAAATACATTCCAACTGGGCAACACCAGATGAGGTATATGAAAACAAGGTTTTTGAATTTATAAAAGACCTTCTTGAGAATGAAAATTTCCGTAAATCCTTTGATCCATTTTGGAGCAAAGTCGCAGGTTTTGGCGCCATAAAATCCATTGGACAATGCCTTATTAAAATAACAGCACCGGGAATACCTGATATTTACCAGGGAACGGAACTTTGGGATTTCAGTTACGTTGACCCGGATAACCGCCGTGCAGTAGATTACGCTTTACGAACAAATTATGTGGCAGATTTCAGGACCTTCAGCAAATCCAATCTGTCTAAAAAGATCCACAGTCTTAAATTGAATTACATCAACGGGAAAATAAAAATGTACGTACTTTCCAAATCCCTTATAACCCGTAGGAGAGAAAAGGATATTTACCAAAAAGGGGAATATGTTCCATTAACTCTAAAAGGGAAAGGCAGTAAAAATTTTATTAGCTATGCCCGGGTTTTAGGAGAGGAATGGAGGTTAATAGTAGTACCGGTTTTTGTAACAGGAATTTTTGACCCCGAAACTTTGAAACCCCGGAATGGTTATCTTTCAGATGTTTTTATTAGTTTACCTGAAAATGCTCCCCTGGAATGGGATTACATATTCTCGGGGAAATCCTCAATTACAGAAGAGGGCTTAATCCCGGTTCAGGACTTTATTTCAGAATTTCCTGTGGCCCTCTTAAAAAACCGAAAACAAACATGGACTTAAAAAGGAGTAGTGGGATCTTATTACATGTTACTTCTTTGCCTTCTCCCTTTGGAATTGGTGACATGGGACCTGAGGCCTATGAGTTTATAGATTTCCTGGAGGCATCTGCAATTAAATACTGGCAGGTATTACCATTAAATCCAACAGATGATGCCTATAGCCATTCTCCTTATAGCAGTTATTCCGCTTTTGCTGGAAATACGCTTCTTATAAGTCCTGAGTTTCTGGAGAAAGAAGGTTTTATAAACCTTCAGGATTTTAATATACCAGAGGTTTCCCAGCAGGATAAGGTCAACTTTAAGCAGGTGAGCCTGTTTAAAGAAGAAATTTTAGAAGCGGCTTACCATAACTTTAAAAGAAATAAAATTAACCTTCAAAAGTTTAAAACTTTCGTTAAAACACATAGAGATTGGCTGGAGGATTACAGTTTATTTAAAGTATTGCACGATACATATAATACCCCCTGGTTTACCTGGCCCGTTCCCTATAGGGATAGAACTGCTGAAGGTTTAAAACAAGGGAGAAAGGAATTTAAATCTGCTATTGAGAGGGTAAAATTTAACCAATTCCTGTTTTTTTCACAATGGTTACCATTGAGGTCTTATGCGCAACAGAATCAGATACAAATTATTGGGGATATTCCTATATATGTAAATCACGATAGCGCAGATTGCTGGACAAATTCCAGATATTTCAAGCTGAATAAATCTAAATTCCCATCAAAAATATCGGGCGTGCCACCTGATTATTTTAGTGAGACCGGTCAATTATGGGGAACCCCCGTATATAATTGGAAAGAGCTTAAAGCAAACAGGTTTGATTGGTGGATTCAAAGAATAAAGCAAAATCTATTGTTATTTGATGTAGTAAGACTGGATCATTTTAGGGGATTTTCTGCATACTGGGAAGTCCCTGCGGGAGATAAGACGGCACAAAACGGAAAATGGGTAAAAGCGCCCGGACATGATTTTTTTAAGACGCTCCAAAAGGAAATTCCACATATGCCTTTTATAGCAGAAGATCTTGGTTCTCTGGATCAGGGAGTCTATGACCTTATTGCCGATTTTAATTTTCCGGGAATGAATGTTCTTTTATTTGCATTTGGAGATGATAAAGCAAAAAATCCCTATTTGCCTTTTAACCATATTCCCCACAGCATTGTTTATACCGGTACTCATGATAATAATACCGTATTGGGATGGTATGAAGGGGCCGATTCCCGAACTAAGAGACATTTAAAGGAGTATACCGGAAAAAATATTACTTCTAAAAATGTAAATACACAACTTCACAGAATGGCCCTGGCCTCAGTCTCAAAGCTGGCTATTATCCCTATGCAGGATATACTTGGATTGGGAAGTGAAGCAGTGATGAATATTCCAGGAAGCACCAAGGGAAACTGGACCTGGAGATTAACCTATGATCAACTTTCCATTCAAAAAGTGGTAGAATTAAAGGTTCTTAATGAATTGTTTGGAAGAGGGTGACAATTTTGAAAAAAAAAAGTGGAGATCCAAAAATAAACTCTTCCCGGATCCCCACTTATTTCAACATTTAACTATTGAATACTCTTCTGGATTTTTTCTATAGCATTCTGAATTGATTTTTCTGGTTCTATAATATTATTGGAACCCCAAAACTGCTCATCAGAAAACCCTGAAACATCATCCGTCATAATAACAGCGGGACTAATAAAGCTATCATCCCTTCGCACCCGGTCTCCCGGATTTACCTGCCAGTCCGTCACCGCCATTTCACTGTTTACGGTATAGCGGGAATTGAATAATTTTCTTTTCCAGTTAACCACAAATTCCAGTTCTGCACTGCCGTAGCCGTAATACCATTTTCCGCCAGTTTCGCGGTAATCTACCTGATATTCAACTCTCACAGGATAAACTTTTACCCCGCCGGGTTTTTTCCTTACAAACATATTACTTGCAACTGTACGGTTATCTACATTGAGATGGTAATTGGCCTTTACGAGGGCATTTGTTTGCGCATCAATATATAATTCCCCATAATACCAGGGCAATCGTTTATCTACCATTTCAAAATTTACAACATATAAATACCTGTTATTTATTCGGGCGGGAGAACCAAAATTAAAGGTGTACTCATCCATTTGCTCTACATTAAAAAGATATTCGGGATATTTAATAATATCGCTGTAAAGGGTGTTAAAAGGGCCTCCTCTTAATTTTAGGGCCATGGTGTCCAACCTTTCATAATCTACGCTTTTACGGGCCTTGGTAATGGATATTTCATCGCGCCCGGTGGCAGTATAAGGTCTCTTATAAATTTTAAGTACCGCCTCTGTAAGCGAAACATTTCGACGGCCTTTTTTGATAGACTCTCTGTAAAATGAATTCATTAGCACAGGCTCATTCAAATAATTATCACCTGCTTTGGCAAACATATTCCTCACAAGGGTTTTAGCATCTGTAGCCGTGAAAATATTAACTTCAGATAGTTCCTCTAAAGTCTCATTCAATTCAATCCTGGTATTGTTGGAATTAAAAAAACTAAGAGGATAAGTTTTGCTTTGAAATCCAAGATTCGAGATAGAGACTGTGGCTGAAGAGATATTTACGGGAATTTTCAGGGAGAACTCCCCCTCACTATTGGTTACCGTAGAAATGTTTGTTCCGTTAACCGAGAGAAATGCAGCGGCTATTGGGTTTCCGTTTCCACTTTCTACAACTATACCTTTATACTCTACAAATTCCTGAGCGTTAATCCTATGGAAGGGAAGCATGGTAAGAATTCCCAAAAACAAAATTAATGGGGGAGATAAAATAAATTTTTTGATAGTTTTCATAACTTGGGAGATAAAAATGTTTTTCTTTCTAAGATACTAAATATTTAGGTCTTTATTAACATATTTATTGGGAAAAATTTGAATGAAAAGCATTTTACAGGTAAGTGTATGAGTAGAAAAATAATTCTTTTGTGCCTGACTGTTTTGGTAACCTTATATCCAATTTTATCTGCTTATTGGATGTTATGTGTATTATTAAATGGAGAAACAATTTTGATAGCAGATCAAAAATTATCAGAATACTTGCTAAGTATCTGGCTTACCTGGGTGGTTTTGGTAAGTATGGCCATATTTTATAAATGGTCCAGTAAGGGAAATTTCTTTTTTAAATTTACTAATGTTTTTCTCCTGGTATCAGCGGTTGTTTTTGGTTTTTTCCTTTTGGAAATTGCAAAGCTTTATGAGACAGGAAGCCTAATAAAAGATCCATTGTTATTCGCTCTTTTAAAAACCTTACAGAATTTTGCTGTTCTATTCCTTTTGACATTTTTCCTGCAGGCTGCCGTTTGGTGGTTTACAAGAAAATGGCACCGTCAATGATCCTAAGTAAAAATCACCGGAATTTTTAAGAAACTTGCAGGAAAATTAAATTCCAATATATTTAGCTAATATTACGGCATAAAATATGATAGCCTCTACGGCGTTATTAACTAGCAGTTTAAAATCAACGGTAGATGAAAAAATCGAATTTTATAATTTTAATTATTTGTGCATTTCTTCCCTTTATTTCTATAGGGCAAATAACTGATGAAAACCGGTCGGTTACAGACCTGGTTTTAACAGAACTAAATAGGGAACGCCTTATTCAAAGGGAAAATCTTGATTTCAGAATCAAGGAGATCGATTCTAAAATAAGCAGCCTGGATGAAAGTTTAAAAAATACCAGCTCTTCTGCTGAAAAAGTTGAAAAATTAGTACAACGCGTCCAGATCCTTGAGGAAAAACAATCTGAACTTGATAAGAATGTAGTTTCGGTATATAAATACAACTACAGCTCGGCCGTGCTTAATCTGGCTTCCATGGAGCGGGAAATTAAGCCTCTTAATCTTTTCAATAGTTCCCGGGAATTTTATACTACGCTGGACAGGGTAAGTAATCCTATGACCTATGGGGGCTATGCTGCTTGGTTTAAGGAATTTGAAAAATATATAGAATCCAATAAAAAGGATGAAGCCAGGCTTGCCGCATTGAGCCATATACTTAATGTTACCGGTAATTTAGCTGAAGGAACCCCTTTCACAGGGATGTTTGCGGGAAGTTTATTTGATGGAATAGGTTCTTTTATTAATTCTCTGGGAAAACGAGACAGGGACCTAAGGGAAAAAAGCCTCAAAATGTTCAAACTCACCACAACTGTATCACAGTTTACCCATGATAAGGATCTTATTGAGACAGAATGGAAAGCTATTACAAAAAGTCTTGATGAGTTAAAAGAGCTTCAACATAAGGCAATGGAAAAAAACATTGTTGAAATTTTGGGAGTAGACCGAGCTGAATTTCAGAAAAATTTTACAGATGAGACCGATGCGAAAAAAAGAACCCAGTATATTTTAAATATTTCTAAGATCGCGGAGAATAAGATCGCAGAAGAAAAGAACAGAAACCCCGAAAACTGGAAACAGGAATATTACAACCAGATGGTGACGGTACAAAATTTAAAGATCAGGTTTGGAACGGTTACTTTTCGCATAATGGAAAATCTTTCAAAATATAAGACCCTTATTAGTAAATACAGGAACGATGAGAACCTTAAAGACAGGGTAGCACAACTTGACCTAAAACTGGACCTGGTAAAAAACAGTTTTGAATCTACGTTCAATCCGCAGGATTATATCAAGGCAAGTAATGAAATGTATATTGTCGAATAGATTAATTTAAGAGTAGGGCGAATGTAGTTATGAGAAAAAATAGTGATTAAGTTTGAGAAGAAATAAAGATATTTAAAAGCTTAAAAAACTATTGAAACTTAAAAGGGAGCGAGTTTTTAACCTCGCTCCCTTTTTTAATTATTATAATTAAAAATCTCAATACTCAATACTCATATCTCAATTCCAATTTATCCGCATTTTGATGAGCCGCAATCGGGACATGTAAGGCATCCTTCCTGGTAAATAAGATTCTTGGAGCCGCAATTTGAACATTTTTGGCCTTTGGCCTCAGTACCATCCGCAACATATCTTTTTAAAGCGCGGGCAACGCCATTTTTCCAGGTGTTTATAGATTCATTGTCCAGCTGAAGACTGTTTGTTAAGTCTACAGCCTTTTCAATGGGCATACCATATCTTAGGGTAGTGGAGATAAGTTTGGCATAATTCCAGAATTCAGGATCAAATTTATGTGATAATCCTTCAATGGTGGTTTTATATCCTCGTTGATTTTCATATTGGAAATCATAGCGGGAATTTCCTTCCTCGTCTTTATTCTTTATAATAAGTCCCTCATTTACCCATCTTGGAATAAGGATCCCGTCATCATCATCAGCCAGACCGGTAAAGATCTCATAAGGTCTGCCATCTATAAGGCCAATAAATGCGATCCATTTCTCTTTATTGTTTTGAAATCTTACTACATCTGCTTCGAGAATTTGCGGGCGCTTGGTTGGAAAAACAGAAGATGTTGCTTCTTCTTTCTTTTCTTCGTTTGAGATAAGCACCCCAGATCTTGAACCGTCACGATAAACGGTAACTCCTTTACATCCTACTTCCCAGGCTTTAAGATAAAGCTGGCCCACAAGTTCCTCTGTGGCTTCATTTGGAAGGTTCACAGTTACGCTAATGGAGTGATCTACCCATTTTTGCACGGCACCCTGCATAGTAACCTTGCTCATCCAGTCTATGTCATTGGAAGTGGCCTTATAATAAGGCGATTTTTTTACAAGTGTATCCAATTCCTTTTGACTGTAATTCTTATTTATTTCAAAGCCGTTAACTTCCATCCATTGCTTAAATCTGTGATGAAATACAACATATTCTTCCCAGGAATCCCCTGTTTCGTCAACAAAATCTACGCGGGCTTCCTTATCATTGGGATTAACTTTTCTTCTTCTTTTATAAACCGGTAAAAATACAGGTTCGATGCCAGATGTTGTTTGCGTCATTAAACTGGTAGTTCCCGTTGGCGCGATCGTAAGCAGGGCGATATTCCTCCGGCCATACTCTGTCATATCAAAGTATAATTTTTCATCGGCTTCCTTTAATCGTTGGATAAAAGGATTGTTTTTTTCTTTTTCAGAATCATACACGCTAAACGCACCTCTTTCTTTGGCGGCATATACAGATGCGCGGTATGCTTCAATAGCAAGAGTTTTATGTACTTCTACAGAAAATTCGATGCCCTTTTCACTGCCGTAAGCAATACCCAGGGCTGCAAGCATATCACCCTCTGCAGTGATACCTATTCCCGTTCTTCTGCCTTCATTTGCTTTTTTCCTTATTTCAAGCCATAGGTTCTTTTCCACAGCTTTTATAGTTTCATTTTCAGGATCGGCATTTATCTTTCCAAGGATATCATCAATCTTTTCAAGTTCAAGATCTATAATATCATCCATTATTCTTTGTGCAGCGGCCACGTGCTTTTTAAATAGCTCAAAATTAAAACTCGCTTTTTTGGTAAATGGCTCCTCAACATAGGAGAATAAATTAATTGCCAGCAATCTGCACGAATCGTAGGGGCAAAGCGGGATCTCCCCGCAAGGGTTGGTTGAAACAGTTTCATATCCAAGATCTGCGTAAGAATCTGGCACAGATTCCCTTACTATGGTATCCCAGAAAAGGATCCCGGGTTCTGCAGATTTCCATGCATTATGAACAATTTTGTCCCATATTTTTCCGGCTTCTATTTCCTTGGTATATTTAGGATTATCGCTATGAATTGGAAATTTTTGTACATATGAGGAACTGTGTTTTACAGCCTGCATAAATTCATCATCTATTCGTACAGATACATTGGCACCGGTAACTTTTCCCTGTTCCATTTTGGCGTCAATAAAATCTTCGGCGTCCGGATGGTTAATGGAAACAGACAGCATTAAAGCCCCACGACGACCATCCTGTGCTACTTCCCTGGTAGAATTGGAATACCTTTCCATAAAGGGTACAAGTCCGGTGGAGGTAAGCGCCGAGTTTTTTACGGGCGACCCTTTAGGCCTTATATGAGAAAGGTCATGGCCTACACCACCTCGCCGCTTCATAAGCTGAACCTGTTCCTGGTCAATCTTCATGATACTTCCATAAGAATCATTCATCCCGCTGTTACCAATTACAAAACAGTTAGATAATGAAGCAATTTGGTATTTATTACCAATTCCAGCCATAGGACTACCCTGAGGAACTATATATTTAAAGTTATCCAGCAATTCAAAAACCTCATTCTCGGTCATAGGATTGGGATAATTCTTTTCTATTCGGGCAATTTCCCTGGCAATCCTTTGATGCATTTCAAGTGGCGAACTTTCATAAAGATTCCCATCAGAATCTTTTAGCGCGTATTTGTTGATCCAAACGCGGGCAGCTAATTCATCTCCCTTAAAATAGGTTAGAGAGGCCTTAAATGCTTCATCCTGGGAGTAGGTTTTGGCAGGGGCTGTGGGTGCTTCAATTTTCATGGTGACAATGTAATTTGGTTAGTAGACTTTTCCATTGGAAAGCATAAATGTAGAAAAAAATAAACTGTTATAGATATGTTAACGTGAAAATTGTTTACAAGTAATTTTAATTAAATACTTGATTATCAAATATTTATGAATTTATGAACAAACGAATGTTGACAAAAAAATAAAACACTCCTATGTTTTTAAACCCCTGTAGATGGGTGAGATGGCTTGATGAAAAATAAAAAAACCCTGAAAATTTCCCGGATTAAAGGTAAATTTTCAAGATTTTCAGGTGCTTTTATTTTGGTAGCTTTTGTAGGATCTTAATTCTAATTGGAAGAATGTTTATGAGATTAGATCATAAGTTTGTTTTGCGATCTCGAGTTCTTCATTGGTTGGGATTACCAAAATCTTAACTCCATATTTGCCGCTGCTTATATCCCTGAAATCTTTAGATCTTTTTCCATTCTCAGCTTCATTCAATTCAATACCCAGAAAATCCATTTCCTTACAAACAAGTGCCCGTATCACATCGCTATTCTCACCAATACCTGCTGTAAAGATCACAGCATCCAAACCATTCATTGCTGCAGCGTATCCTCCAATGTATTTTTTGATACGGTACGCATTCATCTCCAGGGCAAGCTGGCAAATGCGGTTGCCGTTTTCGGCCTCGGCCTCAATATCGCGTAGATCGCTGTAGCCCGTAAGTCCCAGCATTCCGCTTTTATGATGTAGCAAATCACTAACTTCCTGAGCTGTATAACCAAGTTGATTGATAAGATAGAAAATTACCGACTGGTCTATATCCCCGCTGCGGGTTCCCATAATGAGTCCGTTAACAGGGCCAAATCCAAGGGAATGGTCAATGCTTTTTCCGTTTTGTACAGCAGTTATACTACAACCATTCCCAAGATGCACACTTATTATTTTGGAATTTTCTTTCCCTAAATATTCTATAGCTTTTTCACTCACATATTTATGACTTGTACCATGAAACCCGTAAACCTGGATCTTTTGGTCCTCATAAAATGAATTGGGAATTGCATAGCGGTTGGCACGGGAAGGAATACTGCGATGAAAAGCGGTATCAAAAACCCCTACCTGGGGTGCTCCCGGAAAAATTTCTTCGGCCACCTCGATTCCGGTGAGGTTTGGAGGATTGTGCAAAGGCGCAAGTGAAAACAATTCTTTTATAGTGGCCTTTACTTTTGCATCTATTACGATGGTTTCTGAAAACTTATCTCCCCCGTGAACTACCCGGTGGCCTATTGCACTAATTTCTGAAGCATCTTTGATCACCCCATTTTCAGGATCCATTAACAATTTGGTCACTGCTTTTAAACCTGCCGTATGATTGGGCACTTCAGTTTCTTCAGAAACAGAAAACTTTTCTGATTTATAGCTCAACTTTCCCCTTTCCTGGCCAATTCGCTCTACGAGCCCGGAGGCAAGGACCGTTTCATCGGGCATTTTTATAAGCTGAAATTTTAATGAAGAACTTCCTGAATTTATTACCAATATATTTTTCATGTAATCTTTTTATTTTAAAATTCGCCAGGAAAAATTAAATTCCCTGAGCCTGAATAGCGGTTAATATTACGGTATTGAAGACATCATCTACCGTACAACCGCGGCTTAGATCATTAACCGGCTTATTAAGCCCCTGTAGCATTGGGCCAATTGCCAGTGCCCCGGTTTCCCTTTGCACTGCCTTATATGTATTATTTCCTGTGTTAAGATCTGGGAAAATTAGGACACTTGCCTGCCCGGCAACCTCAGAGTCCGGTAACTTACTTTTTCCAATGCTAAGGTCTACCGCGGCATCATATTGTATGGGGCCCTCTATTTTAAGATCTGGCCGCAGGTTTTTTACAATTTCAGTTGCCTGCCTAACCCTGTCTACATCTTCACCTTTTCCCGAAGTCCCGGAAGAGTAGGAGAGCATCGCGATTTTTGGTTCAATACCAAAGGCTTCACTGCTTTCAGCTGAAGATATGGTGATCTCTGCGAGTTCTTCAGCAGTAGGATTGGGATTGATGGCGCAATCTCCAAAAACTGAAACCCTGTCTTCCAAACACATAAAAAACACGGAGGATACTACAGATACTCCCGGCTTGGTCTTTATAAACTGAAGAGCCGGAATAATAGTATGCTGGGTGGTATGCGCTGCCCCGGAAACCATTCCGTCTGCATGACCCTTATAGATCATCATGGTTCCATAATAGGAAACATCGTTCATCCTGTCCCGCGCCATATCAAGATTGATATTCTTATGTTTTCTTAATTCATAATAGGTTTGGGCATAGTCATCAAAATTTTTAGCACTTGCCGGGTCAATTATATTCACTTTATTAAGGTCAATGGAAATTCCTAATACCCTGATCTTTTCTTTAATTGCATCCTCATTTCCAAGCAGGGTAATATCTACAAGGTCCATATCTATAAGACGGGAAGTGGCTATTAGGATACGGTCATCTGTCCCCTCGGGTAACACAATGTGTTTTCTGGATTGTTGTGCCCTTTTTACCAGGCTGTACTGGAACATTCTTGGGGTTATGCCCTTTGGTTCAAAGTTTATCATTCGTTCCAGTAGCGGATCAAATGAGATATATTTTTCAAATGTGCTTATAGAGGTTTCTATTTTCTGAATACTATCGGCATAAATGTTTGATTTTATAGCTCCAATTTGATTGGTAACATTAAAGGTCCCTTCTTCTACCGAAATAATGGGCACTACCTGTGAGAGTCCGTCAATAAGTTTAAGAATGGATTCCTCCGGGATTAAGCCGCCGGTAAGTACAATTCCCGAGATCCTGGGGTAGTTGGTAGAAACATTTGCCTGCAGGGCACCCAGAATAATATCTGCCCTGTCTCCCGGTGTGATTACAAGGCTTTCATCTTTTAAATGGTTCAGGTAATTACGCAATTGCATTGCTCCAACTCCAAAATTTCCCGTTTGGTTGTCCATAAATTCTTCCCCAAACAATACCTTTCCTTCCAGTTCCTTCAGTATCTCCTTTAAAGTAGGATTTGAAAGCGTATCGAGGAGGGGAATGGCAAAAACCCCAACATCTTCAGGTAGAAATTCTCTCATTCCGTTAAGCGCCAGATCCATATTCTGCAACTGGATCTTATTTGTAACCATAGCCAGAACACGTACGTCTTTATTGACAAAAGCCTGATATACCATTTGAAGATTTCCAAACAGGACTTCCTTGGTTTTACCTTTCCCGCTTGCCACAATTATTACCGGGATACCCAGATTCTTAGCTATTAGAACGTTTACGTCAAATTCGAAGACATTGGGCTCGCCTGAAAAATCACTTCCCTCAACCAGGACGATATCAAACTCGTCCTCCAGTTTTTTATACTTTCTTATAATAGTGTCTATGATCTCACCAGATTTTCCTTCGTTGCGTTTTTGAATGATCTCACTTCTGGTAAATCCGAAAGCGTCGTTATATTTAAGCGGAATTTTAAAATAACTTATTATAGTATCTATGTGGTTATCTTTTTGTCCGTTCTCAACGTCATCTATAATAGGCCTGAAGTAACCTACTTTTTGGGTTTTCCCTAACAGAGTTCGCATGAGCCCCAGGGAAATAAGAGATTTTCCGCTGTTGGATTCAAGTGTTGCAATGTAAATTCCTTTATTCATGGTATGTTATTTAACGGCTGCAAAATTACGGTTATTTGAAATTTAAGCCAGCCTTTAAACTATAAATTCCCGGAAAAGATACCGAAAAATGACGGTAATCAGGTTTTGAAAGGAGCCCTGTAACCTTCACGTTTTGAACCTGAACTCTTCTGAAATTAAAAAAGCCCCTGACACCAAGGGCTTTTATAATTTTATTTTTAAGAAACCAGCTATTGTTTGTTTATTTTAAGACCAATCTGTGACCCGGAGGAAACGGGTTTCCCAATAGTATACACCTCCTCGATAAATTCATCCTGCTCACTATTATATCTAAAAGTCCTGAAATTTCCATCTTTATCAAACCTTCCGTAGGAAACATCATCACTAATGGGCGAGGTCATTATAAAAAAACCGTCATCTGTAGTTTGGCGTAAGGTGGCATACGGAGTTTCTTTTCCATTTTGGTTTCGCGTAATTAAGATCTCGTTTTCTCCCGGTGTAAAATGAAGCTCCTCATTATTAAATGTAAATAAAGTGGCTTCCCGAAGTATAAACTGGTCTGTGGCCACCTGGTTCGTCTCCAAAGTTGTATTTTGCTCCACTTTGGAAATAAGTGTATCCTGACCATATAAACTACCAGCTAAAATAAATCCCAACGCATACAATAGATTTTTCATAATCGTTTAATTTAAAGGTTGTTATAAAGATAACAGGGTTTAAAGTTAAGTCCTTACAAAGTTTCGTTACAGTTTTATTAAAACAAGCTAAAATAATTTCCAGTTCATCAAATTACATTTTATAACGGCATTCCAACTTTCAACTTTAAAACCTATCTTTGCAGCCGCAAAAACAAAGCATTATAAATTAATAGAATAATTGTGTATAAGCCTTGAGGGTGGTAGCCACCAAAGTTTTATGCAGAATTTCAGGGGAACCGCTGGGATACCCGAATCAAATAAAAACATTATATGAAAGCCGGAATTGTAGGATTGCCAAACGTAGGAAAATCAACTCTTTTTAATTGTTTATCAAATGCGAAAGCACAAAGTGCCAATTTTCCGTTTTGTACAATTGAGCCCAATATTGGAGTGGTGAATGTGCCAGATAGCCGACTGGAAAAACTGGAATCCCTGGTAAAACCGGAGAGGGTTCAACCGGCTGTTGTAGAAATTGTTGATATCGCCGGTCTGGTAAAGGGTGCAAGTAAAGGCGAAGGTTTGGGAAATCAATTTCTAGGGAATATAAGGGAGACAGATGCAATTTTGCATGTGTTGCGTTGTTTTGAGGACGATAATATTGTGCACGTAGATGGATCTGTTAACCCGGTAAGGGATAAAGAAACCATAGATATGGAGCTTCAACTAAAAGATCTGGAGACAGTAGATAAAAAACTGGAAAAGGTTAAACGTGCTTCCCGAACTGGTAATAAAGATGCGCAAAAGGAAGAAGTTGCCTTGCTAAAGGTTAAAAAAGGCCTGGAAGAGGGAAGATCGGTAAGGGCTATTTCAGAACTTACTGCGGAAGAGCGGGAAGAGTTTATCTACAATCTTCAGCTTATTACAGATAAGCCTGTAATGTATGTATGCAATGTAGATGAAAAGGGGGCCGTAAACGGAAACCAATATGTAGAGAAAGTAAAAGAAGCTGTGAAAGATGAAAATGCAGAAGTATTGGTGCTAGCCGTTGGCACAGAAGCCGATATAACTGAGTTGGATGATTATGAAGAGCGCCAGATGTTCTTACAGGATATTGGGCTGGATGAACCAGGATCTGCTAAACTTATTCGCTCTGCTTACAAACTTTTAAATCTCCAGACTTATTTTACAGCCGGGGTTAAGGAAGTAAGGGCATGGACCATTCCTATAGGATCCAGCGCTCCACAGGCTGCGGGCGTTATTCATACAGATTTTGAGAAGGGTTTCATTCGTGCCGAGGTGATCGCTTATGAGGATTTTGTAAACCTGGGCAGTGAAGCCAAGGTTAAAGAAGCAGGAAAAATGAAAGTTGAAGGAAAAGAATATATTGTTCGGGATGGGGATGTAATGCATTTCAGGTTCAACGTATAACAATCTAAGACCTAGGGAATTATCAAAAGTCCTTATCTCTATTAACATTCCGCTTTAAATCTTTGTTAATTACTTTGCAGAACTGCTGTTTTAACTTTTTGTTGTAAACCTTATATTAGCGACTCAACTGCGCCAGGCAACATTTATGAGTCAGGAAACTAAATATACCGAAGATAATATACGATCCCTTGACTGGAAGGAGCATATACGTATGCGCCCCGGGATGTATATTGGTAAACTGGGAGACGGCTCTACGGCCGATGATGGTATTTACATCCTGTTAAAGGAAGTACTCGATAACAGTATTGATGAATATGTGATGGGTGCCGGTAAGACCATCGAAGTCTCGGTACAGAATCAGCGCGTGATTGTTCGCGATTTTGGGCGGGGAATTCCCTTGGGAAAAGTAGTAGAAGTAGTTTCCAAAATGAACACCGGTGGTAAATATGACAGCCGTGCGTTTAAAAAATCTGTTGGATTAAATGGGGTTGGTACCAAAGCTGTAAACGCACTATCCTCCAGCTTTAGAGTGGAATCTACCAGGGATGGAAGATCCAAGTCGGCCGAATTTGAGATGGGAAACCTTATCAATGAGGAAGAACTTCCCGAAACCTCCAGACGTCGCGGTACCAAGGTTACTTTTACTCCAGATGAGACCATTTTCAGGAATTTCAGATATCGCAATGAGTATATTGAAAAAATGCTCAAAAACTACGTATACCTTAATCCAGGCCTTACTATTTTATTTAACGGTGAGAAATTCTATTCAGAAAACGGCCTTAAGGACCTTCTGGGAGACAGCATAACCAAAGACGATCAATTATATCCTATAATTCACCTGAAAGGTGACGATATTGAGGTTGCCATTACCCATAGCAAAACTCAATATTCTGAAGAATACCATTCTTTTGTAAATGGTCAAAACACTTCACAGGGGGGTACTCACCTCGCAGCTTTTCGCGAAGCTCTTGTAAAAACTATTAGGGAATACTACGGTAAGAATTATGAAGCGGCAGATGTGCGGAAATCTGTAGTTTCTGCAATTAGTATCAAGGTTATGGAACCGGTTTTTGAAAGCCAGACCAAAACCAAGCTGGGTTCTACAGATATGGGCGGTGACCTCCCAACCGTTAGGACCTTTATAAATGATTTTTTAAAGACCCAACTGGACAATTACCTGCATAAGAATCCTGAAACCGCAGAGAAACTTCACCGCAAAATATTGCAGGCCGAAAGGGAACGAAAAGAACTTTCTGGAATACGAAAACTCGCTAAGGACCGCGCAAAAAAGGCCAGTGTTCATAACAAGAAATTGAGGGATTGCCGTATTCATTTGGGAGACAGCAAGAAAGAACGCTATCTCGAATCAACCTTGTTCATAACAGAGGGAGATTCTGCAAGTGGGTCTATCACAAAATCCCGGGATGTAAATACGCAGGCGGTTTTCAGCTTAAAGGGAAAACCCCTGAACAGTTACGGGCTTACAAAGAAAATAGTTTACGAGAACGAAGAATTCAACCTGTTACAGGCAGCTCTTAATATAGAGGAGTCTATTGAGGATCTTAGGTACAACAATATTGTAATTGCTACAGATGCCGATGTTGACGGAATGCACATCCGTTTGTTGCTCATTACCTTTTTCCTTCAGTTTTTTCCTGAATTGATCAAGGAGAACCATTTGTATATTTTGCAAACCCCGTTATTCAGGGTTAGAAATAAAAAGGAAACCATTTATTGCTACAGTGAACTGGAAAGACAAATGGCTGTAGATAAATTGAGTGGAAAGGCTGAAATCACCCGATTTAAGGGGCTTGGTGAGATTTCACCAGATGAGTTCAAGCATTTTATTGGAGATGATATAAGGCTGGACCCTGTAATGCTGGATAAGGATATGTCTATTGAGGACCTCCTGAGTTTTTATATGGGGAAAAATACGCCCGACAGGCAGGAGTTTATTATTGATAATTTAAAGGTTGAACTGGATTTGATTGAAAACTAGCCTATGAGGTTCAACAATACTTCTGAAATTAAAATTGTTCCTTCAGTATACATTTTAATTGTAGCGGCATTTATAACAAATCTCTTTGTTAATATTGAGATTATGGCCTCATCTTCAGAAACAGAGAATACCATGACCTTTAGCCATTTTCTTCCAAATATTATTCTGCTGGTCTTTGGTGTTTATTTTCACCGTATAGGGCAGTTATTTGAATTTGACAGTGATGGCGAAACCCTTAATTTCAAAAACAACGGGGTATTCTTTTCAAAATTCATGGAATACCGGGTAAAACGCGCAGAATTTCCAAAATCTAAACTTGTTAAGTTTGAAATGAGTGATTACGGGATCTATTCCAGCCTTAAAATTTTTATTACCAGCCGCCGAAAAAAAGGCCCCCGTACCTACACCTTCAATACAACCTTCCTTAACAGGAAGAAAAGAAGAGGGATGATTGATTCCCTGAACAAGGTGGTGGCAAAAAATAAAGCAATCTCCTAAATGGATATAGAAAATCAAGACATACTCCCTGAAGGACAGGATGAACAACCAAAGGAACAATTAATCCGGGTTACAGGAATGTACAAGGATTGGTTCCTGGATTATGCTTCTTATGTTATTTTAGAGCGTGCCGTTCCCGCGGTTGAAGATGGTTTTAAACCCGTTCAACGCCGTATCATGCATTCCATGAAGGATCTTGATGATGGTCGCTATAATAAGGTTGCCAATATTGTAGGCCATACCATGCAGTATCACCCGCATGGGGATGCCAGTATTGGGGATGCTATGGTCCAGATAGGACAAAAGGACCTTCTTATAGATGCCCAGGGAAACTGGGGGAATGTTCTTACGGGTGACCGGGCAGCTGCTCCGCGTTATATTGAGGCGCGCTTATCTAAATTTGCCCTGGAGGTAATTTACAATCCCAAGATTACAGATTGGCAATTATCATATGATGGCCGGAAGAAAGAACCGGTAAACCTTCCGGTAAGATTTCCGCTATTATTGACCCAGGGAGCCGAAGGAATTGCGGTAGGACTTAGCACGCGTATCCTTCCTCATAACTTCAATGAACTTATAGATGCATCTGTAAGACATTTAAAAGGAAAAAGTTTTAAGATCTATCCCGATTTTCCTACTGCAGGAGAGGCAGATATTACAGATTATAATGATGGCAAGCGTGGAGGAAGAGTACGAATTCGTGCAAAGATCTCGCAGTATGATAAAACCACCCTTGCAATAACCGAGATTCCTTTTGGTACAACTACCACCACTTTAATTGAATCTATACTTAAAGCCAACGATAAGGGGAAGATCAAGATCAAGCGAATAGAAGATAACACCGCAGAAAATGTGGAGATCCTTATCTATCTACCGCCTAACATTTCGCCAGATAAGACAATTGATGCATTGTATGCTTTTACCAATTGTGAAAATGCCATTTCCCCGCTGGGTTGTGTTATTATAGATAATAAACCAATCTTCCTGGGAGTAACCGAAATGCTCAAACGCTCTACAGATCATACGTTGAGCCTGCTGAAGCGTGACCTGGAAATAAAACTCGAGGAATTGGAAGAGCAATGGCATTTTGCATCACTGGAACGCATTTTCATTGAGAACCGTGTTTACCGCGATATTGAAGAACAGGAAACCTGGGAAGGTGTTATCGCAGCAATTGACAGCGGTTTAAAACCTTTTATCTCCCATCTTAAAAGAGCGGTAACAGAAGAGGATATCGTGAGGCTTACTGAGATAAGGATCAAAAGGATCTCAAAATTTGACATTGATAAGGCACAGCAGAAAATAGATGCCCTGGAAGGGATATCGCCCAGATCAAGCATCATTTAGACCACCTCATAGATTTTGCCATCGCCTATTTTGAAAGGTTAAAGAAAGAATATGGCCAGGGCAGGGACAGAAAAACCAATTTACGTTTGTTTGATGACATTGAGGCCTCGAAGGTTGCGATGCATAATACAAAGCTCTACGTTAACCGGAAGGAAGGTTTTATTGGAACATCCCTTAAAAAAGATGAGTTTGTAGCAGATTGTTCAGATATTGATGATATTATATGCTTCACCGCTGAAGGTAAGATGATGATCACCAAAGTAGATGCAAAAACCTTTGTTGGAAAAGACATCATCCATGTGGCAGTTTTTAAGAAAAAAGACAAACGCACCATATATAACCTGGTGTATCGCGATGGAAAAAATGGCGCCTCCTATCTAAAACGTTTTGCCGTAACCGGCGTTACACGGGATAAGGAATATGATATCACCCAGGGTAAAAAGGATTCCAGGATACATTATTTCTCGGCAAATCCAAACGGTGAGGCAGAAGTGATCACTGTTTACCTGCGCCAGGTAGGGAGTATTAAAAAATTGAAATTTGAAGTAGATTTTGCCGATATGATGATCAAAGGGCGAAATGTAAAAGGAAATATTGTTACGAAATATTCCGTAAAACGTATAGAACTCAAGGAAGAAGGAGTTTCTACCCTCAAGCCCAGAAGAATTTGGTTTGATGACAGCGTGAAACGATTAAATGTAGATGAGCGGGGCGAACTTCTGGGAGAATTTAGAGGAGAAGACAGGCTTCTGGTTATCACTCAGGACGGGGTGGCAAAAACGATTAAGCCGGAGCTTACTACCAGATTTGATGATGAGATCATTGTATTGGAGAAGTGGGCACCAAAAAAACCAATTTCGGCAATATACTGGGAGGCTGAAAAAGAACGCTTCTACGTAAAGCGTTTTCTTATTGAAAATGCCGATAAAGAAGAAAAATTTATTGGAGACCATGAGAAGTCATTCCTTGAATTGGTCTCAACAGATTATATCCCCAGGGTAGAACTTGTTTACTCAAAAGTGAGGGGCAAAGATCAGCGCACCAGTGATGAGATCAACCTTGAAGAATTTATTTCAGTAAAAGGGATTAAGGCTCTTGGTAATCAACTAACTACAGATAAATTGAAGCAGGTGAACCTTCTGGAGCCCGTCCCATATGAGCCAATTGAAATTCCAAAGGAATCTATTGAAGTGTTGGACGAAGAAACAGTAGAAGGAAATGAAATTGAAGACTCGAAAGAGCCAGGCAAAAATTCCGGATTTGAGAGTCAGATAAAATTATTTGATGAAGAATGAGACTTCTTAAGGAATTTAAGGAATTTGCCGTAAAAGGCAATATGATTGATATGGCTGTAGGTATCATTATTGGTACCTCCTTCAATAAAGTTATAGATGTTCTGGTAAAGCAAGTGGTGCTACCACCACTTAGCATGATGACAGATGGAATTAATTTCGCCAACCGTAAGATTGTCCTTAGGGAAGGTTTTCCAATGGGCACGCAGGGAGAAGGAGTCGAAGAAGTTGCAATTGGTTACGGCGCGTTGATAGAAGCGCTTTTAGATTTTGTGATCATAGGCTTTACCATCTTTATGGTTGTGCGGCTCATGAACAGATTCAGAAAAAAAGCAGAAGATCCCAAGAACAAAACGGTTGAAACCCCAAAGAACATAGAGCTTTTAGCCAGTTTAAATGATCTTCTCGAGGAACAGAATGAGATCCTTAGAAAAGGCGGTAATAAAGCCTGATCATTCAACTTTTCGCACAGTCCCCCTTTGTTTATTAGATTCCCCAACCAGGCCGTATTCAAAGGTATAGGAATTTTTATCTGTGGTAAGTATCTTAATGTGTAAAGGCTGTTGCTCTGCGCGATTTTTGGGCTTTAAATTCTTTACTATATATTCACAATCATTGATCCAGCGAACACTGGAAGTGTCTGTTTTATCCTGAAAGCGATCAATTTCAATAGAATCTGTTCTTACAAAGGTAGATTTTACCATTTCTCCGTTTAAATAGGTCTCGAATTCAAAGGTCCCGGTTTTAAAGCGGCTGCAATCTCTTTCCGGAGAATAACAGGAATTAAATAGAAAGATTAAAATTATAGTAAGGAGTGAAAAAATGCGGTTCATCAGGGCAGTAGGCTTTTGTTACCGGGTTTTAATTCTTACCCGGGATAATTTGTAATTCTCAATACAAAATAACGCTATTTCCCGCTTAAATTCAATTCTCAAAGGCTTCAAAGCTACCATCCTCATAAAAGAATACAATTTTCCTGATCTTTTTTCCTGAGTTGGTTCGCAGATCTGCTATGTCTTTGGGAGAATTGCCCGGATTTACATTATTTAAAGACAATGGAGCAGGATTGGCAGAAGAGGGAGAAGAAGCAGGGGAAGCTTGCACTTTTTCAGAAGAAGGTGAAGAAGAGGGAAAGTTTCCTTTACCATTGAGCAGCCAATACAATTCCACCTCGGGGTAAGTTTGCACCACTTTCATCACAAAATCGAGACTTGGCTTATTTCTTCCAGATAGAATATGAGAGATCGATGACCGTCCCACATCTATAGCTTCAGCAAAGGTGGCGGCCGAAATATCATAATAATCAAGGATTTTTTCCAGTCTTTTAGAGAAATGTTCGCTGTTTACCATTGTGAATTCCATTTTATAATTCAGATGTTTACAAATGTAATCCAAAGGTTTCATTTCACCAAATTACAAATGTAAACAATATAAGATCAGTTAAATTAAAATCGCAGGTAAAATAATATAAACGACTAAAAAATAACAAATTAAATAATAATTTTAATGTGGTTGGAAAATTTCCATCCTTAAATATAACCCGACCTTTAATGTTGTTTACAAATGTAATTGAAATAGGGATTCAACATCGTTTACAATTGTAAATTAATGATTATTTACTTTTGTAAACATGGAGAAATTACAATTGGAATACCAAAACCTTTTAGACAGGTACCTTTTATTTAAAGAGACAGATTTATCGGGAAGATATCTTCCTTACAGGTTTATAAAAAAACCCATTTCAAAAGCAGGGAAATTTTTCCGGGTTCAAAAAATAGGTTCTTCTGCTTTAGGAGAAGTTATTGAGTCTATAACCATTGGAAACGGAAAAATAAAAATTCTGGCCTGGTCTCAAATGCATGGAAATGAATCTACCACTACCAAAGCAGTTTTTGATCTTGTAAATGCTTTTAAACTATTTCCTGAAGACCCATTTCTTTTAAATCTGAAAGAACATATCACACTAAGGATAATTCCAATGCTGAATCCTGATGGAGCCGGGGTGTATACAAGAGAGAATGCAAATAAAATAGATCTTAACCGCGACGCATTGAACAGGAATGCAAAGGAAAGCATAATCCTACGGGATGAATTTGAAAGATTTCAACCAGACTTTTGCTTTAACCTCCATGATCAGCGCACTATATTTAGTGCCGGGGAGTCTGCTGTTCCTGCTACGGTTTCCTTTCTTACCCCGGCTATGGATGACTCACGGGCTGTTACCCCATCCCGGGAAATTTCCATGAAGGTAATTGCAAATATAGCGGGAGATCTCCAGCATTATATTCCGGGACAGATAGGAAGATATGATGATGCCTATAATGCCAATTGCACCGGGGATACTTTTCAAACTTCAAATATCCCTACCTTACTGTTTGAAGCCGGGCATTATCCCGGGGATTATCAAAGGGAGCGAAGCCGGGAATTTATTGTGGCAGCTCTATTTTCAGGATTGAAATCTATTGCTTCCGGTTCATATAAGGCTTATAGTAATGAGGCCTATTTTAATATACCCGAGAATTATAAACTATTTTATGATGTGATACTGCGTAAGGCCAGGTTAGGAGAAGAGGTAGTCGATGTAGCCATCCAGTTCAGGGAAAGTCTGGAAAATGATAAAATAATTTTTGTACCCTATATTGATAAAATTGCCGCTTCCTTATCATTTTACGGCCATAAGGAAATAAATTGTTCAGAAAAAGAATTGAAAACTTTGGGATCCCAAAAGCTTAGCGAAAACGATATAGTTGATAAACTGCTACTTAATAATGAAGTTTTAGTTATAAATTAATAAAATAACAACAAATAGTTGCTAATTATATAGCGTAATTGTATTAATTTTGTTTTTCATTAAAATACGTTAAGAATTATGGCAAAGTATAAATTAGACGAAACAGATCATCAGATCCTTGATATGCTCATTGAGAATACACGAACTCCCTTTACAGATATAGCAAAGAAATTAAATATTTCTGCCGGGACAGTTCATGTAAGGGTGAAGAAAATGGAAGAAGCGCAAATCATATTAGGTTCATCTTTAACTCTTAATTACGAAAAGCTTGGATATGCTTTTATTGCATACGTTGGGATTTTCCTGAAAAATACCTCACAAACAAAATTTGTACTGGAGCGAATCAACGATATACCCTTTGTTACAGTTGCCCACGTAACTACAGGAAAATTCAATGTTTTTTGCAAGATACGCGCCCGTGATACCCAACATGCCAAGGAGATCATTTTTCAGTTAGATGATATTGAAGGGGTATACAGGACAGAGACTATGATCTCGCTGGAAGAAAGCCTTAATGATAAAAAGCGCCTGATGCATTCTATTTTTAAAAGCCTGCAGTAACATCTATTAAACTTATATTAAAACCCCTGTAGACCTAAGTGTTTACAGGGGTTTTTTTTACCTTGGTTACATATATCAGGACAATTAAAATTGTGCATTATGAAACCAGAACAACTTCTTATTGGAGATTACCCCGCGTATTATCAAACCTATATTGATCAACTCCCACAACTGGAGCTTTTAACATTACTGCGCTCCCAACGCGAGGAAATGGTAAATTTTCTTACCAATCTGGACCCGGTAGACCTTATGTGGAGTTATGAAGCCGGGAAATGGACGGTTGCCCAGGTATTGCCGCACATGTTGGATACTGAACGTATTTTCCAGTACCGTGCCTTGCGAATTGCCAGAAAAGATAAGACTCCTTTAGCAGGATTTGACCAGGACGCTTATGTGCCGGCTTCCGGTGCTAATGATCGTAATCTCGAAGACCTTATAAAGGAATATAACGCCATAAGGGAATCGGGTATTTGCATGTTTGAGAGTTTTACAAAGGAAATGTATAAGGAAAAAGGAATTTCCAGTGGAGGTGATCTAAGTGCTGCAGCGGCAGGATTTATAATTGCCGGCCATGAAAAACATCATCTCTCCCTGTTTAAAAACAAATATAATTTATGAAGAAAATAAGGACCTTTTTTGCTTTGCTGAAAAAAACTTTTACGAGTTGGAACACCAATGACCCTTGGGCAGAAAGTGCAATTATCGCCTATTACACCATATTTTCTCTTCCCTCTCTCTTAATAATTGTAGTATCTATTGCCGGCTCCTTTTTTGGAAGGGAAGCAGTGCAGGGAAGATTGAATGAACAAATAGAAGATTTTATTGGGGCCGATGCCGCTGAAGCAGTTGAAAAAATGGTAACCAGCGCCGCCATTACCGATAATTCTACCTGGGCCATAATATTTGGAATTGCAATGTTGTTATTTGGAGCTACCGGGGTGTTCTTCCGGCTTAAAATTTCTATGAATAAAATATGGAATGTTGCTGCAAAAAAGGAAACTTTCATGCGGATGATAATGGACCGACTGATATCTTTTGGGATGATACTGGCCATTGGGTTTTTGATGTTACTGGCTTTGATCGTTTCCGCGTTGGTAAAGATCCTGGGAGAATATATAGAAGATATTGCCCCGGTAATTACAGCAGTAGGCCTTAATATTCTTAATTACATCCTCTCTTTTATATTTATTACTGCATTGTTTGGTGCTATATTTAAATTACTGCCGGATATAAAAATTAAATTAAAAATAACCTTATATGGAGCCGCTTTAACTACAGTTTTATTCCTGATAGGAGAATTCCTAATGGGGTTTTATTTTGGTCAAAGCAATCCGGGATCTGTATATGGAAGCGCTTCCTCCATTATCCTTATCCTGCTATGGGTGAATTATACCTGTTTAATAATGTTTTTTGGCGCTGAATTTACCGTACAGTATGCCCTTCATAAAAACGAACGTATACGCCCCAATAGATTTAGTGAGCCTGCAATTTTTAAAGAGCTTGAAAAACTCGAAAGAAAAAATGTAAAACTCGATGAAGATCATAAATTGCTGGCCAGGCTAAGAGCAAATATTGATATAGAGAAGGAAAGGGCCGAGTGTGTAACAGACGATTAATAAAGGTTTAACGCCTTTCTCCCTTTTTTTATAAGCTTCTTAATAGAGTTTTTATTTCTTAACTAATAATTTTAGGCATAAGTTATTAATTATAAAATAGAGAACTATGAAAAAGAAAGTAGCAATGCTTGCCACCAATGGATTTGAAGAAGTAGAATTAACTTCCCCAAAAGAGGCAATGGAAAAAGAAGGATTCCAGGTAGATATAATAAGTGATAAATCTGGTAAAATAAAAGCCTGGGATAAAGATAAGTGGTCCAAGGAATACAAAGTGGATCATACCCTGGACAAGGTAAGTGCGGGAGATTATCATGCTTTGGTACTGCCGGGAGGAGTAATGAACCCAGATAATCTTCGAACCAATGAAGAGGCTTTAGAATTTGTTCGCGATTTTTTTAAACAGAAAAAACCGGTAGCTGCAATTTGCCACGCAGCCTGGACATTGATAAATGCCGAAGTGGTAAAGGGAAGAGAAATGACCTCATATCATACTATTAGAAAAGATCTTGAAAATGCCGGAGCGAAATGGGTAGACAAGGAAGTTGTAGTAGACAGTGGATTTGTAACCAGCAGAAACCCGGATGATCTTCCGGCTTTTAATAAAAAAGTTATTGAAGAGATCAAAGAAGGAAAGCATGAAGAACAACATGCCTGATTTGGAATTTTCCCAATAAAAAGAGGCTGCTTATTATATTAAAAGATCCGGGATATTACAGGATCTAAATAAAATAAATAAGCAGCCTTTTCTTTTTTTATTTTTCAGTATCTACATCTTCATCCTCTTCTTCCTCAATTCCTTTTTCAGGAATATCTACAATTGGCTCGTTAAAATCTGAATCTTCATAATCATCTTCATCATAATTGGCCATAGTATTTTCAAGTCTTGTACTCACTTTTACGAGGTAAATGGATTCATCTGTTCTCACTTCAACAGCCTCAATGGTTTCATTTTTAGCGTTTTTAAATGAAATAACCTGGTCATCGTCATATCCATCAGGATATTTTTCTACCAGGAGGCTTAAAATTTCAGGAGTAAGTTTTTTGTAATCTACAATGACTCTTTTCATAACAATAATTTGATCGTGCAATTATAATAAAAATTGGATTATATCCAATCAGAGAAATAATTTATAACAATTAATTAGATAATAAAAACAATTATCTGGTTTTAAGATTTTTATAAAACCCTAAACTTTCAAAAAGCATATCTTCCGGCACTTTACAATCTATTATAGGCACACCTATTTCTTCTAAAAGAACGAAATTTATATTTCCATGTGAGTTTTTCTTGTCAAATTTCAGCAGTTCGATGATCTTGGAAAAATCTTCCTCCCTTATTTCGATCACAGGGAAGAACTCGAGGATAGTTTGGGTAATACTCTCCAGCTCTTTTTCTGGAAAGTTTGTAATTTTTGTAGAGAGGAATAAGGCAATGATCATTCCTGCTGCAACGGCCTCCCCGTGTAACACTTTATTTTTTTCAGGATGGGTTAAAAAATAGGATTCTATTGCATGGCCAAAGGTGTGTCCAAAATTCAGGGTTTTTCGTAAATTTTCTTCCCGGGGGTCTTTTGTGACTATGTGGGTTTTGATATCAACAGATTCCATTATAAGATCACGAAGATCTTCCAGCCCCAGCTTCTTTAGATCATTGGCTTTTTCCCAATAGGCCCTTTTGGCAATTAAACCGTGTTTCAAAATTTCTGCAAGCCCGCTTCTCATTTCTTCCGGCGGAAGAGTGCTTAAGAATCCCGGGTCAATAAGTACCATTTCCGGTTGAGAGATCACTCCAATCTGATTTTTTAAATTGCCTAGATCCACACCTGTTTTTCCGCCTACTGAAGCATCTACCATAGAGAGTAGGGTAGTAGGTACATTGATGTATTGAATTCCGCGTTTAAAAGTACTGGCTATAAATCCGCCCAGATCTGTAACCACGCCACCGCCAAGATTTATCACCAGGCTCTTCCTGTCGGCGCCCAGTTCAGATAGAACATTCCATATACCCGAACAGGTTTCAATATTTTTGTATTCTTCCCCTGGATCCATTTCTATTATCTCAATCTCAGTGTTGGTTTCAATTAAAGGTAAAAAGAGTGGGAGGCATTGATCCTGGGTGTTGCTGTCAACAATTATAAAGATGGCAGAGGGTGCTGTCTTTTTTAAAAAAATATTCAGTTGCTTATATGCTTTTTCTGAATAAAAAACCTTAGCCTGTGCTGCGTGGGTAGCCATATTTAGTAGGTATAAATAATATAATTAAAAGTCGAAAATAAGGAGAAAATTATAAATAAATCAACTCTCAATAATTATCTTTGTATGATCAATAATATCGCAATGATTACACAAAAGATCTTCAATGATACCGAGACAGCATTTAAACTAAAATCTGACGAGGAACTTAACCGGGCGCTCTTTCTTTTTGGAATGATAAACCGACCCACTTTAGTAAAAATTGGCACTGCATTGACGCGGTTTTCTTTAAAACTTCACCTTCCGGTTGAAGGTTTAATAAGGGCTACCATTTTTAACCAATTTAGTGGGGGTGAGACCATGGAAGATTGTTTACCTGCCATTGGAAAAATGTACACCAAGAAACTTCACAGTATCCTTGATTATTCGGTAGAAGGAAAGGAGCAGGAAGAACATCTTGATGCTGCAATGAAAAAGAAAATAAGCATTATTGAATTTGCTGCAAAGCGAAAAGAGATCCCATTTGCTGTATTTAAACCTACAGGTATTGGACGATTGGAGATATGGGAAAAAGTCTCCTCCAAAATTACTTTAACCCCGGAAGAAGAGGAAGAATGGAAAAGAGTGCAGCAAAGGGTTGAAAATATTTGTGAAGCAGCTTATCAAAATGATATAAGTGTATTGGCTGATGCTGAGGAGTCATGGATGCAGGGAGCAGCAGATGAGTTGATGGAAAAAATGATGCGCAAATATAATCAGGAAAAAGCTATTGTTTACAATACCCTGCAGTGCTATAGATGGGACAGGCTGGCTTACTTACAGGAGCTTCACGAAAAAGGAGTAAAGGATGGGTTTATTGTAGGCGCCAAAATAGTACGCGGAGCTTACATGGAAAAAGAAAATGAGCGGGCCCACAAAATGGGATATCCAACTCCAATATGTGAGAATAAAGAGGCTACAGATGTAAGCTATAATGGAGTACTTGCATATTGCCTTGCAAATATTGATGAGATCCATACTTTTATTGGAACTCATAATGAAATGAGTAATTATCTTGCCCTACAAATTCTTGAGGATAAGAAGATAGCAATAAATGATGACAGGGTTTGGTTTAGCCAGTTGTATGGGATGAGTGATCATATTAGTTACAATCTTGCCAGAAAAGGTTATAATTCTGCTAAACTGGTGCCTTTTGGTCCTGTGCGTGAAGTTGTTCCTTACTTAATAAGAAGAGCAGAAGAAAACACCTCGGTAAAAGGACAGACCGGTAGGGAGCTTTCGCTTTTAATGGAAGAAAAGAAACGACGTAAAGGGGAGGTATCCAAAGCAAACCGTCAACCAGTTTCAAAAAAAAAGATTAAAGAAGAGATAGATTAATGATATCTCTTTCCAAATTCATTTTCTTTAAAATTTTAAAATGGGACTTAAAGGGTGCTATTGATCCTGCCATTAAAAAATGTGTGATCATTGTGGCTCCTCATACCAGTTGGTATGACTTCCTTTTGGGGCTGCTGGTACGCAGTATATTGGGAATACAAAGTGATTTTGTAGGTAAAAAAGAATTATTTCGCCCCCCATTTGGGTGGTATTTCAGATGGGTTGGCGGCACACCCCTGGACCGCACTCCTAATCAAAACAAGGTAGAAGCCATCACCGCCATTTTTAAAACCAAAGATGTGTTCCGGCTGGCATTGTCACCGGAAGGCACCAGGAAAAAGACCGATCGCTGGAAAACGGGTTTTTATTATATTGCTGAGGCTGCAAATGTGCCTATAATAAAAGTTGCTTTTGATTATTCCCGAAAGGAAGTGAAAGTTGCACAGCCTTTTTATACTACAGGAAACCTTGAAAAAGATCTTGTAGAAATAAAGAAATTTTATGAAGGGGTAAAAGGAAAGAACCCTGATAATTTTTAAAATCCAGGTCCCTTACTCTTGAGATTCTTCCATGGTGTGATACACATGTTGTACATCATCATCCTCTTCAAGACGCTCCAAAAGTTTTTCAACATCGGCAGCCTCATCCGGGGTTAATTTCTTGGTAACCTGAGGAATACGTTCAAAACCGGAGGACAGAATTTCAATTTCCCTGCGTTCCAATTCCTTTTGCAGCGCGCCAAAACTTTCGAAAGGGGCATATATATGGATACCATCTTCATCTTCAAAAACCTCCTCAGCTCCAAAATCTATAAGCTCAAGTTCCAGTTCTTCGGGATCAAGACCATTGGACGCTATGCGAAAGTTGCAGGTATGATCAAACATAAATTCAACAGAACCAGATGTGCCTAAATTTCCATCGCTTTTACTAAAGTGCATGCGCACATTTGCAACAGTTCTGTTATTATTATCTGTTGCTGTTTCAACGAGAACAGCAATCCCATGAGGGGCGTAACCTTCAAAAAGCACGATCTTATAATCTCCCTGACTTTTATCACTTGCCCTTTTAATCGCGCGCTCCACATTTTCTTTAGGCATGTTGAGGCTCTTTGCATTCTGAATTACCGCACGAAGCCTGGAATTGGAATCGGGATCGGGGCCACCTTCCTTAACCGCCATTACAATATCTTTTCCAATGCGAGTAAAAGCTTTGGCCATTGCTGACCAGCGTTTCATTTTTCGTGCTTTTCTAAATTCAAATGCTCTTCCCATACCTGTTTTAAAAATCTGTGGTAAAAATAAAAAAAAACGTTCCATTTTCAACTAAAAAATGGAACGTGAATTAATTTAATTCAGCAATTACTCTGCGTTGACAATATCTTCTATCGCTTTGGCTAGTTTAAAATCCTTTGCTGTCACCCCGCCGGCATCATGAGTGCTTAACGTAATTTCAAGTGTATTGTAAACATTTGTCCAATTGGGGTGGTGATCCATAGCTTCAGCTTCAAAAGCAATACGGGTCATAAGAGTAAAAGCTTCTTTGAAATTTTCAAATTCAAAAGAAGTTTGTATTCCCTCATCTGTATAACTCCAGCCTTCCAGGGATCCTAATTTTTTTTCAATTTCTTCATCAGTTAATTTTTTCATGGCGTTGCGGGATTTAGACTGAATAACCATCAGCCTGTATTAAATAATTTTTAAAGTTACACAATTCAGTATTCAGGCCAGGGTATAGTTTATGGTATTTAATAGAAGATTAACAGCCTTTTATTTAATCACAGTAGCTTTTATAACATCCTGAATAGAGACCTGTAAATTTTTGGGCAAAAGGTTGTCTTTAGGCAAAACTGCCAGAAAGCGATCATAATTTGAATCGAAAACCTGTTTTAATAAGGGGTTTTTAAAACCAAGAATTTCGGCGATATCTGTTATTAGGTCATGTTGATGGGTAAGGTCATTACTTCCCAAATGGAATACTCCTTGTTTTTTTCTATTGATAATATAATGAACCTGCTGGGTAATTTTTCCAATTTCTGTGGCGTTCACCACCACATTTGGAAATACTTCCAATGCCTGTCCATACTCTATCTTATTCTTAATTTCAATAATTCGTGGAGAGTTCGCCCCAAATACCATAGGCAATCTAAGGATGGCATATTTATGGTTGGGCAACCTCAAAAGGGCATTCTCAATTTTTATTTTAAACCTGCCATAGACACTTTGAGAAAGTGTTTTGTCATATTCATAGGAAGGATAGTTGGTAAAGGCATCGAACACATTTGCTGAGGAAATGAAGATAAGCTTACAATCATTTTTCAAAATGTAATCTATAATGGCAAAATGAGTGTGAACCTGAGAGTTGAAATTCCCACGAATAGCAGAAATTATAACCGTTGGTTTAAGATTTTCAAGCAGGATCTCTATATTTTCTGTATCCTGATCGAATTCGAAAAATTTTTTATTATCCCTGAAGGCTGCGGTTTGGGTAAAATAGGTCCCATAGGTATCAAAATAGGAGCAAAGCTCTTTATATAAGGCATTGCCTATAAAGCCGCTTGCTCCTACGATCAATATTTTTTTCAATAGTTTTATCCTTTATAAAAGGGCAGTTTCACCTGGGATGCGGGAACAGCATTTTTCCGGATCTGGATAAAAATCTTTGAATTGTTTTTGGCCATTTCTGTGGGAATATAACCCATTCCTATTCCTTTGTCCAATGATGGTGACATGGTGCCCGATGTCACAATGCCAATAACCCTGCCATTCTCATCTAAAATATCATACCCGTGACGTGGAATTCCCCTTTCATCCAGCTCAAAGGCTATTAGTTTTCTTTTAGGTCCTTCTTCCTTCTCCTTTTTTAAATTGTCAGAATTAATAAAGTCCTTGGTGAATTTTGTGATCCATCCCAATCCTGCCTCAAAAGGGGAGGTGGTATCATCTATATCATTTCCGTACAAGCAGTAGCCCATCTCAAGTCTAAGTGTATCCCGTGCAGCAAGTCCTATGGGTTTAATTCCAAATTCTGCCCCTGCATCCATTACTTTGTTCCATATCTCCTCTGCATCTTCATTTTTGAAATAGATCTCAAAGCCGCCGCTTCCGGTATATCCGGTGGCAGAAATTATCACATTATTTACCCCTGCAAAATCTGCCACTTCAAAAGTGTAGAATTTCATTTCAGCTAAATTAACATTGGTAAGGGACTGCATGGCTTCCGCAGCCTTGGGACCCTGTATGGCAAGCAGGGAATATTCGTCAGACAGATCTCTCATAGTTGCATCCATTGTATTGTGCTGGGAAATCCAGTTCCAGTCTTTTTCAATATTGGAAGCATTCACTACCAGAATATATTTTTCAGCATTGAATCTATAAACAATAAGGTCATCAACAATTCCTCCGGTTTCATTAGGCATACAATTATATTGTGCCTGCCCGTCTACCAATTTGGAAACATCATTGGAACACACTTTTTGAATAAGGTCCAGAGCGTTTTCTCCCACTATAAGGAATTCCCCCATGTGAGAAACATCAAATACTCCCACGGCTTTTCGTACCGTTTCGTGTTCAATATTTACACCTTCATAGGATACAGGCATATTATAACCTGCAAATGGAACCATTTTAGCATTTAAATTTTTATGGATCTCGTTTAGAGCAATATCTTTCATGAGTTATAAATTTTGGTAAATTTATTTAATTCACCCCGATTATAGGGTAAATTGTGAAGATTTATTAAGAATCTGGCCTGAAGCTTATTTTGCAGAAACAGAAGTTTTATATTTATACCCCCTAAAATTATAATATGAAAATATTTACCGTTCAGCAGCTGGCCGAAGCAGATAAAGTTACCATTGAAAAACAGGGTATCACCTCTGAAGAGTTGATGGAGAGAGCTGCAGGCCTTGTGTTTAAAGAAATACATGCCAGGCTTAATAATGAATCCGTTCCTATTAAAATTATTTGCGGAATTGGAAATAATGGAGGAGATGGACTCGTGGTAGGCAGGTTATTGATTGAACATGGTTATTATGTAAGTATTTATGTTGTAAACTTTACAAAAGAACGTTCCCGGGATTTTCTTTCCAACTATAACAAGATAAAAGAAATAGGGGCTCCCTGGCCCACATTATTAAAAGGAGCCGAGGATTTTCCTGAGCTTCACCCCAAGGACTTTGTAATAGACGCTATTTTTGGTATTGGCCTTAACAGACCCCCGGAAGGTTGGGTGGCAGATCTTATTCATTACATCAATGCCTCGGGAGCTTTTATTTTGTCTATAGATATGCCTTCGGGCTTGTTTTCTACCAAGACGCCGGAACCGGGAGATGCAGTTATCAAGGCTAATTATACCTTAACTTTCCAGGCACCCAAATTGGTGTATTATCTACCGAAAACCGCAGAATTTGTGGGAAATTACCAGGTGCTAAATATTGGACTGGATTATGAATATCTGGCTGCCGCACCGGCAGAAGCCCAGTTAATCGATAAGGAAGAAGCAAAAAACCTATACATACCCCGAAAGAATTTTTCGCATAAAGGCGATTACGGGCATAGTATGATAATAGGAGGGAGCTATGGGAAAATAGGCAGTATTTCCCTAAGCGCGAAAGCAGCATTAAGAACGGGAGCGGGATTGGTAACAATATATTCCCCGGAATGCGGCTATGAGATCCTGCAATCCATATTACCTGAAGCTATGGTGATAATTGATGAAGGGGAGAAAGAGCTAAAGAATATTCAATTTGAGCCAGAACCCGATGTGATTTGTTTTGGAATGGGGGCCGGCATAAGCGCGGCCACAGTTAAAACCTTTGAATCTTTACTGAAGAAAACCAAATCTCCCATGGTAATTGATGCCGATGGTTTGAATATGCTTTCCAATAATAAAGGATTTTTGAAATTAATACCCAAAAATTCTGTTCTTACCCCACATCCAAAAGAACTGGAGAGATTGCTTGGAGAATGGAAAGATGATTTTGATAAGCTGGCCAAGGCAAAAGAGTTTACTAATAAATATGAAGTAATCCTGGTAATAAAGGACGCACACAGCATTACCGTTTCAGGAGATAATCTTTACATAAATAATACCGGCAATCCCGGGATGGCTACTGCTGGAGCCGGTGATGTTCTGGCAGGGGTTATAACAAGCTTGATCTCTCAAAAATATGAACCTCTTATAGCGGCAGTTTTTGCTACCTATTTACACGGAAAAGCTGGGGATATTGCTGCCTCAAAACTAAGCTACCAGGGAATGATCGCAGGTGACATTGTAGATAATATTGGTGCCGCCTTTTTGGATTTGTTCAAAAATGATGATAGAGGAATGGAATAATCCTCATTTATTCTTTTAATTTAGCATTTGTTTAACCATTGTGGAGACCTGCGTTGGAAAAACAAGAATTACTTCCTTAAATTTAATAGCGGAGGTATTATTTAAATAATTTAAAATTTCAAATTTTTTTACTTCCCTATGGAGTCATCTCATTATATTAGCTCTGCTGTATTAGATCTTCCCACTGTTTACGATATCATAAATACCCATAAGAAGCTGGAACTTAGCGATGAGGCCAGGGTCAATATTGAAAATGCCCGGAATTATCTCGACAAAAAAATGCAGGAGAACAGCAAACCCATTTATGGCGTTAATACCGGCTTTGGTTCCCTTTGTAATGTGAAGATATCTAATGAAAAGTTAACAGAGCTTCAGGAAAACCTCGTGATGTCACACGCCTGCGGTACGGGAAGCCTTATTGCAAAACCTGTAATAAGGTTGATGTTATTATTAAAGATCCAGTCTTTAAGTTATGGCCATTCTGGTGTATCTCTTCAAACAGTGCAACGCCTCATAGATTTTTATAATGAAGACATTTTTCCGGTAATTTATGAACAGGGCTCTTTGGGAGCCTCTGGAGATCTGGCGCCTTTGGCACACTTGTCTTTACCATTGATTGGGAAAGGAGAGGTGTATTTTAAAGATGAAAGATTGCCTGCACAGGTTGTGCTTGAAATGTTTGAATGGGAGCCTGTAAAATTACAGTCTAAGGAAGGTTTGGCGTTGTTAAATGGAACTCAGTTTATGAGCGCTCATGGAATTCATGCACTGCTTGAATCTTATAAGTTAAGTTATCTGGCAGATGTTATAAGCGCAATATCTGTGGATGCTTTTAATTGTAATATGTCTCCCTTTGATGAACTGGTTCAAATGGTAAGGCCGCACCGCGGACAGGTGAAAACGGCTGAAAGGTTAAGGGGATTTCTTCAGGATAGTGAAATAGCTGCAGAAGAAAAAGATATTGTTCAGGATCCTTATTCCTTCAGGTGTATTCCGCAGGTACATGGCGCTACAAAGGACACCTTATCTTTTGTTCGGAAAACATTTAAAACAGAGATCAATTCGGTAACAGATAATCCAAACATTTTTGTAGCAGAAGATAAAATTATCTCCGGCGGTAATTTTCACGGGCAAACACTTGCGCTGGCATTGGATTATATGGCAATTTCAATGGCTGAACTGGGGAATATTTCTGAAAGGCGTATTTACCAGCTGGTTTCGGGGCTAAGAGGTCTCCCAATGTTTCTGGTAGAAAATCCGGGTCTTAACAGTGGTTTTATGATCCCGCAGTATACCGCAGCCAGTATTGTGAGCCAGAATAAACTATATGCGAACCCTTCAAGTACAGATTCCATTGTATCATCAAACGGGCAGGAAGATCATGTGAGTATGGGAGCCAACAGTGCCACCAAAGTGCAGAAGGTTATAGATAACATTTCCACAATTCTGGCTATAGAATTATTTAATGCATCCCAGGCGCTACATTTCAGGGAGCCGGCCAAAACTTCGCCGTTTCTAACCCAAATGCTGGATACTTTCCGCGATATAGTTCCTATTGTAAAAGAAGATCAGGTAATGGCAGTACCTATTCACAAAGCCAAAGAATTTATAAACTCCTTTAAAATTGATGAAGAATTGCTGTTTGATTAACCCCTGAGTTGCGATTTGATCCAGGAAACAGCTTCTTCAAGGGTTTCAAAAACCTCAAAGGAATTACTGTCCTTATAGAACTGGCGCTCCAAAACTGCATTATTACGGCACATGTCACTCGTTGAAACCACGGCTATTGCCTTTAGATTTGAGATACTCGCAGAATCAAGGTAAACCATAGGATTTACCGCATAAGAATTTATACGGTAAGAAATGTATCCATAAGGATCATCTCCAAAATTTTTTTTCCCTATAGCCAGTAATTTTCGGTTACTCTCAACATCCAGCAAAATACCTTCGTTAAGTTCTGCAATCAGGATATTATCTTTAAACCAGACTTTTCCAAAGTCCAGTTCCAGAATTTGTTCTATCATAAATTTGTAGGGAAATTATGTGGGGCAAATGTAGGTATTTTTAAGCTGTATTTAGAAACCCGGGTTGGTATTTTGGATGTATTTTTTCTATGGTAAAATAATAAAAGCCTCCCAACTCTTTACAGAAATGGAAGGCTGTATGCTTATTAAAATCTTACAATTAAGATTCCTTTTCTTTTGATACTGCCTTGTCAATTTTAATGGTCAAAGCATCTTTACCCTCCGCAAGGTCCATAAAAATCTTATCTCCCTCAGTAAGGTTTGAAGTTATAATCTCCTCGGCCAGTGCATCTTCAATATATTTTTGAATAGCCCTGTTAAGTGGCCTTGCACCATAATCTTTATCAAAACCTTTTTCTGCGATATAATCTTTAGCCTTATCGCTGAGAGTAAGAGTGTAGCCTATTAACCCTATACGGTCATATAATTTGGCAAGTTCTATTTCTATGATCTTGTGAATGTCCTCGCGTTCAAGGGAATTAAAGATCACCACATCATCTATCCTGTTTAAAAATTCCGGAGCAAAGGCTTTTTTAAGAGCACTTTCTATAACACTTCGGGTGTTTTCATCAATTTGAGAGCGCTTCGCTGCGGTCCCAAAACCAACTCCCTGGCCAAAATCTTTAAGCTTTCTGGATCCAATATTGGAGGTCATTATGATAATGGTATTTCTGAAATCGATCTTGCGGCCCAAACTATCTGTAAGATACCCGTCATCCAATACCTGGAGCAGCATATTAAAAACATCCGGATGAGCTTTTTCAACCTCATCAAGCAATAACACTGCGTAAGGTTTTCTTCTTACTTTTTCTGTTAGCTGGCCTCCTTCTTCATAACCTATATATCCCGGAGGTGCACCTATCAATCTCGATACAGCAAATTTCTCCATGTATTCGCTCATATCTATTCTTATGAGCGTATCTTCATTATCAAACAACTCCTTGGCAAGGATCTTTGCAAGCTGGGTTTTACCCACCCCGGTTTGACCAAGGAAAATAAAGGATCCAATGGGTTTGTTGGGATCTTTTAATCCCGCACGGTTACGCTGGATTGCTTTTACAACCTTGTTTACAGCTTCATCCTGCCCAATTACTTTCCCTTTAATACGTTTAGGGAGTTCGGCAAGTTTATTAATTTCGGTTTGGGCAATTCTGTTAACAGGAACACCGGTCATCATTGAAACCACATCGGCAACATGATCCTCAGTTACTATTTCCTTGTGCTTTTTAGATTCCTCTTCCCATTTTTCCTGGGCTATGGCAAGTTGCTTTTCAAAATTCTTTTCGTCATCCCGCAATTTTGCAGCCTCCTCATACTTTTGTTTTTTAACAACGGCATTCTTACTCTCACGTACTTCTTCCAGTTTGCGTTCAAGGTCAAGAATTTGTTTGGGCACTTCTATATTGGTAATATGCACGCGAGCTCCTGCTTCATCCAGTGCATCTATTGCTTTGTCCGGTAGAAAACGGTCTGTCATATACCGGTTAGTTAGCTTTACACAGGCATCAATAGCTTCCGCAGTATAGGAAACATTATGGTGCTCCTCGTATTTATCTTTAATATTATTTAGTATCTCTAAAGTTTCATCTACTGTAGTAGGCTCTACGATCACTTTCTGGAACCTTCTTTCTAAAGCTCCGTCTTTTTCAATGTATTGCCTGTACTCATCTAAAGTAGTGGCACCAATACACTGGATCTCTCCACGTGCAAGGGCAGGCTTAAACATGTTACTGGCATCAAGGCTTCCTGTTGCGCCACCTGCACCAACAATGGTGTGTATCTCATCAATGAAAAGAATTATATCATCATTCTTTTCCAGCTCGTTCATTACGGCTTTCATTCGCTCCTCAAACTGGCCACGGTATTTGGTACCTGCAACCAAACTCGCAAGATCTAATGTCACAACCCTCTTGTCAAACAGGATACGTGAAACTTTTCGCTTCACAATACGCAATGCAAGACCTTCAGCAATAGCAGATTTACCTACGCCGGGTTCCCCAATAAGCAATGGGTTGTTCTTTTTTCTTCTGCTCAGGATTTGGCTTACCCTTTCAATTTCCTTCTCTCTTCCTACTACAGGATCAAGTTTGTCAATTTCGGCCATGGCTGTAAGATCTCTTCCAAAATTGTCCAATACCGGGGTTTTGGATTTTTTGGTAGATTTTCCACCTGCGCTGGTAAAGGGATTATCCTTGGAAACATCATCTGTATTGTCCTCATCTGAAAAAGATTCGGCCCGCGGTGCTTCAAGGAAGTCATCTTCGTTGGTAATCATATATTTAAATTGATCTTTAACTCCGTCATAATCTATTTTCAGTTTATTCAGAAGTTTGGTAGTTGGATCATTCTCGTTTCTTAATATACAAAGCAATAAATGCGCTGTATTAATTGAAGAACTTTGAAAGAGTTTTGCCTCCAAAAAAGTTGTTTTTAAAGCACGCTCTGCCTGCCTTGTAAGGTGTAGGTTTTTCTTCTCATTTGAAATTCCTGTTGGGGCGGGGTTGGCGGGACTTAAAATTTCTACTTTTCGCCTTAAATGACTAAGGTCTATATCAAGGGCGTTCAATATATTTATAGCTTTACCGTCTCCATCACGCAGAAGGCCCAGCATTAAATGTTCAGTTCCAATAAAGTCATGGCCAAGCCTTAGCGCTTCTTCTTTGCTATAAGCTATGACATCTTTGACTTTGGGTGAAAAATTATCATCCATCTTATTTTCCTTTCTCTTTAAATTGTATAATGCACAGGGTTCAAAAATTGTACCTAACAATGTGTCGCAAGCTAATTGACAAAATTACTTTCAATATACAAATTTGAAGGTAACTAACTTATTAACCAAGACTGCCTAAATATTTGTTAATAAAATTTGTCAAAACATGGGTATACACCCCTTAAAACATTGGTAAAATCCGTAAATTGGCACGTTAGATTTTTGAACTAAATTAAACTAGTAAATATGGCTGAAGGAGAAAGATTAATTCCTATCAACATTGAAGATGAAATGAAATCGGCTTACATCGATTATTCGATGTCGGTCATTGTGTCACGTGCCCTTCCTGATGTACGTGACGGGCTAAAACCCGTTCACAGAAGGGTTTTATTCGGGATGCATGAATTGGGAATACGATCAAATACTGCACATAAAAAATCTGCCAGAATAGTTGGGGAAGTATTAGGTAAATATCACCCTCACGGTGATACTTCTGTTTATGATACTATGGTGAGGATGGCGCAGGAATGGAGTTTAAGATATATGTTGGTAGACGGGCAGGGTAACTTTGGATCTGTAGATGGTGACAGCCCGGCCGCGATGCGATATACGGAAGCCAGAATGCGCAAGATCGCAGAGGATATGCTGGCAGATATCGATAAAGAAACCGTAGATTTTAGACTAAATTTTGACGACACCCTGGAGGAACCTACTGTACTTCCAACGAGAGTTCCAAATTTATTGGTAAATGGTGCCAGCGGGATTGCGGTGGGAATGGCCACGAATATGCCTCCACACAACCTCTCAGAAGTAATAGACGGAACAGTTGCCTATATTGATAATCACGACATAGAGATTGACGAGTTAATAACTCATATTAAAGCGCCAGATTTTCCTACCGGTGGAACCATTTACGGTTATGACGGTGTGAGAGAGGCGTTCAAAACCGGCCGGGGACGAATTGTTGTAAGGGCCAAATCCAGTCTGGAAGAAGTTGCCGGAAAGGAATGCATAGTGGTTACAGAAATTCCTTACCAGGTAAATAAGGCGGACATGATCAAGAAAACTGCCGATCTTGTTAACGAGAAAAAGATCGACGGTATTTCCATGATCCGGGATGAGTCTGACAGGAATGGGATGAGAATTGTTTACATTCTTAAAAGGGATGCAATACCCAATATCGTTTTAAATACCCTTTATAAACATACTGCGCTTCAAACCAGTTTTAGCGTAAACAATATAGCCCTTGTAAAAGGACGTCCCGAGATGTTGAATCTTAAGGATATGATCTTCCATTTCGTAGAGCACCGTCACGATGTGGTAGTTAGAAGAACAACCTATGAATTAAGAAAAGCCGAAGAAAGGGCCCACATTCTTGAAGGTTTGATCATAGCATCAGATAATATTGATGAAGTGATCGCATTGATCCGTTCTTCCAGCAATGCAGATGAAGCCAGATCCAAATTAATCGATCGTTTTCAATTATCTGAACTTCAGGCCAAGGCAATTGTAGAAATGCGATTGAGACAACTTACCGGACTGGAGCAGGATAAGTTACGTGCAGAATATGATGAACTACTTAAGACTATTGAAGACCTAAAAGATATTCTTGCCCGTAAAGAGAGAAGAATGCAGGTTATTAAAGACGAATTACTGGAAATAAAAGATAAATATGGAGATTCCCGTAGGTCTGTAATTGAATATGCAGGGGGAGACCTAAGCATAGAAGATATGATCCCGGATGAGCAGGTGGTAATAACAATTTCCCATGCAGGCTACATCAAAAGAACATCTCTAAATGAATATAAAACCCAGAACAGGGGTGGAGTAGGGCAGAAAGGCTCTACTACCAGAAGTGAGGATTTTCTTGAGCATTTATTTTCAGGAACCAATCACCAGTATATGTTATTCTTTACGCAAAAAGGAAAATGTTTCTGGATGAGGGTTTATGAAATTCCGGAAGGAAGCAAGACATCTAAAGGAAGGGCTATCCAAAACCTTATTAATTTAGAACCGGACGATAAAGTGAAAGCATTTATTTGCACCCAGGATCTAAAAGATGAGGAGTATATCAACAATCATTACGTAATCATGGCCACTAAAAAAGGCCAGGTTAAGAAAACCTCTCTTGAGCAATATTCAAGACCAAGAATAAATGGAATCAACGCGATCACAATTCGTGAGGATGATGAATTACTGGAAGCAAAACTTACCGATGGAGATAGCCAGGTAATGCTTGCCGTGAAGAGCGGAAAGGCAATAAGATTTGAAGAAAGCAAAACCCGTCCCATGGGTCGTAATGCATCTGGAGTAAGAGGAATAACCCTGGCAGATGATAATGATGAAGTGGTGGGAATGATTGCGGTTAATGACATGGAGGCCAATGTTTTGGTGGTTTCAGCCAACGGTTACGGTAAGAGATCTAAACTTGATGATTACAGGATCACCAACCGGGGTGGTAAAGGTGTTAAGACAATTTCCATTACTGATAAGACCGGAGAACTTGTAGCTATCAAAAATGTAAATGATGGAGATGATCTTATGATCATTAACCGGTCCGGTCTTGCCATAAGGATGAGTGTAGACAATTTGAGGGTAATGGGAAGAGCAACACAGGGAGTGCGATTGATTAACCTAAAAGGGAATGATTCTATCGCGGCAGTTGCAAAAGTAATGCAAAGTGAAGAGGGCACAGTTGACCTTGATGATGCCATAACACCTGATAGCAGCGATGAAACAGGAGATGGCACAACAATTGCAGATAATACTGAAGAATAAATAAACCTAAAACCAAAATCAATGAAAATCAAGTTATTTACCATAGCATTATCACTTTTTTCGGTAGTAGCTATAGCTCAAAAAAAAGAGATCCGGGATGCCGGAAAAGCAATTGAAAAGGGAAGTTATGCAGAAGCTAAGTCCCTGCTCACCCAGGCAGAAGCCAGTTTAGGCAGCGCCAATGCCAAGTTAAAGGCAGATTTTTACCTGTACAAAGGCCACGCTTATCTTGGGAATGGGGAAAATACCTCTGTAAAAGACTTAATGACTGCTGCTGAAGCATTCAAACAAGCACAGCAATTAGGAGATAATGAGGCTGTGAATGGATTAAGTGCTGTTACAAATTCACTTGTTCAAAGCGCTATAAAAGATCAAAATTCTGAAAATTATAGTGCCGCGGGAGATAAATTGTATGCCGGGTACCAAATGAACCCAAAAGATACCATTTATTTATATTACGCTGCTTCCAATGCGATCAATGCAAAGGAATATGATAAAGCCCTTAAGTATTATGAAGACCTAAGAGACCTTGGATATGATGGTTCTGAAGTTGAATATATCGCTGTAAATAAAGCTACAGGTGAAGAGGAAAGTATGAATAAGGCTCAAAGAGACTTAATGGTGAAAGCTGGACAATACATAAATCCTGAAGACAGAAAATCGCCACCTAAAAAAGGTGAGATAATGAAGAACATTGCATTGATCCATATCGCTAATGGGAATGAGGATAAAGCTATAGCTGCAATGGATGCAGCCAAACTTGCAAATCCTGATGATCTTACTCTTTTACAATCTGAAGCTGATATGTACTATAGAATGGGTCAAAAAGATAAGTATAAGGAGATCATGGAAGGTATCGTTAAAAAGGATCCTAATAATGCAACCCTTTATTATAACCTTGGTGTTACTTCTTTTGAAATAGGAGATAATCCAACAGCTATTGAATACTATAAGAAAGCTCTTGCAATAGACCCTAACCTAAACGATGCCCGTTTAAATATTGCTGCTGCAATTCTTGCAAAGGAAGCTGCAATTGTAGAAGAAATGAACAGTTTGGGAATGAGCAAGGCAGATACCAAGAAGTACGATGAACTTGGAGCACAACGTAAAGTAATTTATAAAGAAGCTTTACCTTACCTTGAAGCGGTGATGGAGAAAGATCCAAATAACAAAGAAGCTATGCGTACTACTATGAACATCTATTATCAACTTGGTGAAAATGCCAAAGCTGAAGCCATTCAGGCAAAATTAGATGCATCAAAGCAGTAATTGATATTTAATGTTACAAGAAAAGGCTGCCATTGGCAGCCTTTTTTTATTTAATAAAACCCTGTTAGATTATCTTTTTTATAACCCTTAATTTATGGGTGTGCTTGCGAAGATCTATATTAAAGATCCCTGAATGGTCTATCCTGTCAATACGTACTTTCCCATCGGCATGTATAATATAATTATCGGGCATTATAAGACCTACATGAATTATATTTCCATCGGCATCATCAAAAAATGCCAGGTCACCCGGTTCACTTTCCTCAATAAAACTAAGCGCTTCACCTTGTTTAGCCTGCTGTGCGGAATCGCGGTGCAGGCAATAACCATTAAGTCTGTAAACCATTTGTGTGAGTCCGCTGGAATCAATTCCAAAAGGGGTCTTTCCACCCCATAAAAAAGGTGTGTTAAGATATAGGATGGCAGTATCAATCAACCTGGATTTTGAGCCAATCCCGTGAACCGAATGCCCGTCAAAGACCAGGTTTGATAGCTTGGCATGATTAAGCACCGCACCCAGGGGAATATGGGTTAGATTACCTGAGCTTTCAGCAATAAATTCAATTAGATCTACAGAGTAGATCTGTTCACTATTTAAAAGTTCCTCGTAGTATGTTTCCTCTATTTTTGAAATCTGGCTATTGCTTACCCAGCCTTCGTAAGAATCAAATGCAACACGAATCCTGCTCCATTTACCTCTTTCTTCAAGGATCTTGAAATTTTCTCCATATAACAATTGGGTAAGCATTTCAGATGCATCATTCGGTTGGATTCTTACCGGGACAATGCTAAGGGTGCAAATTCCGTATTGCATTAATTATAGATTGCAGTTCTTAATTAATCTCTCTGGATAACTATTGCTGAAGCCCCGCCACCACCATTGCAAATGGCTGCTGCACCTGTTTTAGCATCTTTTTGTTCCAGGACATTCAGCAACGTAATTACTATCCTTGCACCTGAACATCCAAGGGGATGTCCCAAAGAAACTGCACCACCATTTACGTTGGTGTTCTCATCTGTTAAGCCCAGTAATTTCATATTTGCCAATCCTACCACTGCAAAAGCCTCATTGAACTCGAAGAAATCTACATCATCTTTGCTTATTCCGGCTTTGTCCAGAGCTTTAGGCAGCGCTTTGGCAGGAGCTGTAGTAAACCATTTTGGTTCCTGTGCAGCATCTGCAAATCCTTTTATTACCGCAAGTGCTTTTAATCCAAGTTCATCAGCTTTTTCCCGGCTCATTAAAACTACAGCTGCGGCACCATCATTTATAGTAGAAGCATTTGCAGCCGTTACAGTACCGTCTTTAGAAAAGGCGGGGCGCAGGGAGGCAATTTTATCAATTTGTACATTTTTAAATTCCTCATCTTCCTTAAAGATCACAGGATCACCTTTACGTTGCGGCACCTCTACCGGAACTATCTCATTGTCAAATTTTCCTTCCTTCCAGGCCTTAGCAGATCTTTCATAGGATTTTATAGCAAAGGCATCCTGGTCTTCACGGGAAAAATTATGTTCCGTAGCACAAAGATCGGCACAGGTGCCCATTGCGTTATGATCATAAGCATCAACCAATCCATCTTTTTGCATCCCGTCAACCATGGTTGCAGGCCCAAATTTTTGCCCAGTTCTAAGGTGTAAATAATGGGGGATCATACTCATATTTTCCATTCCGCCGGCAACCACTATATTGGCATCTCCCAGCATAATGGCCTGGGCTCCCTGCATTATAGATTTCATCCCACTTGCACAAACCTTATTAACAGTTGTACAGGGAACAGTATCGGGAATTCCTGCACCTAGGGCAGCCTGTCTCGCCGGAGCCTGGCCTACACCTGCCTGAACTACATTTCCCATTAATACTTCATCCACCAGTTCAGGTTTTAAATTTATTTTGTTAAGTGCCCCTTTTATGGCTATAGATCCTAATTTAGTTGCAGGAACCGTAGACAAACTACCCATGAAACTTCCAATGGGTGTCCTTGCAGCACTTACTATTACTACTTCTTTCATAATTTAAAGATTTAAATTCAGTTGTTGCGAATTTAATGATTTTATAAAGAACAAACCAAGGTCTTATCCCGCATGATGTTTTTTTATTACTTTTGAAGAACAGTAATTATTTAGATGAACCACTACATTAATAATTTTTATAAAAACCAGGCCTTTTTCTACAAGGCTTTTTTATTTATCCTTACTGCGGTAATGGTGGTTTATTTAATGCCCAAGGGCGGAAAATTCAAATATGAGATTACCAAAGGGAAACCATGGCAATATGAAAATTTATATGCTCCGTTTGATTTTGCAATTCTTAAGACCAATGAGGAAATTGTAAAGGAAAAGGACCAGATCATTGCCAATCATATTCCCTACTTTAATTATAATGAAGAAATTGTTGAGAAGGTAAAACTAAATGCTGCGGAACAAATCTCTGTTGTTTTTAGTGACAGTATCATTAACCGGAGAGGGCGGGTAATTTCAGAATTTGTGGCAACTGCCCTGGACGGATTGTATGAGAACGGGGTGCTCCAGGAACAAACGAGATTGGCCGAAGATCATCTGGTTTACCTGAAAAAGGGCAATATCGCCGATGAGATCACATATGGAAAAATTTTTCTTCAGGAGGAGATCCCCGATTATTTAACCACCAATATCAACCGGAGCAATTTAACTTCCCTGCGCCCGGAACTTCTGGAGCTTTTCTATAACAGTATTGAGCCTAATGTGATCTATGACAGTTCCTTTACCCAAAAAGAACTTGATAGCAAATTAAATTCCATTTCCTATACCCGGGGCAGTATAGAAAGAGGTACAATAATTATTTCCCGGGGCGAGATCTTAGAAGGGCAAAAACTGAATGTTTTAAATTCCCTGAAACAGGAATATGAATCTCAAATATGGAGTGAATCCAGTTATAACTGGATCCTATTTGGGTACAGCCTGCTGGTGTCAATGGCCTTGTTGATGCTCCTTCTGTTCATCAGGAAATACAGGAGGGATATTTATGAGAACAATGTAAAGATCACCTTTATATTTTTCAATATACTGCTCATGGTTTTTCTTACCACCCTGGTGGTGAATTTTGAGCCAAGGTATGTATATATTGTTCCCTTATCAATATTACCACTTACTTTAAAAGCTTTCTTTGATTCCAGGCTGGGGTTGTTTTCGCACGTTATTACGGTGCTCATCCTGGGGTTTGTGGTCCCTAACAGTTATGAATATATGTTCCTCCAGATCATTGCCGGGATCGTAACTATTTTAACCGTATCTGAACTTTATAAGAGGGCTAACCTCTTTATTTCTGTAGGGCAAATAACTTTTATCTATATAGTGGTTTACTTTGCAATCACGGTAATTCAGGAAGGGAATGTACAGGACCTTGACATGGAAATGTTCTTAACCTTTATCCTGGGTGGTCTTGCTACGCTTTTCGTGCAGCCACTTATTTATATATATGAGAAATTGTTCGGTCTGGTATCAGATATGTCATTACTGGAATTATCTGATACCAATTCGAAACTCCTGAAAGAGCTTTCTGAAAAGGCTCCGGGAACTTTTCATCATTCGCTCAATGTGGCCAATCTTGCCGAAGCTTCTGCCAATGAAATTGGTGCAAATGCAATGCTGGTGAGGGTAGGGGCCCTTTATCACGATATCGGGAAAATGGAAAATCCAACCTATTTTTCTGAAAATCAAACAACTTCTGTCAATTCTCATGATGAACTTTCACCTAAAGAAAGTGCAGAAATTATCATTGGTCACGTGATCAAAGGTATTGAGATCGCCAAAAAGAATAATTTGCCGGACAGGGTAATTGATTTTATCAGGACACATCATGGGACAAGTACCGTTTATTTCTTCTATATGAAGGAAAAGGAACAAAACGAGACTGCGGTGGCAGCAAACTTCAGGTATCCGGGACCAATTCCTTTTAGTCGTGAAACGGCTCTTTTAATGATGTGCGATAGTGTGGAAGCCGCCAGTAAAAGCCTTAAAGAACCTACAACCGCTAAAATTGATGATTTTGTAGAGAAAATAATAAACAAGCAAATGGATGAAGGCCAGTTCCTTAATTCAAATATTACTTTCAAAGAGATCCAGCTCATAAAAAAAATTCTCAAGCAAAAGCTTAAGAATATTTTTCATTTACGGGTGGAATATCCCGAGTAATTAATGCACGTCCAGGATCTTTATTTCCTCATCTTTCAGGCTAAAGGTATCTCCTTTAGATTTTCCCTCTAACTTTTCATAGATAGGGGCATCTGTAGATATTGCATATATAATACTACCATCATCCATTCCAACATTCCCCAGGGGTGCGGCAATAAAATAATAGTTTTTTTCAGTTTCTATGAGGCTTCCAAATTTTATTTGCTCGCTGTAATGTTCACGGTCTACCCGGCTTAAGGTTTCCTTCATTTTTCGAGCATTGTCAAGAAGGGAAGCATAGCGCTCAAAATCTCCCAGTAATTCACCGTTACTTCCTTCCTCATCATAATCTGTATGAACATCATTTGCCTCCATGGATTCTTTAATGTTATCCATCTTGTCCTGGTATTTCTGTATCAATTGATCGGCTACAATTAAACATTTTTGAAATACTTCTTTTTTATTATGAACCATTTTATAGTTTTAATTTTAAATGTAATTATACCTTTTTCAATTAAAGAAGGTTTTACAAAATTTTAGTAATTAGTCCCTTTAAACACAAGTTTTCAGACATTTATAAAAATAAGTCTATAGACTTATAAATGATAAAAATAAGTCTGTAGGCTAATAAATGCACTTTATAAGGTTATAGCCTAATTATTTTTATTATATTTGGAAAATGATAGCAGTACTTACAGCAGATCTTATTGATTCTTCTTTATATAAAGAAGATGTCCTCCAGCAGGTTTTAGATACCCTCACCTCAGAATTTGGGATCATCACAAAACAAAATGGCGAAAAAAGTGTGCGATTCAATATTTACAGGGGAGACAGTTTTCAGGGTATAGTAAAATCTCCCGAAGTTGCCCTTTTAATAGCTATCCAAATCAAAGCAGCTGTAAACCGTATACATCTTAAAAAAACAAAAAAGAGCAGGGCGTATTCCAAGATCGCCGATTTTAAATTGGCAATTGGAATTGGGACCCAGGAATTGGAAAGAGAAGCGCTCTCCGAGTCAAATGGGCAGGCTTTTCAATTTTCAGGACGATCCCTGGATGAAATGAAAAATGAAAACCGGAAGACCAGGATAAAAACTCCGGTAGAGGAAATTGATGCAGAGTTTAATACCGCCTTCTTTCTATTGGATACAATTACAGATAAGTGGAGTACAGCATCTGCTGAAGTTGTATATTTCCTGCTTCGGGGGCTTAAAGAACGGGAAATAGCTGCAGAGATAAACATTAGCCAGTCTGCAGTAAACCAACGTAAAAAGGCAGCCGGCTGGGAGGCCATATCGGGATTGCTTAACAGATATCAGCAGGTTATAACAACAAAATTAAAAAATGGATAATCTTCTATTATTACTACAACTCTTGCTGGCCCATCTTGTTGCAGATTTTGTTCTGCAGCCCAAGTCCTGGATAGCACACAAAAGAAAATATAAGGCCAGGTCTTACATTCTGGTGATACATTCCTTACTTGCAGGTATACTTACACTTATTTTTCTTCAATCGGTAGAATGGTGGTATGCAGCCTTATTTATAAGTGTAACCCATTATTTTATAGATATGTGGAAGCTGCGCCAACAAAAAGATGATTTAAAATATTTTCTTTTAGACCAATTGTTTCACGCAGTTATTTTGATACTGGTATGGTTATACCTCATAAATGGATTTCCTCAATTAATACCGTCATTAAAAAGCCTGTTCAACTCGGTTCAGTTTTTGGCGATACTGGGAGGATACCTCTTGGTTATTTTTCCGGCCGGGTATCTAATAGGAAAAGCCACCCGGCGCTGGCAGGATGAAATAGAACCAACTTACAAAATGAATAGCCTGGAAGCAGCTGGCAGGTACATAGGGATATTTGAAAGGATCCTTGTCCTTACTTTTATTATAACTGATAATTTCGCTGCCATAGGTTTTCTCATAGCAGCCAAGTCCATTTTACGGTTCAGTGATAAAACCGAGACCGGGGCCAGAAAACAAACCGAATATGTGCTCATTGGTACCTTAATGAGCTTTGCCATAACGATCTTACTGGGCTTGTTGATACGGGCCCTGATCCTCCAGTAACTGGATGTTTGAGAATAAACGCTCCTTTACAATATTCATCATACGCTTATTAAGGGCAGAGGAATTTTGAATATATAGTCCATATTCTTCCATTGTGAATTGCCCTATCATTATTCCCTTTAAACTGTTCCTGAACTTAATATCCCTTTGAATAGCATTGGCAATGAAAAGCATTCTTTTTTCAATTGTAAATCCGTAAAAAGTGTTCTTGTGCTTCTGAATGTAATTTCTGAATACCTCCACAAAAAGAAGATCCTGAAGTTTAGCTACCGGCCGTAAGGTTTTGTTTTGAAACTGCTCATCGCTACTCATATTTTCTGAAATTAAAGCCGAGGGAATTTCAGGTCGTAGGCTAAGCAAATGTTCATCTCGCTGATTCATAGAAGTAGTGTTTTTTAAATTTAACCTTTAATGAGGGTCGTTAACAGGCCTGCTCTAATTACTTTTAAACCACTTATCAACATCAGTTAAAATCCTCTTAATCCCCCAAAATCGTCAATTTGTTATTTTATCTTTAAAAAAAGTAATAAAATTATGATCACCTCCACCAATCCTTACACGGGAGAAGAGTTTGCAAGTGTTAAAGAATATAGTCCAGCTCAAATAGATAAAGCCCTTGAAACAGCTCATCTTGGTTTTGAAAGCTGGAAACAAATAGGTATAAAAGAAAGGGGCCAACTATTAAAAAATGCAGCCCGGGAATTAAAGAACAATAAAAAGCAATATGCTGAAACCATTACCAGGGAGATGGGAAAGCCTCTTTCACAATCTATTGCTGAAATTGAAAAATGTGCGTGGGTATGTGAATATTATGCTGAAAATGGAGAGCAGCACCTGGAAAATGAGGTCATTGAAACAGATGCCTATAAAAGTTATGTATCGTTTGAACCCCTGGGTATTATCCTGGCGGTAATGCCATGGAATTATCCTTTCTGGCAGGTTTTCAGGTTTGCTGCACCTGCATTAATGGCCGGTAATATGGCAGTTCTAAAACACGCCAGTAACGTAATGCAGTCTGCCAACAACATACAAAAGGTATTTGAAAATGCAGGATTCCCAAAGGGATGTTTTCAAAATATACCTGTAAGCAGTGATAAAGTTGAGGATATAATTAAAGACAAACGCATTAAGGCGGTAACCCTAACCGGAAGTACACCGGCAGGCCGGGCCATAGCCTCGGTTGCAGGAGAGCACATAAAGAAATCTGTCCTGGAATTGGGTGGAAGCAATGCTCTGGTGATCTTCGAAGATGCCAATCTTGAGGAAGCCGCTAAAACATGTGTACAGGCAAGATACCAAAACACCGGTCAAAGTTGTATTGCGGGGAAAAGATTGCTGCTTCAGGAAAATATTGCAGATAAATTTCTTAAAATTTTTACTGAGAAGGTAAAGGAACTTAAATCTGGCGATCCCATGGACGAAGAAACCTTTGTTGGTGTAATGGCACGGGAAGACCTGGCCAAAGACCTAGAAGATCAGGTAAACACCTCTGTGGCCGAGGGAGCTACCATCCATTTAGGTGGAAAAAGAAAAGGCACCTGGTTCGAACCTACCATTTTAACCAAGGTTACCCCAAAAATGCCTGTTTTTGCTGAAGAAACTTTTGGGCCTGTAATTGGAGTGACCACTTTTAACTCAAAGAGGGATGCCATAGATCTTGTAAACAGTTCTCAATTTGGGTTAGGTGTGTCTTTGTTTACTGAAGATTTAAAAAGTGTTGAAGAGCTTATTCCCAAATTTGAAGATGGGGCAGTATTTATTAATGAACTGGTGAAAAGTGATCCTAGGCTTCCCTTTGGGGGTACAAAAATCTCAGGATATGGAAGGGAGTTATCAGTTCACGGAATTAGGGAATTTGTAAATAAGAAAACTGTCTTTATTAAAAAATTCTAGCCGTGGTGCTATATTAGTTACTTTGATTAGTGGGAAAAGTAAAGATTGCAGGATCTATTTCATGGTTAAGTACAATATTTTTTATTTTTATTTTCTGGCCAGATTCAATAACAGTAAAAGGAAATAATAGTCCACTTACTTCCTTATAATTACTTAATCTGGACTCATTAACCTCCTGCAATTGCCCGTCTACGGTTATTTCTGATGCTTTACCTATTGGCAATGAAGTTTTTTTATCAAAATAATAAACCAAAAAACTTTCTTGTTCCTGCCCGTTAATAAAAATGGGTTCCTGAATAAGTCTTATTTTATGAGCTCGATCTTTATCAAATTTGGTCTCTCCCAGATACTCGAGCGTATAACCTTTTTCCCGGTAATTTAAGAAAGGGGTGGGAAAATCATTAGCCGTTAATTTAATATTTTCGGTAACCTCCTGCAGCCCCTTTTCGGGGATTCCGGTTAACATATCTGTTGTCCACATGATCTCGCCATCAAACGCGAACTGAGTGATGCTTTCCCCATTTATATTAATTATTACAGCCTGCTTACCAGATCGTGTATTATAGATCTCCAATGGGATCTCCCTACCTTCAGATTTTATAGAAGCATTAATTTTGGTGGCTTTTAGAGCCTTTAAATTTTCAATACCCCCCGACTTTTCTAAATAACAATCCACAATTTCTTCCGCAGTTTGTGCCTGAGATGTTGATATTAAAAAACAAAGAATGATAAAAATATGAGGGTATGCGTACTTCATGGAGGTTTTTAATAGGTAATACCGCAATTTACCCAATAACAATCAATTATCTTTTAATATTAACCTTCATTGATTAATTTTATGAAAACTTTAAAAAGATGAGCAAACAAAACATTCAAATAACCGTAGATGCGGTGATATTTGTTAAGGAGGAAACCTCTTCACCTAAGGTTTTACTTATTCAAAGAAAAAAAGACCCTTTCATAAATCAATGGGCCTTGCCCGGTGGTTTTTTGGAGAATGATGAGCTGCTTGAAGATGGAGCCAAAAGGGAACTTGAGGAGGAAACCGGGCTCCGGGTGTCGCACCTGGAACAGGTAGGAATTTTTGCAAATCCCGGACGGGATCCCCGTGGCCGGATTATTTCTATTGCCTTTACGACCAGTTTATCCCAGGAAGTTCCAGTTAAAGCAAGTGATGATGCTATGGATGCTAAATGGTTTAATATCAAAAATTTACCTGAAACCGCTTTTGATCATGAGGAAATCATTGAAATAGCTTTAATGCGGTCTCAAAAAGAGTAAAGCAACATTAAATATTACTCCTTTTTTTCTTTTTCTTTATCTTCCCGAGCCTCCTTAATTTGTTCTTCGGCATCTTGTTTCTGTTCCTGAGTTGGTTCTTCAGGAGTTTGTTCAGCAGCCTTTTCAGGTTCGAGCTGTACCTCAAAATAGGCCGGGAAATGATCTGAATCTATATCTTTTCCCAATTCCATAGTTATTAACCTAAACTCATCTGATGCAAAGAAATGATCCAGTGGCCATCTCATTATATAACTGTTTGCACTAAAGGTGTTGTAAAAACCCCGTCCAATTCGGGGATCCAGTAATCCGCTTAGATCTTTAAACAGCGTTGTAGATTGTGACCAGGCGACATCATTAAAATCCCCTGCTACGATAACCGGCAATTTGTTCCCTTTGGAACTCTTGGCTATCAGCATCATTTCAGCATCCCTATCTGTTGAAGACGGGTTTTCCTGTGGCATTGGGGGGGTGGGGTGAATGCAAAACAATTGTACTTCTTTCCCGTCAGGTAATTGTAAAATAGTGTGTATAGATGGAATACTGTCATCTACCAGGTATTTTACCTGCTCATTTTTTAAAGGAAATTTTGAATATAAAAGCATCCCATAGGTATTATCCAATGGCACCTCAACGCGATGCGGATAATTTGCTACGGCCTGGCTTACATCATTCATCCAGCGGGTATTGGTTTCCATTAGCAAAACCACATCTGCATCCCTGTTTTTAATTTCCTGAATGAGTTTACCCGGTTTTTCATTATCCTGATAAACGTTGGCAATATAAAACTTCATCTTAACCGCATCGGCCTCCATGTTTGCTTCTTTAAGATCATAATTTCCATGAGGAATATAGGGATAGATCTTACCGAGCTGGAAAATAAAACATGCCCCCAAAGCAGCGGCAAAAACGTAATCCTCTGCACGCTTAAGGTCAAATCTTATGAAATAGGTCATTAGTGCTACCAGGGTAAGTATGGTAAGCTGTATATGAGGAAAATCAAATACCCTTATCCACCAGTAATCGGCAGCGATAAAAGGCAAAAGGGTAAATATTATGGCTACTAATCCAAATGCCTGCAGGAACGGTTTTAATTTCATTATGTGGTAATTATTGAAGTACGAATATATGTAAAAGTAAACGAGTCTTTGATTAATAAAATAGGTTGATTTAGTCCTTTTGTTCTGTCTTCAGGTACATACGTATATCATCGCCCGATGGAGCTTCAAAAAGCTGCAAATGGAAATAAGGGACGGCGGCAATTATATGGTCAAAAATATCGGCACTTATATATTCAAAATTTTCCCAGCGTTTGTCACGGCTAAAACATAGTATTTCAACAGGAATTCCCTGGGGGGTAGGTGCAAGATGCCTTACAATAATGTACATTTCCTTATGCACTGCAGAATGTTCATGTAAATATGCATCTACATATTTCCTGAATATCCCCAAATTTGTCTGATTACGGCCATTAATTGGAATATCCTTGTTTACCTGGTTTCCCGAGTTAAATTTATCTATTTCCTTTTGCCTGTGATTTAGATAGGGTGCAATGAGCGATATTTTTTTAAGCTCTTCCAATTCCACGCTGCTCACAAATTTCACTGAATTTTGCTTAATAAAAATTGCTCTTTTTATCCTCCTCCCAGGTGATTCCTGCATTCCCCTCCAGTTTTGAAAGGAATCTGCAATAAGACTATAGGTAGGTATAGTGGTATAGGTATTATCCCAATTCTGAACTCTCACCGTAGCCAGATTAATTTCGGTCACACTTCCATCTGCCCCAAATTTGCTGAAAGTAATCCAGTCACCAATTCTTACAATATCATTTACAGACACCTGAATAGAAGCTACAAACCCCAATATAGTATCCTTGAAAATAAGCAATAATATGGCGGAAGCCGCCCCCAGTGAAATAGCAAAGCTTACTACAGATTGGCCTGTAAGCTCTGAAATAATGAACATGATACCTACAATCCACACAAAAATAATTACCACCTGAATGTAACTGTCAATGGGTTTATCCCGGTATTCTTCCTGTGTTTTTAGATAATTCTTTGTGGTTCTCAACAAACTCCTGAAGATCCAGATTACCAGGAGAATTACATAAATATGCATTATTAAATTCACCGTTTTCAAAAGAAAGGGGTGATTGATCAATATATAAGGGGCTGAATAATTTATTAGAAGAATGGGTACAATTTGCCCTACATATTTGGGAAATTTGCTCTTTACCAAAAAATCATCAAAAGTAGTTTTTGTTTTATTGGTAAATGCCTGAAATGCTTCAATTACAAATCGCCTGATAAGAAAATTAATTGCCAGGACCAACAGCACTAAAGCGGTAATATTAATAAACAGGTTGAGATAGCTTGCCACTAACACATTCATTCCCTGTTCAATAAAATATTCTTCCAGGTAACAGCTTACAGTCTTGAAATTAAAATTTTCAAACATTTACAAATATTTGTTTTCTACATAAAATGGCCCAAATGGAACAACAGAACAGGCAATGACCACCAATAGAGTTTTTGGCTGCCAATTTAAAGGTTTATACATCCAAAAGGCCCCCAAAAGGTACGCAATAAACAGGACACCATGTGCCATCCCTACTATTTGGACCATAAGAGGTTTATCAAAAAAATATTTCAAAGGCATTGCAAGAAATAATAATAAGAGGAAAGATATCCCTTCAAGTATGCTTACCCATCTAAAAGTCCTGATTTGATTTTCTAAACGCATAAAATTTTTTCAGCAAAGATAATTTTTATGTGCAGAGTACCGGAAGGATTTCTCGTTTTAAAAAAGCCTGGTTTATAATAAAGTATTGTTAAAACAACCTTTCTCTACCCACAGGAACTTTAGTTGAGAAAAAATAGTTATCCATTTTTCCTAATTTGCGCTCTCAATTGAAAAAGTAATGAAAGCAAAAATTTTAGTAACAGGAGGATTGGGATTTATAGGTTCCCATACAGTTGTTGCGCTACTTGAACAGGATTACGATGTGGTAATTATAGATAACCTTTCAAATTCTTCTATAGAAGTTCTTGGGGGTATTACCAAAATTACCGGGAGAACCCCTGAATTCGAAAATTTTGATCTTCGAAATAAAGAGCAGGTCATAGAATTCTTTGATAAATATCCTGAAATAAATGGGGTAATTCATTTTGCCGCCTCCAAAGCGGTAGGGGAAAGTGTGGAGAATCCCTTGTTATATTACGAGAACAATTTATCTACCTTGATCCACCTATTAAAACAGCTTAGCAAGAAACAAGATGCGAATTTCATTTTTAGCTCTTCCTGTACGGTTTATGGTCAGGCAGACACTTTACCCATAAGTGAGGACGCCCCGGTAAAAAAGGCGATGTCCCCTTATGGAAATACTAAGCAAATAGGAGAAGAGATTATTGAAGATACCTGTAAAGTGCATCCTAATTTAAAAGCGATCTCCCTTAGATATTTCAATCCTGTGGGCGCCCATCCAAGTGCTGAAATTGGCGAATTACCCATTGGCACTCCACAAAACCTTATTCCTTTCCTTACACAAACCGCGATTGGAAAAAGGGAACAACTATCAGTCTTTGGAGATGATTACCCCACCAGTGACGGAACCTGTATAAGGGATTATATTCATGTAATGGACCTTGCCCAGGCCCATATTATTGCCCTGGAAAGGTTAATGCAAAATAAAGCTGAAAATAACTATAATGTGTTTAATCTGGGTACAGGAAAAGGTAATTCGGTTCTGGAAGTAATAAAAACCTTTGAAAATTCCACCGGAGTAGATCTGCCATACAAGATAGTGGGTAGAAGGGAAGGTGATATCACCGCTGCCTACGCCGATACCGGAAAGGCAAATTCGGTTCTTAATTGGAAAGCTAAATATACCCTGGATGATGCTTTAAAAAGCGCCTGGAAATGGGAGAATAAGGTTAAGGAAAAGGAAACCCAGGAGTAGTTCATTAACTTAAAAAATCAAAGGTCCCGGAAACAAATCCGGGACCTTTGCTATTTTATCTGCTTCCGTTAACCAGGAAAGCGTGTATCACCCCGGGCAACCATCCAAGCATTGTCAATAGAACACTTATCAGGAAAGTTGTCCCTAAACCATGTTTTAGGAAAACCGCCAGGGGGGGAAGAAATATATTCAAAATAATTGTGAGTAAAGACATAATCTATAGCTTTAAAATTAGTAGATACAATTTAGTCATCCTGGCTCTTTCCGCAGAATAAACCCTGCATGTTTAGCGATAGTTTAACTCATTCTAACAGTTCTTTAATTTATGAGAAGCGATCTTAATAAAGTATCTTTGCCTCAAATAATGAAAATATGGGTTTTGCAGATTTAGGTGTTTCAAAGGATATTGAAAAAGGATTAAAAGAATTAGGAATTGTAACTCCCACAGAGATACAGGAGGCGGCAATTCCGGTTTTAATAAGAGAAAAGATCGATTTTATTGGCCAGGCACAGACAGGGACGGGAAAAACGGCCGCTTTTGGTCTTCCCTTACTTGCCAAAATAGACGCGAACAAAGAACAGGTGCAAGCCCTTATCCTTGCCCCAACAAGAGAATTGGGACAGCAAATAGCCAAACAATTATTCAGGTTCACCAAATATTCCAATAAGGTTTTTACTGAAGCGGTGTATGGAGGTGAAAAAATTGATATACAAATTGCCCGTTTAAACAGGCCTACTCATATTGTAGTAGCTACACCCGGCAGGCTTATTGACCTGCTCAACAAAAAGGCCGTTGATATTTCGAAAATTGAAACTCTTATTCTTGATGAAGCAGATGAGATGCTAAGCATGGGGTTTAAAGATGAACTCACAAAGATTCTTAAAGAAACGAAGGGAAAAAGAAATGTATGGTTATTTTCAGCCACAATTCCAAAAGAGCTTAATGATATTATAAACACGTACGTTTCTCCGGACGCTATAAGGGTTAATGTTGGAAAATCTGAAGTGGTAAATGCGGGAATTAACCATCAATATGTAACAGGGGACGACAGTAATAAGCTGGACACTCTTGCACAATTCTTAAAAAGCCAGGGGAAAAACCGTGGCATAATTTTTACCCGAACCAAAGCGGTGGCAAAAGTGTTGGCCAAACAGCTTGCGGCAAAGAATTATGAAGCAGGACTTCTGGAAGGCGATATGCTGCAAAGGGACAGGGACAAGGTAATGAGAGCTTTTAAGAATAAGACCTTAAAGGTGCTTGTGGCTACAGATGTTGCTGCCCGGGGTATTGATGTTGATAACCTGGCATATGTGATTCATTACCAATTACCAGATCAAAATGATTATTACACCCACCGTAGTGGCCGTACTGCGCGCGCCGGTAAAACAGGGATCTCGCTTGTTTTAGTGAACAGTAAAGAGCAACGCCGTATATGGGAGCTGGAAAAGGAACTTGGAATAAAATTCTTAAAGATCAAATAAGAACTAGCCTTTGAATTTCCTGTATTTTGCCATCATGAACATAAAGATGGCATAAGCAACCAAACCTGCGGCAACTACCCCAAGTACCCAGGCTCCATAAGAAGAATCCTCTAAAAAGGAAAATGCTTCCATGGTGGTTTTAATTTCTGAAGGATCTGCGGTAAAGGCAGCCTGCATCGCAAAATATCCAATTATAAGAAAGATGATCCCGCGGGCGCTCATCCCCATATATGCACTGTTAAGAATGGTTTTGCGTCGCTTTTCATCATGAATAGATTTGAGCTGAAATTTTTTCACAAAATCCAGCTTAAACAATCTTACAAATTGATAGATCCCTGTCCCAATAAAACATAGCCCCACAAATCCCACAAGGATCAATCCAACATCTGTAGATATCCAGGAAGATTGTTGTACTGAATTTCCAGACCCGGACCCCGAACCTGGACCTCCCACCGCAAAAACCCTGCAAAAAGCCAGCAATCCCAATACAAAGTAAATACAACCACTTATAAAATACGCAATTCTTTGGACTTTAGCTTTTTTATCATCCCCTATATTCTCGGGGTCAGAGATGGACTGGATGAACCTCCAGAATGAATAGCATAAAAGTCCTGCCCCCAATAAAGCCAGTAATATATTCCCAAAAGTTTGTTCTTCAAGAAAAGCCAAAACTTTTAACTGATCTGTTTTTTCACCACCCATATTAAAGGCTGCCAGGGAAGTGAGAATTCCGGTCAAACCATATACGATGCCTTTGGCCACATAACCAATGCGGGCAATTGTTTTTAAAGAATTATCCATTAAAAATAAAGATTATAAATGATGTTTAAAATTACCAGATTAGGTAGCATTAAACAGAGCCTTTATAATAAATTTAGCTTTTAGGGAATTTCCTGAGATAACTCTTAGACCATTTCGAATATTACAAGGGCATAGGCATAAAAGCGTACATAACGTAAAAGCCCGAACATAAGGTAGCTTACAAAAGGGAACCGAATGATCCCTGCCGCAATACTGGTCATTGCAAATGGTATTGGGAGAAGGGCTCCTACAATAATTAAAAATCCTCCCCATTTGCGGGTGTTTTTAATATGCCTTGCAAGGTTTAATTCCATTTGCCGGTGAATGGCCGGTATTTTTGTAATAGATACTCCTATAAAATACGATATGATTCCACCTACGTAAGATGCGGTGGCGAGGAGGGATAAATAGAAGATTGGATAATCTGACTTTCCGGCCCAGGCAATAAAAAGCTCCGGCGGAATAAGACCCAGGATAGATTCAGAAGCAAGAAATACCGCGATTATTCCGGCTGGCGGGTAGGTTTCAGTAACAGTAACCAATAATTTATTAAGGTCAAGTACGTAAAAGTCAAGCGCCAGAACAGCTGCAATAACCAATAATATAGGGATAATTGCTTTTTTTACACTCTTTCCAACAAACCTGTAAAAACCGGTATAGCTGTAATACTGGTGCAATAAACGCAACCGCGATTTTTTTTTGGATTTTACATCCTTATTTTTCATTTATACCTTGTTTAAATGAAATTGTACAAGCAAATGGAAATAAAAGTGCAGGGAATTTCCTTCGGGCAAAAGTATAATTCTTAATTTTCCTCGGCATATTCCTGTAAAGCGCGGCTATACTCCCTTAGATCTATTTCATTATTCTTAATAGATGTGTCATTCATAAGGGAAAGTAAATAATCCAGGCTTTCTTCAGGCTTTACCTCTGGAGAGGAAGTGGTTTCCTCGTTTTCATCCAGCGGTTCGTCTTCAGGAATTGGAATATCAAAAGTTTGATAAGTATCTATATGCTCATAGGTAAGCCTGATTACTTTTGCCAATAAAGGATCTTCATCTTCAACCGCGAAAGGTCTAAGATTTTTAAGATCTTCTACAATGGTATTAATAATAAGGCCGTTGCGCATAAGATCGCGCTGAATTTTATCTAGTAACTTTTGAGCTTTTGAATTTTTCAATGTTTCCTTTATTAATAGTTTTTAAACTTCTTTTTTCCACGGGGCACAAATAGACGGTGCTTCTTTAAACTGCCGCAAAGTTACTTCTTTATAGGTTTTTCAATACAATTTTAGCTAATATTTATAAAAGATTTATTTTTCCACGTTCAGGTGTAAGAATTATGAATAGGAGGTAATCCTAATTTCATAATTAACAATTAATTAGAATTAAATATTTCCCAACCCCTTGCTTGTTTAGTAGCTTTAGGCTAAATGAAAAAATTATAAACTATGGAACCATTTGATGGAAAAGTTGCCTTAATTACCGGAGGAAGTAAGGGTATTGGCTACGGCGTGGCCGAAGCCTTACTAAAATTAAATATGCGGGTAGCTATTACCAGCCGTTCGCTAAAATCGGCTGAAGACGCTGCCAAAAAACTTACAGAAATTGGCCGTGGAAAAGTTTTGGGAGTAGTGGCCGATGTTAGGAATTACAGCAGTCAGGTTGAAGCTGCCAGAGTTGTAGAGGAAAAATGGGGACAGTTGGATGTTCTGGTAGCCAATGCGGGAATTGGCCATTTTGGCAATATTGAGGACCTGAGTGTTGAAGATTGGCAGGAAACTATTGACACCAATTTAAGCGGAGTGTTTTACAGTATCAAAGCTGCATTGCCTTTTCTTAAAAAATCAAAGGGCTATATAATTACCATTTCAAGTCTTGCGGGCACCAATTTTTTTGAAGGAGGTGCAGCGTATAATGCAAGTAAATTTGGAGTCACCGGAATGACTCAGGCAATAATGCTGGATCTACGGAAATTTGGTATCAATGTGAGTACAATAATGCCGGGCTCTGTAGCTACCCACTTTAACGACAATGAGCCGTCAGACAAAGATTCCTGGAAGATCCAGAAAGAAGATATTGGGGAATTAATAGTAAACTTATTAAGTATGAACCCACGGGTATTATCCAGTAAAATAGAGGTGAGGCCATCTCAACCGCCCTCCAAATAGGTTAATTTCAGAATTATACGTTATGGCAGTTATAGTAATATAGCTGCCTTTTTTTATTGTCTTTGTAAGCCGGTTCTTTGGACTTATGACTTCAAAAAACCTTCGTCCGTTCTTTAATTATGTTAAAATATTTGGATTTATATCCTTTTAATACAGAAAAAATTTATAAAAAATTTCGGGATAATTTGAGAATAAATATTTCGCTTATTCCTTGTTTATCAGTAAATTAAATGGTTGAATTGCCCTGCCGAAATTTTGGAATATGACAAGAAAGATCTATATGGTAATAGCAGTATTACTGCTTGGGGCATGTACTCCCGTGCCACCGCCGTTTCGTGAAAATATTTTGGCCAATAAAACATATGTTTACCTCTTCTTCAGCACAGAAAAGGAATGTATGGAAAACCAACCGGATCCCGATTTCTTTATCAATTGCCATCAACAGGTTGATTTTTATAAAAACAATATCGTAGAGATCATGTTGACAGATATTATCTGGAGAGGAACTTATAAAATTGAGGGAAATATTGTTATCCTAAGCTTCGAAAGCAGTTATGAGATTCCCGATGGGGAAATAATCTTTGAAATTATAAATCCTGCTAAATTGTTGCTTACAGAGAATGGGACGGTTTGGAAAAAAGTTTCAGGAAATTCCATCTGGCATTAATAAAAACGGCCCGCAATCTGCGGGCCATTCATTTTAATTACGGTTCTCTTTTAAATTTTTACGATCATTTTTCCTTTATTCTTTCCTTCAAAAAGATCGAGGAAGGCTTGTGGAATATTTTCAAATCCATCAACAATAGTTTCTGAATATTTTATTTTATCCTCCCTGAGCCAGCCGGAAAGGGTTTTTATCGCAGGCCCAAAATCCTTGGCATAATCCCGTACTATAAAACCCTGCATAAGAACACTGTTTTTTATAAGTATACCTTCAGGTCTTGGGCCTTTTGGAATCTCACTTTTATTATAGAGTGAAATAGCCCCACAAAGGATCACTCTGCCAAATTTATTGATATTAGCAAGGGCTGCATCCAGGATCTCTCCGCCTACATTATCAAAATATACATCAACCCCATTGGGACACTTTTCTTTTATTTCCTTTTGAAGGTCTTGGGAAGTTTTATAATTGATCCCCTCATCAAACCCGAATTCTTGTTTGATGCGGTTTATCTTTTCATCAGAGCCTGCAATTCCTATAACCCTGCAGCCTTTTATTTTGCCTATTTGACCGGCTATACTACCTACAGCGCCACCGGCTCCGGAAACCAGAAGTGTTTCTCCCTCTTTTAATTTGCCTATTTTTTCCAGGCCCAAGAAGGCGGTAATTCCTGTTAAGCCCAATACTCCAAGAAAAACTGTAAGAGGGGCGAGGTTTTTATCTACCTTATTGATACCGTGGCCTGAAACAGTTTGATACTCTTTCCATTTAAGCGTACCGTTTACATAATCTCCTTCTTTAAAATTAGGGTTATGAGATTCTATCACTTCTGCAATAATACCAGATTCGATAGGCTCGTTGAGCTTGAAAGGTTCTATATAAGAACCTTCATCGCGCATTCTACCGCGTAAATAGGGATCTACAGAAACATACAGTGTTTTAAGCAAAATTTCCCCTTCTGCAGGAACTGGGGTTTCTTCATCACTAAACTGAAAATCTTCCAGGGTGGGCTTACCTTTAGGTCGGTTTTTAAGGAGGATTGTTTTATTCATTTCAAATGGTTTTTTGGATAGCCTTAATTTACATTAAAATTAAGAAGTTTCATATTTCCAGCTCCTATATTTTGAATATATAATGCATAGCCATAATTGCCAATTTTTCAGAAAAGATTAACTCATTTGGGCCATTTAGCACGTACCTTTGTTTAAAGAATACATCCAATTTACCTTATATTGAATTCTACTTTTTCCCAATATTTTTTACGTTTTCGTGGGTTCTTGAAAAGTACCGATTTTTCAAAGGCGCTTATTCTGGGTTCGGCAATTACCCTCCCAATAACCTTGGGAGTATATTTTGAGCGGTTTGAATTTGGATTGGCAATTGCCTTGGGAGCATTGCTTTGCTCATCCAGTGACGTTAGCGGGAGCCAGCGGCACAAAAATATTGGGATAATTTTCTCAGCGGTGCTGGCTGTATTGGTAAGTCTTGCCGGAGGTTATCTGGTTTTTAATTCCTGGCTTTTTGTTCCTGTTCTGGGTTTTATCATGTTTGCAATTTCTTACCTGGCGGTTTTTGGATTCCGTGCATCGCTTATAAGTTTCTCAGGTTTGTTTGCTATGGTGCTTAGTTTCGCCAATACCTATGAATTTATAGAAGTTTATGAGCGGGCGCTTTTTATAGGGGTTGGCGGGCTCTGGTATCTGGGATTGAATATGGTGTGGCAGGCGCTGAACCCCCGAAGCCAGACAGATCAATATATTGCCCAAACGCTGGATCTTACTTCAACGTATCTTGAAACCAGGGGTAAATTAATTACGCCGGGAGCTTCCAGGCTGGAGCTTTTTAAAAAACTGTTAGACCTGCAGGCAGAGTTGAATGACAAACACGAAACCCTGCGGGAAATTTTAATGTCGGCAAGAAAGACATCCGGAAGTTCCAGTTATGAACGCAAACGCTTACTTATTTTTATACAGCTTGTAGATGTCCTGGAACTAGCCATGGCAAATCCCGTGAATTATGAAAAAATGGACGGGTTAATGTTACAGCATAAAGAGAAGATCCTCCTTTTTCAAACGCTTATCTTTAAAATGGCCGGCAGGCTTAATTTTATCGCCCTCAATATAAGGCACGGCCATAAATTACCTCCATTACAGGACTTGCATGTTGCTCTGGAAGAAGTAAAAAAAGGGATTTCATTGTACGGAAGAGAACTTAATTATATACCCGATGAAGGTTCTTTTATGCTTCAAAACCTTTATGATTACCAGGAAAAACAAGTTGAAAAGATATCTAAAATAGAACAGCTTTTAATAACCAAAGAGCAGGGAGAACTTGGAGTGATCAAGAAAGATGAAGCGGCCAGGTTCTTAACTCCGCAGGAATATGACCCCAAGATCCTTATTGAAAATTTTGGTTTTGGTTCATCCATTTTTAAGCATTCCCTTAGGCTTGCAATAGTGGTAATGATAGGCTATGCAATAGGCGCCTATTTTTCACTGCAAAATGCCTATTGGATCCTTCTTACCATTATCGTGATCATGAGGCCTAATTACGGGCTTACAAAAACGCGCTCAAAACAAAGAACAGCAGGAACATTAATAGGTGCCGCAATTGCGGTGGGAATTGTACTGCTTACCCAAAATGTGGTGATCTATGGGGTACTTTCAGTAGTTTCATTGATAATAGCTTTTGCAATGGTGCAGAAGAACTATAAGACCTCTGCAATATTTGTAACCTTGAGTGTGGTCTTTATTTACGCGCTGCTGGAACCCAATGTTCTGGATGTAATTCAATACAGAGTGGTAGATACTCTAATCGGAGCGGGACTGGCAACCCTTGGAAATATTTTACTTTGGCCTTCCTGGGAATTCTTCGGAATTAAAACTACAATAGCAGATAGTATAAGTGCCAATAGGGAGTATTTTAAAGAGGTGGCAGGTTTTTATCAAAAAAAAGGAAAGGTTTCTACTTCCTATAAGGTTTCCAGAAAGCAGGCATTCCTGGGATTGGGAAATCTAAGTGCTGCCTTTCAACGTATGACACAGGAACCAAGATCCAAGCAAAAGAATTTGGAGAAGATCTATGAGGTGGTGGTACTTAATCATAGTTTTTTATCTTCTCTTGCTTCCTTTGGTACGTATATTCAAAATCATACCACCACTCCGGCATCTTCTCAGGTAATTATTTATGCTGAAATTATTGATCAAAACCTGGAACGGGCTTTGGCATTTTTAAAGGAGAAGGAAATCCTTTCTCCGCCAGATCCCTCCCGGCAAAAGGAAGCTGAAAAATATTTTGATCAAAAATTTGAAAGAATACAAAGCATTTCTCCTGAAAATAAAATTCTGGGGGAAGCAACCGTGAGTAGTTTACAAGAGGCCCAGTTGGTTTATGAACAATTAAAATGGCTTCAGGAAATTTCAATAAAACTTGAAAAAAAATTACAGGAGATCAATTTTTAAAATGGCTGCAACCAGAAGTGGCAACTGGAAATTTGTATTAAAATTCGTATTTTTGAGGCATGGTATGTTATCATATAAGAATAACATATCTTCCTGCTCCATGAAGAATTCCTTAACGGTTCTTTTTTTACTCTGGTCTTCCTTTCTTTATTCCCAATTGGAATTTTGCCAGGGAAGTAAAGGTGATCCCATTTTTCATGAGACCTTTGGAACAGGAAATTTGAGCGGCCCGGCGCTTCCCGCTTCAGTAACAAATTACAGGTATGTTACAGGAGATCCCAATGATGGGGAATACACGATCTCCGGAAGGGTAGGCCAGAATAATACTACCTGGCATTCCTATTTTCCCTCAACAACAACTTCCAAAGGCCGGGCTCTTATAGTAAATGCGGGGTTTTCTTCGGGTTTATTCTATACTACCAGGATCGAGGGTTTATGTGAAAATGCTTCTTATGAATTTTCCGCATATTTAATGAACGTTTATGATAGGACGAGCAATGCCTGCAACAACGGCGGAATACCGATAAATGTACGTTTTGAAATATGGGATGAAACCGATACCACCCTGCTTAAAGAGGGCAGTACGGGAGATATCCAGTCAACTATTTCCCCGGTTTGGGAACGCTATGCCCTTACGTTTCAATCCCGGGAAGGGCAGGGAGCTGTAATTCTGAAAATGTTCAACAATGGAGATGGCGGGTGTGGAAATGATCTTGCCATAGACGATATTATTTTTAGCTCCTGTGGGGACCTTACTGAAATTATTGCTGAGGGCGACACAGGTAATCCAATAGTTATATGTGAATCTACTCCCCGCCGAAGTTTCACTTTAACAGCAACGCCAGATTTTTCGGTGTACAACAATCACGTGTACCAATGGCAGGAGAGTGATGATGGAATTTTATGGATTGATATTCCAAACGAAACCCGGGAGGCGTTTATCACTCCCGAAATTAGCTCTACAACATATTACCGGGTAAGAGTGGCCGAGGCAAGCATTAATCTCGAAAATAATTTATGCAGTTCGGTTTCTGAGGTTTTTAAATTCCTTTATGTGAAAACTCCTTTGGCCCCGGTAAGCGCCGGTGATATTTTGGTATGTACCAATGAGGAAATTCCGCCTTTGATGGTGAATGTTGAAGATGACAATCATCGTGTGAATTGGTATGATGCAGCAGTAGGTGGAAATCTCCTTGCTGAAAATACCCCCAGGATTCAGGCCTATACTCCGGGGATTTATTATGCTGAAGCAATCAATAATGATGGGTGTGAGGCAGGCCCAAGAACAGGGGTTAGCCTTAATTTTATTGAAGTGCCCGCAATTGAGGATGAAATTCTCTCTCTTTGCGAAAATTCCTTTTTAACCTTGAAGGCGGGTGTTTCCGGAGCTTCGTATCTTTGGTCAACAGGGGAAACTTCAGAAGATATAATAATAAATTCCACGGGAGATTTTTCGGTTACAATAAGTACAGAGGGTTGCAGAGTTCAAAAAAATATAAAAGTGATCCCTGTGGTACCTGCGGTTATAAACAGGATAATTTCTGAAGAAGACCGGGTAATTATTGAAACTACTGTTTCCGGCGAATTTGAATATTCCCTGAATGGGATGGATTTTCAGGAAAGTAATATTTTCAGAAATATCCGTGGCGGTATTTACACTGCATACGTGAGAGATCTTTCAGGTTGTGAAACCAATTCGCTCCGGTTTCCGCATATAGTAATTCAGAGACATTTTTCCCCAAATAATGATGGGTATAATGATCTTTTTGAATTAAAAGGGGTAGAATATTTCAACTCTTCTTTTATAAGAATTTACAACAGGTATGGCAGCTTAATAAAATCCGGAAATGGGGTAGGCTTCACCTGGGATGGGACGTTTAATGGAAAGCCCCTGCCGGCAGATGATTACTGGTATGAAATTTTTATTGAAGACCTTAAACTTCTTAAGGGAAATATCTCCCTTGTTCGGCAGCCGGGATTTTGAAATAAAAAAGCCACCGTGTTAAGGTGGCAGTGGTTTTTAAATAAGATTACCGAATTTATTTCTTTTTTGGAGCTAGTTTACTTGCTCCACCTTTACCCGGTGCTTTTTTAGGATCCTGTTTAGTTTCCTGCTTTTTGTCTGATTTTTGATTTTGTGGCATGATTAAATATTTAAATTGGTTAATAAGAACTAAATTAACCTGAAAATGCCACTCCAATCTCTTGATTAATATATTTTTAACACCCCTGTCAATGTTAATTGTTTCCCTCTTATTTCTATATTAATTCTAAAAATTTCAAGCAGAATTTTTTATGCAGATTATCAATTACTTTTAAATAAAGCCGATGAGGAAATCTTAAATTTGTTACTTAAAACCTGAATTATGTCTCATAAGGATACTATACGTAGAATTGAAGCGCAGAAAAGCCTTCCCCATTTAAAATATGAAATTCGGGAGAAAACCACTGCTTTTACAAACCGGTTGTTTTATACTTTATTTGATGATGCCACTCCGGTTGAAGAAAACATAGTGGGTTTAGGACAGGATTTTGAGGAACTCGTAAAAATTGCCTGTTGGGAACCGGGACAACCCTGTAAAGAAATATGGGATCAATATTGTGCAATCCTGCCTGAAATATTGGAAAAATTAAGCCGTGATGCGCGGGCCATTAATGAAAATGATCCTGCTTCCAATTCGGTTGAAGAAGTTTACCTGGCTTATCCGGGATTTTATGCGATTGCTATTTACAGGTTGAGCCACGAATTACACAAAACCGGCTTACCCCTCGTGCCGCGGTTAATGGCTGAATGTGCCCATCGTATGACGGGGGTTGATATCAACCCCGGGGCCAGCATTGGTGTTCCTTTTTTTATAGATCATGCTACCGGTGTTGTAATAGGAGAAACAACCGTTATAAAGAATAACGTAAAGATCTACCAGGGAGTTACGCTCGGAGCTTTATCTGTGAACAGGGATCTCAGAAGTATTAAGAGACATCCTACTATAGAAGATAATGTAACCATATATGCCAATGCAACCATTTTAGGTGGTAATACCATTATAGGGGCCAACAGTATAATTGGAGGAAACGTATGGCTTACAAAAAGCATCCCTGAAAATTCCATGGTTTCACACACCCCTCAAATTAACATTAAAAACAGTGTAAGAAATGAGTAACTCAATTTTGGACCTTATAGGAAATACCCCGCTTGTGGAAACAAAAACCCTTATCAAAAATCCACGGGTACGTTTATTTTTAAAACTCGAAGGACAAAATCCGGGAGGGAGCGTAAAAGACAGGGCCGCTTTTAATATGATAAAAAGTGCCCTGGAAAGGGGAGATATAAGCCGCGAAACAAAATTAATAGAAGCTACCAGTGGTAATACAGGAATTGCCCTGGCAATGATAGCCGGGATATTTAAACTTGAAATAGAACTGGTAATGCCTGAAAATTCTACCATAGAAAGGGTACAAACTATGAGGGCTTTTGGAGCTAAAGTTACGCTTACCTCTGCGGAAGGGGGTATTGAAGGCGCCCGGGATTATGCTGAAGAGAAAGTGAAAAAGGATGGGATCTATATGATCAACCAGTTTAGTAATAATGATAATTGGAAAGCCCATTACAAAACCACCGGTCCTGAAATATGGAGGGATACAAATCAAAAAATAACACATTTTGTTTCCTCAATGGGAACCACCGGCACTATTATGGGAACCTCTACCTTTTTGAAAGAGCAAAATCCGGGCATACGTATTATTGGAGTGCAACCTACAGATGATTCGCGCATTCCGGGTATCAGGAAATGGCCTGAAGCCTATTTACCCAAGATCTTTAACCCTGCAAAAGTGGATAGGGTCCTGGAGGTAAGTGAAGCCGAAGCCTCAAAAATGACACAGTATCTGGCAAAAGAAGAAGGAATTTTTGCGGGAATGAGCAGTGGCGGTGCTACTGCTGCAGCTGTGAGATTGTGTGAGGAACTTGAAGAGGGAATAGTTGTAAGTATAATTTGCGATAGGGGAGACAGGTACCTTTCTTCAGATCTTTTTAAATAAAAACGGGAACCAATTTTAGTTCCCGTTCTTTCCATTCTAAATCTCTATTAATTGCTTACTAACCCTAAAGCTGATCGATCTGGGACGATCTTAATATTTTGTGTGCTTTTTCCATTTTTTAAAGTGATCTTGTAATGCTCTTTGTCCAGAACATCACCTGTGCCAGTTGCAACATAACTGTTCTTAACCATGGACCAACCTGAATGATCACTCAAAAGCTGTCTTGAAACCTGAAGTGGGAGTGGTACATTTTTAAATCTTTGTGCAGTACTCACGAGAGTGCCTTTACTGTCGAAATTTGCTTTTAAAGCACCCTTCCTGTTTCTAAATTCAACCAGATAGTTATCATAGTTTTCACCTTCCAGTTGTGCAATAAACTGATGAATGTCAAAGTTTTCCTTCATAAAACGAATTGGGTTTTTTTGAAATTGCCCGCTGTACTCTTCGGTAACCAAATACTTTATTTCATCTCCATTGGAAGTGATCTTAACAGCCCTGGCATCTATTCTTGCCTCATCCAATTGAATAACCTGTGCTTGTCCTGCGGTAATCCCAACCAACAGCAACAAAAGAAGAAACTTTTTCATAACTTAAAATTTAGATATTAATAATATCATAAAAGTAGGATGTAAATATTTGATTTATAAGCACCTAAGTAGCACATAATAAAAAATTAACAGGGGAAAAACCCCTATTTTAAATTAACTTTTGTTGGCTGGTTTCCAAAAGTTGAAGCAATTTAGAAAGATCCATTATTTCAAGTTTGTTTCGGGTGATCCTGATAGAACCGTTGCTTTTTAATCGCTGTAAATGCCGGTTTACCACTGTGCGCGTAGAACCAACTAAAAAGGCAATCTCTTTGTTTGAGAGATTGTTTATTTTTCCAAGATCCTTGGAAGTAGTATTTACATTATTAATAAGAAGTTTAATAATTCGGGTAGATAAATCTGTAAATGTGATATCTGAAACATAATTTTCCAGCAATCTTAGTTGTTTCCCTGCATAAGATAAAAGATTTTTTAGAGCTGCCGGATTTTGATTGTACCATTTACGAACTTCCCCCATAGGGGCTGCCAACACTTTCACATTGTCCAGACACTCATAATAAACCAGATGTTCATTCCCATCTAAAAGACAAAAAAGGTCGAACACGTCATTTTTTGACAATATGAATAAGGTGATCTCTTTTTCCCCAAAACTATCTACCTGGTACATTTTAATCCTTCCGGAAATTATCAGGAAAAAATGGAAAAAGAATTTTTCGTGGTTAACTATACAGGTGTTTTTTGGCCAGGTTTCCTCATGGAACAGAGATAACAACAGGTCCCGTGAATCTTGCGGCAGTTTGTCGAATAGTACGCAATTTCTAATAACTTCAGGATATTTTGAAATAAGAATATTTTCTCCAGCCATATTTCTTTTTTAAAATTAACAGGAGGGAAGTGGATAAGTATGCAGGAGGGGTTAACCTTGAAGCTCTCTTTAGAATAACTGAAGTGGAGAGTTATTTATGAAGAAAACCGTTTCTGAAAAATAAAAATTAAAAATACTTAAAAAAAAAATGAGCTGAAAATTATTTCTCCTAAATTTTAAAAGTGTTCCAAAGATTTTAATTTACCCTAAAAATCTGCTATTTTTGCAAAATTGCTATTTAAACAAACCTATGAAAGTTGAAACTTTTGGACTTGAAGAAAAGAAAAATGATAAAACCCTTTACGCGTACCAGCAGGTAGATATAGATAAGATCTTTAATGTAATTGATAACCATCCCTCAAAATATAATTTATTATACCAGTTACCCACGGGTGGTGGTAAAACGGTTATTTTCTCTCAAATTGTAAGGGAATATATTCAGCGGTTCAATAAAAAGGTTCTCATACTTACCCATAGGATTGAACTATGCCGGCAAACATCAAATATGTTGTCTGAGTTTGGAGTGCTCAACAAGATCATTAACAGCAAGGTAAAAGATCTTCCGGACCAGGAAGATTATATGTGTTTTGTGGCTATGGTAGAAACCCTCAATAACCGGCTTCATGATGAGAAACTGGAAATTGAGAATATTGGCCTGGTAATTATTGATGAAGCCCATTATAACTCTTTCAGGAAATTGTTCAAATTCTTCGAAAAGAGTTTTATACTGGGAGTTACCGCTACGCCTTTAAGTTCCAATATTAAACTTCCTATGAAAGATAATTACAGGGAGCTTATTGTAGGAGATTCCATTTCATCCCTTATTCAAAAAGGTTTTCTGGCCAATGTAAATGTATATAGTTATGATGTGGGATTACAATCCCTTAAAGTGGGAATTAATGGTGATTACACGGTAAAATCTTCAGAGGAGCTGTATTCCAATCTCTCCATGCAGGAAAAGTTGTTAGGGGCTTACATGGAAAAGTCTTTGAACAAAAAGACCCTTATATTTAATAATGGTATAAATACTTCCAAAGAAGTTTATGAAACCTTCAGAAATGCAGGAATACCTATAAGGCATCTTGATAACACCACCTCTAAACAGGACAGGAAACAGATCCTTAAATGGTTTAAACATACGCCAGATGCTATAGTTACCTCAGTAAGTATTCTTACTACAGGATTTGATGAACCTTCTGTAGAAACCATCATCTTGAACCGTGCTACTAAATCACTCACATTGTATTTTCAAATGATTGGTCGCGGATCCCGGGTTCTTCCGGGAAAATCTGAATTTACCGTGATAGACCTTGGAAATAACATGGCAAGATTTGGGCACTGGAATGCACCGGTAGACTGGAAACAATTGTTTCGCTCTCCCGATTTCTATTTCGAGAGTCTGTTAAGTGATGAGGAGATAGAACGGGAATTTAAATATGTCATGCCTCCAGATCTCCGGAAGCAATTTTCCAAAACTACAGACGTGAGTTTTGATGTTGAAAAGGCTTATGACCTGGTAATTAAAAAGGGGCTGAAATCTAAAACTGTACTGGAATGGTCTATGGACCAACACGTAAATATGTGTGTAGAAAACAGCGAGGACGTTTTTGATGCCCGCCTCCTGGCAAAAGAGTTAAAGGATGATATCTCCTCCCGAATAAAGCAATTTTCCTATTGTATTAGCAAAAGCACCAAAAATTACAGGGAATGGCTGGAAGAAGATTATTGCCGTAAGTTAAGATTACAGATCAATAAGGAGTTTTAGTTTACTTTTAACCTTCATCTAACAACCCCCGGGGTTGCAGGAATTAATTATATCAAAAATATTGCAGCCACTTCGATTCTATTACCTTATTAAAGTCCAGTACCTTGGCTACCGGTTGCACGGCTGGCAACGGCAGCCAAATTTCAAAACGGTGGAAGGATTGATCAAAAAAACACTGAAATATGTGCTTCCCGAAAGAAGAATTAAGGTTTTAGGATCCAGCCGCACAGATGCGATGGTATCTGCCAACGATGCCGCTTTTGAACTGTTTTTATATGATACCCCCCTCGAAGACCTGAATTCGTTTCTGGAGCTTTTTAATATTAATCTCCCGCCCGATATAAGAGCAGTTAGTATTAAGAAAGTAGATGCATCTTTTAATATCATTCAGCAGCCCAAAAACAAGGAATACCTTTATCTTTTTGCTTTTGGCGAAAAAAGTCATCCATTTTGTGCGCCGCTTATGGCCAATTTTAAAGAGGATCTTGATATCGATGCAATGATAGCAGGTGCACAATTATACCAGGGGGAGCATTATTTTGGTAATTACTGTGTAGACCCTGGTGAAAATAGTATTCTGGTAAGAACCGTAAATAATTGTAGTCTTAGCCCGAATGACCTTTATACTGCAAGTTTTTTTCCTGAAGAAAGCTACCTTTTTAAGGTAAACGGGCCAGGTTTTCTCAGGTACCAGATAAGGCTGATGATGGGAACTCTTGTGCAGCTGGGAAAAGGGGAAATTACCCTTGACCAGATACGAGAAAGCCTACTGCCGGAAAATAATATGGTGATGAATTACATTGCCCCGGCTTCCGGACTTATCCTGAATAAGATCGATTTCGAATAAATTTTTAGAGTCAGTGGAGGGTAAAAAACCCTGTTTTACAGGTGTTTACACCTTTTCTTCTTTTTGTAAAACAGCCAATGCCACTCTAATGGCACCGTAATCCATCGCCTGCTGGAAGTGTTCAAAATAGGGTTTTAAAGCTTCAGGCGTTCCTAATTCTATCCGCGCTTTTCTTACAGCTTCCAGGTCTTCCTTAGAAATAAACTGCTTCATGTCTATAGGATTACCTTCATCATACAATTTGGCCAGATGTGAAAAAATGGTGGTAGGGGCAAGGCCGCGTCTTTCTGAGATCTCTTCTATGCTTAAGCCTTCATTGTAAAGCTCAAGGGTAAGCTTATAGGTATTCCCTTTTTTGGCCTTTTTCTTTTTGGCAGGTTTTTTCTTTTTATAGGAAATTATTTCCTTTATAAATTGGTAACCATAATCCTGCATTTTTTTTCTTCCCACCCCATTAATGTTCATAAAATCCTCATCGGTCATTGGGCGTTCTTTTTCCATTTCTTTGAGAGTAGCATCATTGAAAATAAGGTATGCAGGAATACCTTCTTCCTGGGCGATTCTTAATCGCAGTTGACGCAATTTTTCGAAAAGGGAACTGTCTTTTCTTTTGGATACTGTTTCCTCCTGAATTTTAATTTCCTTTTCTGTAGGTATTTTAGCTAACCTTACCGGGGCTCCTTCAAATAATACCGTTTTGGCCAGGGGGGTTAATTGGAGTTGATTGTGTTTATGGAAGGCGATCTCAATATATCCTATATTAATAAGCTGAATAATATATTGCTGCCAGTCTCTCCAGGAAATTTCCTTGCCCGCACCATAGGTTTTTACCTGCTGGTAGTTTTTTTCAAGAACCGCTTCATTTTGAGAACCTCTCAATACATCTATTACGAGCGTAATGGGTTCCTGTCCTTTAAGGCGGTATATACAGGACAATGCCTTTTGGGCTATTAGGGTGCCGTCAAAGAACATTGGCGGATTCCTGCATATATCACAGTTGCCACAATCATCCTCTTTAAATTCTCCAAAATAATTGAGCAATATCTTTCTCCGGCAGGTGAAAGCTTCAGAGTACTGCTTCATTCTTTCCAGTTTTGCCAGCTGCACTTCTTCGTTCTTCGAATTGGCCGCGAATTTTTGAAGTTGCACCACATCTGCATAACTATGAAACAGTAAGGTGTCTGAGGCCAACCCGTCTCTACCTGCCCGTCCTATTTCCTGGTAATAACCTTCCAGATTTTTTGGCATATTATAATGGATCACCCATCTAATATTGGACTTATCTATTCCCATTCCAAAAGCAATGGTTGCACAAATTATCTGTGATCTGTCGTTTATAAAATCCTCCTGTATCTTGATGCGTTCCATATGTCCCAACCCGGCATGGTAGGCTTCGGCTTTATAACCCCGCGCGCTTAGCCTTGCAGCTACTTCTTCGGTGTTCTTACGGCTTAAACAATAGATGATCCCACTTTCTTTCCTGCGCCGCTCAATAAAGTCCTCTATCTGTTCAAATCTCTTAATGCCCTGGCGTACCTCGAGACTAAGGTTTTTTCTGTCAAAAGAAGCTATATGTTTTAAGGCATTGGGAATGTTAAGCTGGTGGCAGATATCTTTTCTGGTTGCCTTATCGGCAGTGGCGGTAAGCGCAATGAGCGGGGTAGTGGGGAACCTGTTTTTTAGATATCCCAATTGGGTGTAAGCCGGGCGAAAGTCATGGCCCCAGCTGGAAATACAATGGGCTTCATCTATAGCGATAAGACTAACTTTTCCATCATTTAAAAACCGGTCAATTACCTGAAGGCTTTCAGGAGCAACATATAAAAGCTTTAATTCATTCTTTTCAATCCTGTTGAAAATTTCCTGCTGCTCGCTTTCGTGCTGGCTGCTGTTCAAAAATGCCGCAGGAACCCCATTGGCCGTAAGCCCGTCAACCTGGTCTTTCATTAAGGCTATAAGAGGGGAAATTACCAGGGTAATTTCAGGAAGAAGTAAGGCAGGAAGTTGATAACATATAGATTTACCACCACCCGTAGGCATGATCACCAAATTATCATTTCCGGCAAATACTGCATCTATGATCTTTCGTTGTAATGGCCTAAAACTATCGTATCCAAAATATTCCTTAAGTGTAGCCCGCAATTGCATTTCTTCCATGCTGCAAAGTTAGTTTTTTAAGTAAGAAAAAGTGGGACTGAAACGAGTTTTGAAATGAACCGATTGGTATTTTCTGGGAAAAATTTTATTCAGATTTACCTGTAAATAAGAACATTTTAAATAACCTCCCAAAACTTTTATACATTTATAAAAACTAATACCCGCATGATAAAACGCAAAAGACATTTACCGCGAAGGCCTAAATCCTCAAAAGCTTTAAATCAAATTCCGGGAACGGTTACTTATATTGGGAGAAAGGAATCTGCTGAAACCCGTCTGGATGTTATAGACTATAATAAGGAGACTTATGAGAGATATACCTCAACCAACCTGCAGGATGCGTTTGATTTTGAAAATGATGACAAATTAACCTGGATAAATATTAACGGGTTAAGCAATACCGCTGAAATTGAGAAGCTAGGAAAATACTATGACCTGCATCCACTTATGCTGGAGGATATAGTGAACACAAATCAACGGCCAAAGGTAGATGAACATCACGGTTACATCTTTTTAGTAATTAAAATGTTGTATTTCCCCAGGATCCCCGGGGAAAAAACAAATGGAAGCTTTATTAATGAACACATAAGCATAGTGGTGGGGAAGGATTATGTGCTCACATTTCAGGAGGCAGACGGGGATGTTTTTGAAGGAGTGCGGGAACGCATTTCCAACGCGACCGGTAGAATAAGGAGTAATGGTCCAGATTATTTATTATTCAGTTTACTGGATGCGATCATAGATCAATATATTGATGTAATTGATAGTATTGGTGATAAAATTGAAGTCCTGGAGGAGGATCTTTTTCAGGAAAAACCGGGTGACCAAATTACCTTTGAGATACAGGAATTAAAGCGAACAATTCTAAGAATAAGAAGGGCAATATTACCGGTGCGGGAAGTTTTAAGCAGGGTTGAAAAAATGGAAAATGATATCATACAGGATAAAACCAGAAATTATTTCAGGGATCTCTATGACCATATTATCCAGGTGACTGAAAATATTGATATCTACAGGGAGATGACCTGGGGCCTTATGGATATGTACATGACCACTTTAAGCAATAAAATGAATGAAGTCATGAAAGTGCTAACCATTATGGCCTCCATTTTTATCCCACTTACTTTTATTGCCGGCTTATATGGGATGAATTTTGAATATATGCCGGAACTGGAATGGAGATATAGTTATTACGTTCTGTTATTTGTGATGCTGTTGCTCTTTATTTTAATGATAATATATTTCCGCAGAAAAAAATGGCTTTAAATGCTTCCAGAAATGAATACTAAAATTAAGAAAAGTGTGCCCGTATTATTAGGGGTAATAGTACTGTTTTCAGTCTCCTGTAAATTACCTCAGGAAAAAAGCGGGACAGTTCCCGGGAAAGCTTCCAGGGAAATAGCTTATATAGGCACTTATACCAAAAAAGAAGGCCATGTTGACGGTAAAGGAGAAGGCATTTATAAAATATATCAGGATCCTTCCAATGGAAAATTAAAATTTGGTTCCCTTGCAGCGAACATTATTAATCCTTCCTTCATAAAAGTAAGTGCAGATAAAGAGAATCTTTATGCGGTAAGTGAATTGGGCCCGGGAGATGCAGGTTCGGGTTTTATTCATTCTTACAACATCAATAAAGATAATAGCCTTGTTGAAACAGGAAAGCTTTCTACGGAAGGTTTTGCCCCCTGTTATATTGCTGAAGACCCTACGGGAAATTTTATATTTGTTGCCAATTATGTGGGTGGGGTAGTGATGATGTATGAAAAGAACCCTGACGGAAGCCTTATCAAAAAGGAAAATATTACTTTTGAGGATCCTGAAAATTCGCATCCGCACTCGGTAACAATATCTGCCAACGCCAGGCATTTTTATGTTGCGGACCTGGGGCATGACAAGATCTGGATTTTTGACCTAAATGTGGAAACAGCGGAGGTTAAACCAAATAACACACCTTTTATACAGCTGAAAGAAGGAGCCGGCCCCCGGCATTTTAGTATTGATGCCAGTGGTAATTTTGCGTATTCCATCAATGAACTCAACAGTACTATAAGCAGTTTTAAAATTGAAGACACCGGAGCATTGGTGCATCTTGACGATATTTCTTCGATCCCGGAAAATTTTATAGGAAAGAATTCAGCAGCCGATATAAATTTACATCCCGCCGGCAATTTTTTGTACGTGTCCAACAGAGGACATAACAGCATTGCCGCATTTAATATAAACCCGGAAACCGGTCTAATTGAGCTCCTGGGATTTACTTCTACTCAAGGTGACATACCCCGCAATTTTGCTATTTCCAAAGACGGTACTTACCTGTATGCCGCAAATCAAAATTCCAATAATATCACAGGTTTTTCCATTAATCCCGCTACCGGAAAATTGGAATCAACAGGAGTAGTTCTGGGCGTTAACACTCCGGTTTGTATAGAGTTTATGAGGTGATCCTTAATCTTTATTTTTGAAATTTTCTGCAGGGTGCTTTAGGTTTTTCCTTAACTTTAAGAAGGTTAAAAATTAAGGGCTTATGAAAACTAAAGTCATAACATTTACCTGCGTAATCTTGGTGTCAATATTACTGGGTTGTGGCACAACCGGGCCCATAGAAGGAGAGAGTATTATTAGAACTGCAACAAACACTCCCGAACGTTTTGAGATCCCCTCGGGCACTACCTGGGATGAGACCTGTAAGAATCCCATTATTGATCCCATGGATGGAGCTGAGCTTATTTTGGTAGAATCAGGCGGCGGTTTTGGAAATTACCGTCCCGTCCGGTTAAAATATGGATTGACCCGGGGTGAACTACTGCGTATCAATTGCCGTACAGGTGCAGTGGTTGGTATAGTGAAGGAGACCAAACAGTAAGGGAGGAATACCAGGTAATTACAAATTAGAGCTATAAATATATTGCCTGCCAGAAAGTAGAGATTATACACACAAGCATTCCATTTTAATTAATTCATTTTAACTTTTTCCCTGAAACTTTATCTTTTATTTAAGATCGAAAAGGCTCTACTTCCTTCGGCTTCTGTGGCATATTTTCTAATTTAGAATGGCAAAAATTAATAATTCTAAATTTCTTTCTATGAAAATAGGATTTCACGCATCTCACGAACAATTCACCCCGCGACATTTACTGGAACTGGTACAACAAGCAGAAAAAGCAGGTTTCCAAAGCATATTATCGTCAGATCATTTTCATCCCTGGAGCAATAAGCAGGGGGAAAGCGGTTTTGCCTGGAGTTGGCTGGGGGCGGCAATGCACGCCACAAATCTAGAATTTGGAATTGTAAATGCTCCCGGCCAAAGGTACCACCCCGCAATTATTGCTCAGGCTGCAGCTACCCTGGACCAAATGTTTCCCGGGAGATTCTGGCTTTGCCAGGGCAGCGGGCAGGCCCTTAATGAAAATATTACCGGAGATAAATGGCCGTCTAAGGATATAAGAAATGCAAGATTAAAAGAATCTGTAGAAGTAATTAAGGAATTGTGGAAAGGGGATTATGTAACACACCACGGGATCATAGAAATTGAAAAGGCCAAACTATTTACACCTCCGGTAGAAACCATTCCTGTCTATGGCGCCGCTATAACTGCAAAAACCGCGAAATGGCTGGGCAGCTGGGCAGATGGGTTAATTACTGTTTCCAAACCTTTAAAGGAATTAAAAACAGTGGTGGAAGCTTTTAATGAGGGGGCGGTAAGGGAAAACCTATGATCCTTAAGGTGCAGGTATCCTATGGTAACAATGAAGAGGATGCCCTGGCTGGGGCCTGGCACCAATGGAAAAACAACATCTTCCCAAGTAAACTTTTGTCTGAAATTAATACTGCCGATCAATTTGATGATCTCGGTGAAAAGGTGAGAAAAGAGGACCTCCGGGAACATGTAATTATTGGTAGCAACCCTGAAATATTTATTTCCAATATTCGGGAATACGCCAGTCTTGGATTTGAAAAAATCATAATTCACAATGTGAATGAAGACCAGGAAAACTTTATTGATTTTTTTGGTAAAGAGGTATTGCCTCAGCTAAAACAAAAATAAAAGAGATGAGTAAGTATTGGTATAAAAATGCTATAATATATTGTCTGGATGTAGAAACTTTCAAAGATTCCAATGGAGACGGAGTGGGAGATTTTGAAGGTTTAAAAAATGCCCTTACCTATCTCTCTGGCCTGGGAGTAAATTGTATCTGGTTGCTGCCCATTTTTGATACACCCAACAGGGACAATGGTTATGATGTAAGGGATTATTATAAAATTGATCCCCGGCTGGGAGATCTTGGGCATTTTGCCCAACTGGTAGACGCAGCAGATGAATTGGGAATTAAAATTCTTATAGATCTCGCCGTAAACCATACCTCCCTGGAACATTTCTGGTTTCAGGAAGCACGAAAAGATAAAAACTCCAAATACAGGGATTTTTATATATGGGAGAATAAACGGCCGAAGGGTGATAATAATAATATGATGTCCCCTGATGGTAATGGATCAAACTGGAAATATGATAGAACGGCCAAAGCCTATTATTTTCATACATTTTTTCCACATCAGCCCGATTTAAATATTTCAAATCCCGCGGTTCAGAAAGAAATCTTCAGGATCATGCATTTCTGGTTGAAAATGGGGGTTTCCGGATTTCGTATAGACGCCGCACCCCATATGTTTACTGAAAAAGGTCAGGTTGATTTTGAGGAAGACCCGCACGAGATCTTTAGAAATTTTCGGGATTTTGTAGAAGTGCAAAGGAAAGAAGCTATTCTGCTTGCCGAAGTAGACCTTGCTCCCGAGAAATATTCCGATTTTCTTGGGGATGAAGACCAAATGCATATGCTTTTTAATTTTTATGTGAACAACTTTACCTTTCTGGCCCTGGCCAGGGAAGAAGCCACACCGCTGGCCACTGCTTTAAACGCTATGCCCCAGATTGACCCGAAAGAACAAATGGCTATTTTTTTAAGGAATCACGATGAACTAAACCTTGACAAACTCTCTGAAGAAGAAAAAAAAGAGGTGTTTAGTAAATTTGCTCCAGATGAGAATATGCAAATTTTCGACAGGGGAATCAGGCGAAGACTGGCTTCTATGTTAAACAACGATAGAAAAAAAATGGAACTTGCCTACAGTCTGTTATTTACCCTCCCCGGAACCCCGGTTTTAAGGTATGGGCAGGAAATAGGAATGGGTGAGGACCTCTCTCTGGAAGGTCGCACCAGTGTACGTACTACCATGCAATGGTCCAACAGTAAAAACGGCGGATTTTCTACCGCGCCTAAAAATAAACTCATAAGAAATTCAATTTCCTCCGGAGAGTACAGTTATAAAAAAGTAAACGTAAATGACCAACATCTGGATCCAGATTCTTTTCTTAACTGGATGAGTCGTACCATACATTTTCGCAGGGAATACCGGGAATTCGGATGGGGAAATTATGAGGTTTTGGATACGGGTGATAAAAGAGTTCTGGGCCATAAAACTGAATCGGAAAAAGGCATTGGGATAGCACTCCATAATTTTTCATCCAAAGAGGTAACTATAAAGCTTAAGCTGGATGACACAAAAGATATAATAGATGTTTATGGAAATAAAAGATATGAAGCTTTTGACACCAAAAGTCAGGAATTGAAGCTGGATCCATATGGGTTTCGCTGGTTACACAAAAAATCAAAATATTTATAATCCAGGAAAGAGTTTATTAAATGAAAAATAATAAATATACATGGTGGCAAACCGGAGTTTTATACCAGATCTATCCAAGATCTTATAAGGATAGTAATGCCGATGGGATAGGAGATCTCCCGGGGATTATTGAAAAACTGGATTACATAACAAACCTGGGGATTAAAGGAGTGTGGATCTCTCCATTTTATAGCTCTCCCATGGCAGATTTTGGTTATGATGTAAGTGATTATACAGGAATCCATCCCATGTTTGGAACAATGGACGACTTTGACCAATTGCTTAGTGAGGTTCATAAAAGAGAACTTAAACTTATACTAGATTTTGTGCCAAATCACTCTTCAGAGGCACATCCCTGGTTTCAGGAATCCCGAAGTTCACGGGATAATCCCAAACGGAACTGGTATATATGGAAAGATCCCGCGCAAGATGGTGGCCCTCCCAATAATTGGGGGAGTGCCTTTGGGGGGAGTGGCTGGGAATACGATGAACAAACAGGCCAGTATTATTATCACGCGTTTTTAAAAGAACAACCAGATCTCAACTGGAGAAATCCGGAAGTTCAGAAAGAAATGCTGAATGTAATGAGATTCTGGCTGAACAAAGGGGTAGATGGTTTTCGGGTAGATGTAATGTGGCATATGATCAAAGATGAATTATTTAGAAATAATCCGCCAAATCCCGATTATACCGAAGAAAAATCTCCTTATGATAAATTGTTACAGGTCTATAATACAGATCAGTTTGAGGTGCATGACATCGTAAAAATGATGCGGCAGGTTATGGAAGAATATGATGAGCGTGTAATGATTGGGGAAATATACCTGCCAATAGACAGGCTTGTTGCTTATTATGGGCAGGATAATGAGGGGGCGCATTTACCTTTTAATTTTCAATTGGTGATGACTCCCTGGGATGCAAGGAAAATAGAAGCAGCTGTAAATAAATATGAAGGAGCTTTACCGCCAGATGGCTGGCCAAACTGGGTTTTGGGAAACCACGATAATTCGCGAATTGCTACCAGGGTAGGTTTAGATCAGGTAAAGAATGCAGCAATATTACTTCTCACGCTGAGGGGAACCCCCACAATTTATTATGGGGAGGAATTGGGAATGACAGATGTGGAAATTCCTGCAACCAAAGTTCAGGATCCACAGGAAAAAAATATTCCCGGAAAGGGTCTTGGCCGTGATCCTGAAAGAACCCCTATGCAGTGGGATACTTCTAAAAATGGAGGATTTAGTGAAGGCGAACCATGGTTGCCATTAATGGAAAATCATTCTGAATGGAATGTTGAACGCCAGCAGCAGCAACCTGAAAGCATTCTTAATTTCTATAAGCGGCTTATTGCTTTGAGAAACCAGGAAGAAGCCCTTCAAATCGGAAATTATATACCTGTTATGGCAAGCGGAAATATGCTCTCCTATATGAGAGAAGGGAGGAATAAAAAGTTTCTTATCGCATTAAATCTTGGAGAAGGTACAGAGAAGTGCAATCCTGCAATAAAGGACTGGAGTGGGAAGGTTGTTGTATCCACCCACCCCGAATTGGAAGAACGAGAATTTTCCAATAACATTTACCTCGGGGCAAATCAGGGGATTGTTATAGAAATTAAATAAGCTGATAAAACTAAAATATAGCAATATGAAAACATACGGAAAGAAGACCTGGATAATTGCTGAAGGTTATATTCCATCCTACGGGAATGGACCGGAACCTGAATTTACCAGTCATGAAACAGCGTGTATACTTAATACTTCCAGCAGTAAGGCAGAGATTGAAATAACTCTGTTTTTCACCGACAAAGACCCCGTGGGCCCATATAAAGTAATTGTAGATGCCCAGCGAACTAAGCATTTAAGGTTCAATGATCTCAGGAATCCAGAGCCCGTACCCTTAGATACAGATTATGCCTGTGTGATAGAATCGAATGTTCCCATAGTTGTACAACATACAAGGCTGGATTCCAGGCAGGCAGAGAATGCGCTCCTTACCACCATTGCATATTTCGAATAATGGCTATTCTAACAGGCCTCTTGGTTATAGCAATTTCTTAATTCCTGCTTACATGTGATTCCCACTAGGGCACAAGAGAAACTTTCATAGTTTTGAATCCTCAATAATTATGAAACAATGAGCTAGTTCAACTATTTCAGCCAGAATTTATCTTCCCAATCATCGGGATTGGGTGTAACCAGATCATTTTCTTTTTTTTCTACGCCGGCAAGGACCTCTTCCGTAGAATTCTGTTGGATCTCGTTAAATAAAACCCGTTCTTCAAACCTTATATGTGCTTCCAGTAATTGCTCAATCTCCTTTAATACTGTAACAGGAGCCTCCTCGCTTTGAAAAAGCGCTGTGAGGTCACGGTGCTCCATAAGGGCTTGTTTTATAAGAGGATGGTGTTGATCTAATAAGCTAAATACTTCCTCTTCTTCAAATTCAAAATGCGGAACCAATTGAGCTGCATAAAAAAAACGGCAATAATCCCGTATTCGCACGGGGTCAATCTCTTTTTTTAAACCTTCCCTAATTTTCCAGCAAAGCAGTAAACCATGGTGATGATCGCGGCTAAGGTGTTTGAGAGATTCGTGTCTTTTAATAGGAGAGGGCATAGGCATAATTTTAATTCAATTTAATAACCAGATACAAACATACGGGCATAAGGTAAGCTTTATAATGACCTGGATCATAACCTGAAGATATCTGCAAAATATTTTTATTCAGGATGTGAGGTGAAAAAAAATTCCCGAAAATTTCATTTCGGGAATTTTTAAAACTTATACCTCCTTCACCACAAAAAATCCATCATTGCCCTGGGCTTGATATAAAGGCATAAAAATATGCGCATTCCATTCACTCCTAACTTCCTCTCCATTCTGGTGAGCGAGGAGCTGTCCTTTTTCAATTTTCTGAAAATTCTCAAATCCCTGTTCCATCTTAAACTCATCGCTATCTTCCAGGCCGTGGCGGTGTATGATCTCAAATGTTTTTTGTTCTGGGGCATTCTCCTTTACAAATTTATCGACACACCCGGGATAGCAGGAAATTTTAGAAAGATCTAAATTACAGGCTTCTTTTAATGCCAGCCAGATCACCCCTTCGTGATTTTCTATTGAGGCTTTATCCTCATGCTGGCCCGCTTCAAAAACAAACCCTGTTAAACCTGTACGGCTTAAGTAATGGTCTATACAACCATACACAAGATCACTAAACCCCCTGATTATATAAGTGGGAAATTTATGCGCCCACCTGTCATTGTCATTTACTTCCTGCACCGAGATAAAAGGAACGGTAGCCGCAGAGGTAGTATGGCAATCAAGGAAATACCTTTTTGTAAAATCTTTTTCGGGATATTGTTCAAGGATCTCAATGATCTCAAACATTTCCTTTTTTTCCTGGGTATCCGTTTTTCCGCTATCTACATTCTCTTTGGTCCAGGTCCTGTTTAGGTCCTGATCAATAAACCGCTTATTGAGGTTCAAAGCCTTTTTATTTCCGGCCACTCCTATGATGGTTCCTTCAATCTGCGGCCGGGATTTTTCCAGCTCGGTAAAAACTTTTTGCAGAGCTATTACCCCACTGGGTTCATTCCCGTGAACCCCTCCGGTTACAAAGAGAAGGGGGCCTTTTTTATTACTTGTATATGTTCCTATGATCCTGGGAGTGTCTTGTGTTACTTCCTGTTCCATGTTGCTTTTTTTATTATTATTCCATTGTGGCAAGCTCCCTGTTTGAAATCTTATCGCCATAATTCTTTTTATATTCCAGTTTTCGCTCAATTGCCTTTACCACAACATCAGAAAAATCGGGCAGGCCTACTACAGGGAAACTGTCCATTCCCCCCGGGCTTAAAACGTTTATCTCGATCAATTTGTCCTTTACTATATCAAGGCCTACAAAGAAAAGTCCGTCCCTTATGAGCTTGGGAGCAACAATATCAACGATCTTTCTCATATCATCTGTATATTCGCTAAACTCTGTTGTAGCCCCTTGTGAGATATTACTTCTAAATTCTCCCTCGCCACTTACTCTTCTTATAACTCCAAATTTTCCGTCTTTTTCCATCACCCTTCCATTCATAAGCAATACCCTCACATCACCGTCTTTTACAGCAGGCAGGAATTCCTGGGCAATAATATAACCCTGTGCGGCAAGGTTTTCAATGATCTGGTTCAGGTTTTTCTCATTTTTGTCAATTAGATATACCCCACGGCCTCCAGAACCTTCCAGGGGCTTTAAAACCATTTTCTTTTTATGGTTTTCAAAGAATTCAAGGATGTCTTCCTTGCTTCGGGAAATAAGGGATGCAGGTTTAATACTGCTGGGCAATTCCTCAAAGTATAGTTTATCTATAAAAGCGTCAGACAGGCCGTAAGCGTCATTCAACACAAGAACACCTTCTTTTTGCACCATTCTTCCGAAAGCTACCCCGGAGTGTTCAGCCCAATTCCTACCTTCAGCTTCTTCCGTAGGATTGTTCCTTATAAAAAGAACATCCAGTTCTTTAACTAAAATCTTTTGTTTTTTAGCCTTTTCACTGTGCAGGACATCAATAAAATCCCGGGCGGTTTTAGGGCTTGCATTTTTAGGCAATGAAGTTGCAATCACTGCAAGCTCCTGGTCATTGGTAAAACTAAAGTCTCCAACACCCATGGCGTAAACTTCGTGATTTCTTTTTCGGGCTTCATGCATAATGAAGGCAGTGGTTCCGCTTTTTTCGGATTCTACACTGTTAACTACAAAACAAATTTTCATGTGGTGGTTATCATTTGAGAAAGGGGTAATCCCTCCCTGATTAAATTAATTTTCTCTGTAACATTCTCTGTAAGAAGATAACTTGGCCGCAAGGCTCCAGGTTTAAGGATGCGGCGGTCTGTCAACTCTTTTATTATTTTTGTGTGTTTTATTCCAAACTTTCCGGATAGAAGGGATTCATAATCGCCTCCTTCCATTAAATATTTTCTAAGATCAACAAGGCCTTTCAGGTAAATTATGTCTTTTAAAAATCCGCCGCCCTGAAGCATTCTGGAGGTGATGTTAAACGATCGAAATGCTGAAAATCCATAGTCTTTTACCAATAAATGGAAGATTTCCTTAAAATCGGCACCTTCCATTAGGGCATCACCGGCAACCACCCGGCCGGCCAAAGTACGTAACCGGTTAGGCGTAAGGCCGTCTACAAGGTATTCTGCCATTACGGCAAGGCCTTCCTGCAAAGGATCATAATCTGCAAGCCCGCTTTTCATTTGTTGTAAAGGTTGCCTGCTGCCATTGTGGTAAGTTAACACGTGGGTTCCCACTTCATGTTGGATAAGTGCGAGAGATTCCTTCCGGTTCATTTTATAATCCTCGGGAATAAACAGCTCCCCCTGTGAAACCATCATGATGTTTACATCATTCCTAATGTGCACCCTGCTTTTAAAATTTTCATCCTGTTCCCTGAAATAATCAAATTCTTTCCTCGCGAGGGCACTAAACCCTTTGGAATCAATTAAGTCCTGTGGACCGTTATTTTGAACTTCATCAACCTTTGTTAATAAAGCCTGGGCTTCTTCACAAAGGTTTCTTTCAACCCCTTTATAAAGGCGTATGCTGTTGTAAAAGAAATTTTTGGTGCCCCGCTCATTAAGCATGGTGATCTGTTGGTCAAGCTCCTCCCTTTTTTCCCTGAACAGGTAGGACATGGCAGGATCATCTACCTCTTCGATCTTTAGGTTAAAAAGTTCCCTTTTAAGAACATCTGGGTCTATAGGTAGCAGGCGGTAATGATAATCCAGTAATTTTTCATAATTACTTTCAAAAAAGGTTTGTTTAATTTCCTTGATATTCGCTGGGGAAACCAGCCATAAAAACTGGTAGCTGCTTTCAATTTCTGCCAGTTTTTTATCTATTTCAAACACTTTTTCCTTTAAATATTTTGTGCCAAGCGCATTATAACTTGGGATCTCAAACGAGGACTGAACCCGTATGAAATCATAGACAAACTTATGAATGGCAGGTATTAAATAATCCCGGAATCCCCGGAAGAATACTGGATATAGGGCTCCGGTTTCATCCCTGAACACAGGGGGAATTTCAAGACTTACTATCACACTCCCAGATAGTTTTGCGCGTTCAACCTCCATAAGAGGTAACTCACCTTCCGGATGCCGCTTGTGGGTATTCTTTATCTGGGCCTGTAAATAGAGCCCGGAATAAACATTATTTAAACTTTCCAATTCCTTTTTAAAAACGGCTAGGGAAGAGGATAATTTATCCTCGGGCCCTTTTATTACAAAAGCGTTGCTCTGTGGTTCCCCGGAATATATTTCCAGGATCATATATGTATTAAAGTGTGCTGAAAGAATATTGCTAACCTCGAACAGCAGGTCTTTGTAAAGGTCAAAATCTTTATTCCCAATTATCAGGTAAGAGGCCTCACTTTTTGCGATCCTTAAGAGTCCAGGATCATTTTCTTTTTTTCTGTAAACTACCAGGTAAGGAATGTCTTTTTCAATATGTAGCATTCCGCCACCGGGAATTGATACGGTAACCTCGTGTTTATCTTTTAGACTTGTTAATATTTGCTTAATTGATTTATCAGTAAATGTTGATATATCCAGCATGAAGTTTTATTTTATAAATTATAAGATCCGAAATCCTTTGGTAAACCCCTTCATTTGTGGAGTTTTATAATTTTTAAACGAATCGGTAAATAGTAAATTTAGAAATAAATAAAGGGTTGGGGGAACGAATAACTCACTTTAGGTAATTTTTATGATACCTTATTTTAAGAAGGGGAAGGTGGTATTCTTATTTTGTGATTTTAAAAATAACTTCGGTTCCTATTGGGTAGATTGCCTTTATACTAAAAATTAAATTTTAATTGTAATTAATATAAAAGTTTGGGTTATTCTTGCAATTGCGGGAGATGAATTTTCTAACCCGTACAAAAGCCTTTTAACATCAAAGCTAAATCAAATATGAGCAAGACAAAAATTACAGTAAACAATAACGGATCTCTTATAATAGCGGGAGATTTTGAAATAGTAGATAAAGAAGGTAATGCGTATGACCTTGGCGGCCGGGAAGCAGTTACCCTTTGCCGATGCGGACTATCAAAAAACAAACCCTTTTGCGATGGGTCTCACAGAGGGCATTTTGAACATGATGCCGTGGCATTTGCACTTCCTCCTAAGAAATAAAAATTCTAAACCCGGAGTTTAAACTCCGGGTTTTTATTAATGGATGAAAACATATAATAGGATAAGGAAGCGCCACTTATTAAATATCATTCATACCTAAATGAAACTTTGAAAACTGTTCCCTTGCCAACCTCACTTTCAACCTTAATTTCGCCTCCCAGGGCCTCAATTTGATTTTTGGTGATGAACAGGCCAATTCCTTTTGCATCCTCGTGAGAATGAAATGTTTTATACATTCCAAAAAGATTTTTCCCGTGCTTGTTCAGGTCTATTCCCACACCATTATCCTCGATAGTTAATTCAATAAATTTGTTTGTTTTAACGGCCACAAACTTTAGAAAAGGAGTGCGTTCTTCTGAACGATATTTGATAGCATTTGTGGCAAAATTAAGAACGATGCTTTCCAAATAAGCAGGTACTGCTAATACTTCAAAATTTTCGGGGATTTCGATATATACCTGGAGTCCAGATCTTTGTATGATTGCTCTAATAGAATCTAAAGCGTGGTCTACAGCATTATGTAAATTTTGAGGTTGCAGGTTTTCTGAAATAGAAGTATTAATCTTAGCAACTTCATTGAGATGGGCCACGGTTTCCTTTAAATTCTCTGAAGCTTTTAAAAGCATTTCTACTATCTCATTGTCTTTTAAATCTGGATATTCTTCCCTGAAAATTTCGAGAAGCATTTCAAAATTCCCCGAATGTGATCGCAAGTTGTGTGAAACAATGTGAGCAAAATTCCTTAATCGTTGGTTATGGTCTGTAGCAATCTCCAAAACCGCCGTTATTTCTTTTTCAGCAGCTTTCAGCGCAGAAATATCTGTACCCACACATAGATATCCTATAGGTTCGCCATTCTCTTCAATAGAAGAAATCGTTAATTGAACCGGTAACACTTCACCATTTTTACAATGATATATCCATTCCCGGGTATCTGGGGTTGAATTCAAAGTTAAATATTTAAAAACTTCTTCTTCTTTAAACCGCTTGCCGGTTGTTTCCTTAAGTTGTTTGGTTATTTCAGAAGTTTCTTTTTCAAAATGAAGATCTGCAAATGTTTTTTTACCAATTACCTCTTTTTTTGTATAACCCAATAAATTTTCAGCGCCCGTATTGAATGTGGTAATTACCCCATTAACATCCAGGCCTATTATACTAACCCGTGTGCTGGCGGCAAGGATGTTTTCAAGTTTTGAAAGGGTTACCTTCAATTCTTTTTCTGTCTCTTTTAAAGCAGAGATATCAGTTATCTGGGCTATAAGTTCCAGAGGTTGATCGTGGTTGTTTTTCACCACCGAGACAGATAACATGGAAAATACACTATTCCCATTTTTGTGAATAAATCGTTTTTCTTTTTGCAAACTTGACCACTCACCACTTAGTAGTTTTCCTAAGTCATTAATATCTCCTGCTTTATCGTGTGGATGGGTAACATCTAAAAAATGTAATTTTTTTAATTCTTCTTCAGTGTAACCTATCATATTACATAAACTATCGTTTACTTCAGTGAAAATTCCCATGGGATTGGCTATGGCCATTCCATTCACAGCATTTTCAAAAGAACCTCTGAAGGTTTCCTCGCTAATTTTTAATTTTTTTTCTGCTTTTTTCCTTTTACTAATGTCATAGAGGGCTACAACTGCCCCTGTTAATTTATTTTCCTCATCATATATTCGGGAGCCATTACAAGTAATAAATCTTGGTTTTCCCTTTTCTGGTTTAATATACATGTCCGGTTTTGAAATGGTTCCCCGGGTGAGTAATTCAACTAAGGGAATATCCTCGGTTTTAAATAAAGTGGTTCCATCTGGTTCATAAAGGCTGTAATATTCTGCCCATTCTTCCCTTGGAATTTCCTTTGGAGGCAATCCATGCCATCTACGTGCAGCCTTATTAAATAAGGTTAATTGCCCTAAATTATTACATGAAATTATCCCAACATCTATTGTTTCTAAAACTGTTTCCAGAAGCTTTTCCTTTTCAAATAATTTATGAGGATTATTTTCAATTTGAGAAAAGTCAAAAGTTTTTTTAACCGCAAATAAGAGAACCAAAGGTTCGTTGGTTTTACTGTCAATTTTCAGGCATTTGGTTTCCATTCTAACAGTAAAACCTTTTTGATGAATAAAATTTATTATTTCTGAATCATTCTCCGAAAAATGATCTCTGTCAAAATAAGAATTTAAAACTTCAAGATCATCTGCAACTACCGTGTTTTCGAATTGTAGCAGCTCGTGTGCATGAGGATAGCCTAAGGAGTGCAAAAATCTTTTATTGGGGAAGAGTTGGTGGGGAGAAGATAAATCAACTATAAATGTCCCGTGAATACCAAACTCCTGTGTAAAGTTAAAAGCATCACTGTTTTTTTGAATTAAAGTAAATAGGTTGTTTTTACGAGAATAAGAAATCATAGGGTTAATTTTATGTGGAACCAGATTCCATTAATACTTTTAACAGGATCACTTTTAATTTCTCTTTTGGCAAAAAAGAATATAATGAATTTTGAAATATTTAAAAAATTCTTTGAAAATTAATACAGCAACTTTTCGTTTTCCACTTTACTTTTTATTTATTTCCAATTTGCTGATTAAGCAATAATCGACAAAAGTATTTATTTAATCGATAAAATACCTATTAGTAAGCGGATTATTCTTAATATTTTCTTAATTATTAAGTTCTTCTTTCCGGAATTTCCGAAGCAACTATTCCTTTAATTCCATATTTAATATATTTATAATCTTATTTCCCCTGTTTTTGAAAAGCATTCGGTACCAAAAAAATTAATTTTCATACTTATGGGTTAGATTTAAAAATTTTGAAATTCTATTTATATATCCACCATTGTACCCCAAATTTCAAGCAATATGAAAATTCTTATAGTAGATGATAATAAAATAAATGTGATGATTGTGCGTAGGTATTTGGAAAAATGGGGTTATAACTTCCAAATTGCCGGCAATGGCAAAGAAGCCCTGGAAATGATCCAGGCAGAAAAATTTGATATAATCCTTATGGATTTAAACATGCCTGTTATGGATGGCCTTGAAGCTACTTATGAAATAAGAAAACTTCCGGGGTGTGAATTTAAACAACTGCCTATAATTGGATTTACTTCTTCAACCGAAAAAATTTTAGAAGAAAAAATGTATGATGCTGGATTTACTGATATATTACAAAAACCATTTTTGCCTGAAGATCTTCATGAAAAAATTGGATCGAAGAAAGGTTGAGCCCATTTAAATTTCCACAAGTAAGTATTTACCCTAATTTTTGATTTTATTTAATCATTTAAAAATAAGTGTTTTTCATTTTTATTTAAAATCCTTTTATTAAATGCTTTAAGAACCTCCTTAATTACATTTAATAAACATGAATTCCTATTCATTAAATTACGGGTTAATTTATCAATGTCGATTACGGATTTATGATTAATAGAATGAAAGGCAGGTTCATGATTCTTTATCTTTTTCAATGGTTGTTCAAAAATAATTATAAGGTTGGCAAATAGGGCATTTTTTTTATAGCTCTCGAATATTCCCTCTACAATTTCTTTTTCCCCTTCTAACACCTTGAAAATGTTTCCTTGGGAATAGATTAAAAATCCGTTTACGCCCTTAATTTTATTTTTATAAGATATTGCTTTTAAAATTACATCAACCTCACTACTTGGAATTGCATATGGTGTTGAACAAACAAAACTTAATGTATAAATCATCTGATGAAATTTATAGGTATACAATATAATCCTACTAAGATGCATAATGAATTTATTTAACAATTACTTGGTTTTCAATGTTAAAAAGATATTAATTCAATGCAGATCTTGTTAATAAAATATTTTTAAATGGGATTTGATAATAATCTGAAAAATATTCCATGTTTATACCGGCAGATTAATAATATTGAGACTTGAGCAGATAGAATTTTGTAAAATATTTTCCCTTAGAAGATAGTTTGTAAATTTTCTCCAAGCCTGTAAACAATGATTGAATGCCCGGCGGGGAACGGGGGATATTAGAACTGCAATAGCAGAAACAAATTTGTATTGAGAAAAGAGGTGGAGAGTTGTGATCACCGGCTGGCGCCGTTGCGATTTTTAATTTGGCTTCACCCCATGAAGCTTTGCTTCGGGTTTCACCCTTAAAGTCAGGATTGCATATCCTGGAACGATGCAGTTTTGCAAATACAAATCACCGGCTGGCGCCGTTGCGATTTTTTATTTGGCTTCACCCCATGAAGCTTCGCTTCGGGTGGCGCTTTTTAGTCAGGATTGCATATCCTGGAACGATGCAGTTTTGCAAATACAAATCACCGGCTGGCGCCGCTGCGATTTTTTATTTGGCTTCACCCCATGAAGCTTTGCTTCGGTTTTCACACTTAAAGTCAGGATAGCATATCCTGGAACGATGCAGTTTTGCAAATACAAATCACCGGCTATCGCCGCTGCGATTTTTTATTTGGCGTCAACCCATAAAGCTTCGCTTCGGGTTGCGCCAAATAAAAAATCACGCCCTTTCAGGCGTGATTTGTGCTTGGTGTGATCGCGTCAGGATTCGAACCTGAGACCGCCTGCTTAGAAGGCAGGTGCTCTATCCAGCTGAGCTACGCGACCAATTTCGCGGTGCAAATATAAGTTTCTTTATATTTAAAACAAGGTTTTTTTTCTGCAAAATGGTAATTAATTTCCTTCACCGCCCTAAACTCTTACTATTCAGTTTAATTGCCTTTTAAAATAAAAAAAAAAATTTCCTTCTTCTGCCTAATGAAGGGAACGGGATAAGAATCTTCCTATCTGCCTTCCATAAAATCATATATCAATTTGGAAACCCGGGACAGCGTTTGGGTGCCACTTTTCATGTTTTCCATATTTTTTTGCATAAGTTGGTTTTTAAAGTAGGAATTGATCGGGATTATTTAATTCGCCGTTTAATATAGAATCTGTATCTATTACCGGAAGTATAAAATCCTTAAGCCCGGTTCCAGCTACGCGCTGTAATAGAATTCCCCGGGAAGTAGAGTAGGTGACAGCCGCAATATAGTTGCCCAGCTCACTTTCAAGAACTATACGATCCCCTTTATGTTCCAGTGTAAAATTGGCAAGATTTCCAATTCTTATGATATAAACTATTCTGAAAACCGCCTGTGCCTCTTCTTCATTGCCTCCTTCGCTTTCGGTGACTACTTCAATCCGGAGATCGGCCTTTAAAAGATCTTCCGTAGGTTCCATATTAACTTCCATATCTACATGAAATCCATGGTATTGGATAGCTTCAACGTTGAACTCCGGCGGGCTGCTTATTTGTTCCTGTATTATATTGTAGCCCAGGATCTTTATTTGTTCAGGGTCAAAATTTTTATTCTGCATAATGTTCACAAAGTTTAAAGACTGCCCAGGGCGATCTCGATCATTTTCGAAAATGACTGTTCCCGGTCTGCAGATGATAAATGTTCTCCCGTTACCAGGGAATCTGAGATAGTAAGTATAGATAGTGCATTTACATCATGTTTGGCTGCAATGGTATATAGGCCTGCCGTTTCCATTTCAACACACAGAACGCCAAAATCTGCCCATTTTTTATAGGCTTCAGGATCATCTTCGTAAAACTCGTCTGAGGATAAAACGTTCCCCGCTTTTACAGGTATGCTATGCTCTCTGGCATAGAGCGCGGCTTTCATAAATAGATCAAAATTTGCAGTTGGAGAATAATCGGCATTCACAAAGCGCGAATTATTAATTCCTGAAGTGGAAGAAGCTGCCATGGCTATTATCACATCCCGCAAAACTATATTCTCTTTATAAGAACCTGCCGACCCTACCCTAATAAGGTTTTTTACCCCGTAATTATTTATTAGCTCGTGACAATAGATAAGGGTAGAAGGGATCCCCATTCCTGTTCCCTGCACAGAGACTTTTTTGCCTTTATAAGTTCCGGTATAACCCAGCATTCCCCGTACGTTATTATAACAAACAGGATTTTCAAAAAAAGTTTCGGCGATCCATTTGGCACGTAGCGGGTCTCCCGGCAATAAAATAGATTCTGCAATTTCTCCCTTTTTAGCCTGTATATGTGTACTCATTAATTGGTTTCTTTAATGGTGACCAGATCAATTCCTGCAGAAGTTCCCAGCCTGCTTACACCCAGTTCAATATATTCCAGTGCTGTAGTCTTATCCTTTATCCCTCCGGAAGCTTTGATGTGCATTTTGTTCCCAACCACTTCTTTCATAAGTTTTACATCCTGAAGTGTGGCGCCACCGGTTCCAAAACCTGTAGAAGTTTTCACAAAATCTGCCCCCGCATTTAAAGCAGCTTTACAGGCAGCCCTTTTTTCATCATCGGTTAAATAACAGGTTTCGATGATTACCTTTAATACCGCGTTTCCAATGGTCTTTTTTATGGATGAAATTTCATCCTCTACTGCTTTAAAATGTTCTGCCTTTAGCAACCCCAGATTAATAACCATGTCAATTTCATCGGCGCCGTTATTGATGCAGTCTTTTGCTTCAGCAATTTTGGCTTCGGTACTCATAGCCCCAAGTGGAAAACCTATTACCGTAGCGACTTTAACACCAGAATCTTTAAGCATTGATTTGGCAAGGCCTACATAACATCCGTTCACACAAACGGCATAAAATTTATGTTCCTTAGCTTCTACGCATAGATTTTTTATATCCAGGGGAGTGGCCGTAGCCTTGAGCAGGGTATGGTCAATGTATTGGTTTAAATGCATAAATTACTTTTGTGGGGTAAATGATCTATTTTCAAAATAATGGGTCAAGCTACAAAAATATATAATTGTATAAAATCACTTTATGATATTGATCAGGTTAAAAATTAATTGGAGGTAACTTAAAGTTTTTTCTTGCATTGTAAACTCCATTTTATTCCCTCCGGGGTGAATTGTTAAAAATGAAATTCCTCTGAAAATTTTTTAGATTTCTATATTTTGATATTGAAAAATTTCTTATTTTAGTAATACAAAATTTGACGTTCTTTAGAATAAAGATATAAGATATTAATGCCATTTTTATACCGGGTCTTCCCGACTCACTTTTTAAAACAAAGTAGATTATTGGATGGCGCTTAATGTCTTAAAGAAACAGGAAGATCCCTGTGATTTTCCTGTTTCTTTCAACATAGGTTTACAGGTGTTACATCTGTTAAACTTTTGAGGAAAAGGAGAGTGCTTCAGAATTAGAATATATTTCATTTTTAGTAAAGAAATATAGACTTTGGAAAAGAGAATCCGGATCCTTACTGGAAACAGGTAAGCGCGGCTTACCTGTTTCTGTTTTTATATACCCCGTTCATTGTAAAATTTCTTCCTTTTAATTGATAAAGTGATGATGTTAATCATCTTTTAATTGTACATACTTCTTAAATTTATACTGGTATTCTCTTACGGAATTAATCATCAGAATGATAGCTTTCCCACATGCTTTAAGTACGGAAGAATTAATTTATCAACTGCAAAGTGATAGCGCTGAAGGTTTAAATAAAACTGAGGTTGATGAAAGATTGGGTCAATACGGGTTGAATTCCCTTAGCCGGAAAAAACCCAAAGGCATCCTGCGAATGTTCTTCGAGCAGTTTATAGATCCTATAATATTCCTTTTAACGGCCGCTATGATCCTGGCATTTGTTTTTGGAGAATGGATAGAAGGTTATGCGGTATTGGCTGTAATTCTGCTTACTGTATTAATTGGATTTTTTATGGAATGGCAGGCCAGAAAATCTGTAGATGCCCTGCAAAAAATGGCCCTAACTAAAGCAAGGGTATATCGCAACGGGACCCTGGAAATTATCCAAGCTCAGTTTCTTGTTCCGGGAGATATCATAAAATTGGAAACAGGAGATGTCGTGCCCGCAGATGCACGCTTGATAGAAGCACAGAGCCTGGGTGTAAAAGAATCAATTTTAACCGGCGAGAGCAACCAGATCAATAAAAGCGCAGAAATGCTTCCCAAAGAAACGTCCTTAACAGAACAATTTAATATGGTTTTCAACGGGACTTTTGTAAGCAGGGGAAATGCCAGGGCGATTGTTGTTACTACTGGAGACAAAACCAGTATTGGCCAAATTAGTACGCTTACTCAAACAGCACATAAAGGCAGGACACCGCTGGAGCATAAACTCAATAAATTAAGCCATTTGCTTATCTGGTTTACCCTTGCCCTGGCATTGTTAATAATTATTGCAGGATACCTGCAGGGCAAGGACCTTTCCTTAATGATAAAAACGGGAATAGCCCTGGCTGTAGCGGCAATTCCTGAAGGCCTCCCGGTTGTGGCCACTATTTCATTGGCAAGGGGAATGTTGCGACTGGCCCGTCAAAAAGTGATCATTAAAAAACTTGAATCTGTCCAAACGCTGGGCGAGACAGGCATTGTGTGTACAGATAAAACAGGTACACTTACCGAAAATACAATGGCGGTTCAAAAGGTCATGCTCCCGGAGAGGGTAGTTAATTTTGAAACGAAGCTTGAATTTTCTAAAGATGAATTATTCTCGCAAATAACAGCGGTAGCGGTTTTATGCAATAATGTTAAGAACGGAGAGGAAAATGCCGGTGGCGATACAATGGAGATCGCCTTGCTGGACATGGCCAGAAATACCGGTTATAATATTGAAGAGATTCGTACAAATGCTCCAAGAATTGTGGAAATCCCTTTTGATACTGAATTAAAACGAATGGCCACCCTGCATTCCATCAATGGGAAATATCTTGTTTGTGTCAAAGGAGCCATAGAAAGTATATTAGACCTCTGTGATACAGTTTTGACAGATACCGGAGTACATAACCTTACCGATAAATCCCGATGGTTATCACTGGTAGATCAACACGCGGCAGTTGGTTTGCGCTTACTGGCATTTGCAAACAGGGAACTGGAAGAGCGGCCCACCGGGGAGTTTCTAAATAATCTTACCCTGCTGGGTGTAATGGCCTTTCTGGATCCACCAAGAGAAGATGTGAAGGAAGCCATTAAAACATACCGGGCAGCGGGTATTAAAGTGGTTATGATTACGGGAGATCATCCAGCCACGGCAAAGAAAATAGGCGAGGAGATAGGCCTTTTAGATCCGGAAAATTCTGAAGGGCTGGTCATTCACAGCGGTTCTTTGCCCGATTTCGAAAAACTTACAACAGTAGATGAAAGTCGGCTTTTAAATGCAGTGGTCTTTGCACGCATGATACCCAAACAGAAACTGGATCTTATCACCTTTTACCAGGAACAAAATATTGTTGTGGGTATGCTGGGTGACGGGGTAAATGATGCGCCTGCGCTAAAGAAAGCCGATATTGGTATAGCTATGGGGATAAGAGGTACAGAAGCTGCCAAAGAGGTTGCAGATGTGATCCTAATGGATGATAAATTTACTTCTACCGAGCTGGCCATAAGGCAGGGCCGGAATATTTTTGAAAATGTGCGCCAGTTCGTGGTGTTTCTTATGTCCTGCAATCTTGCAGAAATAATTGCGGTTGCTGCCGCGTCCTTTTCCAGTCTTCCAATGCCTTTACTCCCTTTACAGATCCTGTTTTTGAATATGGTGACCGATATTTTCCCGGCTTTGGCCCTTGGCATGGGAAAAGGTAATAAGGATATCATGTCGCAACCCCCACGTGATCCGGATGAGCCTCTTATGACTAAATTATTATGGAAATCTACGGTTATCTATAGCATATCTATTACTGTTGCTGTAATAGGAATAACGCTGTATGCCTATTCGTATAAGAATTATTCTGCGGCAGTGGCAAATAATATGGCATTTTATACCCTTATTCTGGGCCAGCTTTTCAATGTATTCAATTTACCAAAAAGAAATACTTCGTTCTTGAAAAATGAAGTAACCGGGAATCCTTATATATGGTACGCCATACTTATTTCGTTACTCCTTGTGGTATTTGCTTACTTTATTCCGGTTGTAAATAATGTTCTTAATCTTGTCCCACTTGCGTTTGATGAATTTGCCGCTATCGCAGTTTTTTCTCTCTTATCCCTCTTTCTATCCCAGTTGGCTAAAAGAACAGGACTTACCATATAAACCAGTCTTATTTTTTATTTAAGAGACAATAAAAAAGGGGTTGAACAATTTCAACCCCTTTTCCGGAAAAAATCATGAAATCTTTACTTTCTTAGTTGGTTTCGTTGGTGCATTTTCCATTTTAGTAATATCGAGTTTCAAAACCCCATCTTTATATGAAGCTTTAACCTCCTTATCATCATCAATATTATCGGGTAAGGAAAGAGTGCGGGTAAAGGATTGAGAACTAAATTCCTTCCTAATATAAGAATCCTTTTTTTCTTCGCTTTCTTCTTCCCTGTTAGCAGAAATCGTTAGCATTCCATCATCCATGGTAACATCAAAATCCTCTTTTGTAAAGCCAGGAGCTGCCAATTCAATCTCAAATTTGTCTTTTTTCTCACTTATATTGATAGCCGGAAGATCCATGGCTTTTTCGAAATCTTTGTCAAACATCTTGTTCAAATTCATAAGGCCCATACGGGGATTAAAAAAGTCGGCAAAAAATGGATCTCTGGACATCAATGATCCACCAATTCGTGGTTTACTGCGTTTATTGGATTTTACGAGTGACATAATAAATAAATTTAAATTGTTAATAATCAGAATGATATAATGTTCCCTAAAGTAAAAATGCAGGTGAGAAAAAACAATGATATTTGTCAGCATAAAGCCGGGAAAATCCTTTTTATTTAACTTAAAACAGCAGCGGGTTAAAATAAATTATGGTGATTGCAGTATCTTTAGGAAGGCATTTAAATCGAGGAATATGAAGAAAAGCATAACATTGATCCCGGATGGGAGAGAGAAAAACAATGTTCGGTTTACCTCCGGCAATCTTAGAAACACTACGGGTATAATTCTTGCCGGCGATATTGGAGGTACCAAAATCAATCTTTCGTTATACCAATTGGAAAAGGGAATACTCAAGCCATTGCTGGAAAAAACTTATTTCACAAAAAAACATTCATCTTTTGAGTCGCTTCTAAAAACCTTTAGGGAAGAAAATACAGAATTACCTGCTATAGATTGTATTTGCCTGGGAGTTGCGGGCCCTGTAATAGAAGGGAGGGTTACAGGAACCAATTTTCCGTGGGAAATAAGTGAAACAGAATTGCAAAAGGCTACCGGCATTGCCCATATTTTCCTGATCAATGATATGGAGGCAAATGCCTACGGATTGGCCACGCTGGAAGAAAACGAACTAACTGAAATTAAATCAGGCCCAGGAATGGCCGGGAATAAAGCGCTCATCTCTCCCGGCACCGGCCTGGGCGAAGCGGGGATGTTCTGGGATGGAAAACTATATCAACCTTTCGCTACTGAAGGTGGACATTGCGATTTTAGCCCGAGGAATGAACTCGATATTGCTCTCTTTAAATATTTACAAAATCTCTATGGTCATGTGAGCTGGGAAAGGATAATTTCAGGGCCCGGGATACATACACTTTACCAATTCTTGCTCAATTTTAAACAAGAGAAGGAACCGGCCGGATTGCTTCAGGATTTTGAACAAATACCTCCGGCAGCTGTGATAAGTGATTGCGCAAAAACTGGAAGATTCCCCATTTGCAGGGAGGCAATGGAACTTTTCTTTAGATACCTGGCTATTGAAACATCCCAAATAGCGTTAAAATTTAAGGCGACCGGTGGCATTTATATAGGAGGGGGAATCCTTCCAAAAGTTCTTGAACTCCTGGACAGGAAAAAGTTTACAGAGGAATTTCTGCAGGTTGACAAGATGAATTCCCTGCTTGAGGAAATTCCCATTTATTTGATCACCAATAAAAATTCTCCCATGCACGGGGCCGCTTATTACGCGGTACTGAGGCTATTTGAAAGTAAAGAGTAGAACGGAATGAGATTCCAGAGCTTCTACAAGGTTAATTTTTGAAAATACATCCCTAAAACCCCTAAGTTCTTCATTAGTAAATTTAACGTTCACACCATGACCTTCTATAATGTGAGGAAGAATGGTCGTCGCTGGGATTGGCACTATGAAGGGTTTTTGAGCCATCCACCAGGCAATGCAAAGTGTGCGGGAGTAGCCTCTTTTTTTCTGGCCCAAGTTTTAATAAGATCAAGTTGGGCCCTATTTAATTCAACATTGCTTCAACTTTTGTAGGAATATGTTGCGATCTTCTCATTTATTTCTGAATCCATGAAATATTTTTTGAATGCGATATGAGTAAAAAGAGCCTGTTTTTTCTTACATTAAACTCTTTATCATTAATTTTTGAGCGAAATGAAAAAAGTGATTTTAAGTTTTGTTGGCCTTATTCTTTTAGGGGCTTGTAAAAATAAACAAACTGAACCAATACAGAATAATGCCATAGTTACAGAAAGTACCACACAACCGGAAGACGAAGGGGAGTGGCTCTATTTATCTGAGGGCGAAGCTGCCAGGGGTTGGAGGGCTTATAATGAAAAAGAAGGACTACCGGAAGGTTGGGTCATTGAGAATGGCATCATAAGTTCCCTTGGAAAAGGAGGTGATATTGGGGGAGATATTGTTTTTGGTAATGACAGTTTCGGCGAATTTGAACTATTATTGGAATGGAAGATCGCGAAGGGCGGTAACAGTGGGATCTTTTACCATGTTGTGGAAGGCGAAGAGTATGAAGCTCCCTACTTCACAGGGCCGGAGTATCAAATTCGCGATCATGATGCTAATAATGGAGATCCCCTGCATATCCTGGGAGCCGACTACGGGATGTATAAACCCACCTATGCCGAAGATGTTGTAGATAGATCTGGACAATGGAATTCGAGCAGGATCATATTCACAAACAAAAAAGTAACTTATTATTTAAATGGTCAAAAAACCGTTGAATTTGTTCCCTGGTCCAGTGACTGGAACCACCGGAAAGCCACAGGAAAATGGAAGGATTTTCCCGAATATGGAGAGGCAAAAACCGGATTGATAGGCCTGCAGGACCATGGAAGTGAAATTTATTTCAGAAACATCAGGATCAAAAAACTCTGATCATAATTATTAGCAATGTTTAACTAGTAATATTTTCTGGAGTGATTAACCTTAACCAATTTACTCTCTTTTGTGGTTATCACATAAAATGTTAAAAAATAAGAGTATTTAATTCATATTATCTTAAATTCAGTTTTCAGTATTACGACTATCCAGTTTAATTACCTTTAATATACCCAACTATATGAACAAATTAGACCGAAGAACTTTTATCTCCCGTACCGCAATTGCCGGTATAGGATTGAGTATTATTCCCTCTCACGTATTGGGAGGAACTGGGGTTACCACTCCCAACAATAAAATTAATGTGGCCTTGATAGGTGCCGGTACCCAGGCCATGAAAATGCTGCCGGAGTGGCTGGTACGAGATGAGCTTCAATTTACCAGTGTGTGCGATCCAAACCGTGAAAGTATGGATTATCCCTTATGGGGTTCACCCCAGGGGGAAACTCATGGGGCTGCAGGCGGAAGGGAAGTTGCAAAAAGGTTTATCAATGAATTCTATGCCAGGAAAACAGGAAAATCCTCTTATGACGCTGTCACAACCTATGCCGATTTTCGGGAGCTTCTTGAAAAAGAAAAGGATCTGGATGCCGTATTTATAATGACACCAGATCATCTCCATGCGACCATTGCTATGGCCGCAATTAAAAAGAACCTATTTATCGCTACCCATAAGCCAATATCCAATTTTATGAATGAGACCCGGTTAACCTGTGATGCAGCAAGGGAAAGTGGTCTCGCATCTCATTGTTTTGCATTTAAAAACCCAAAAGAGTTTTATGTAATGCAAAATCTTATTAACAGTGGTGCAATAGGTGAAATTAAGGAATTTCATCGCTGGACCAATCGTCCCATGTGGCCACAAGGCTCTCCTTATTTACCAGATCCCGCATCTGTTCCTGAAGGTTTTGACTGGCAATTGTGGTTAGGACCTTCAGTTGACCGACCTTATTCCCCCGCCTATACCCATACGGTTTTTAGAGGCTGGTACGAATTTGGGGCAGGCTGTATGGCCGATATGGGGTATTATGGTTTCTGGAAAGATTGGAGGATCCTAAATCTGGGAAAACCTGATAACGCAGAAGGAAACCATAGCAAGGTCTCCCAGGTTAAAGACTTTAGAAGTATGTGGGTAGAAAATAATGTAAGTTATCCTCATGCCGGTAATGCTAATTGGGAGATCCCTGTCCAGGGAGAAAATAGAACCATGGATGTATATTGGTATGAGGGTGGTATAAGGCCCAGAACACCTAAATATTTAGTCAAAACCGGCAAGAAAATTGGGGGCGACGGGGTAATGTTCATAGGAGAGAACGGAAGTATTATTTCCGGGTATGCCTATGAAGAGCCTTTGCTTTTTGACGCCAGGGGGAATCTTCAAAAAACACCGGAATTTAGTCTCCAAGGAGCCGACCTACGAGATGAAAATACTGAAATGATTGACGCCTTTTTAGGAAAAAAATCCTCCAGGGGTAGTATAGAATCTGTCCAGAATGTAGCTGAAACTATTTGCCTTGGCAATCTTGCCATTCGTATGGGCGATCGCCTGGAATGGGATATAGATAATATGAAAGTAACCAACAATGAGAAAGCTAATCAATATGTTTCCCGTAACTATAGACCGGGTTGGGAACTATAATCCATAACTTGATTTAAAATGAAAAAAATGAAAAAATTTCCAATTTTAATATTTCTTCTGGGTGCATTTATTTTTTCACATCCTTTAAAGGCTCAGAATACCTCAATATATGCCCAGGAAGGTTATGTGAGCCTGTTCAATGGGAAAGATCTAAGTGGGTGGAAAATTCCTGATGGTGATGGTGGTCACTGGAGCGTAATAGACGGGGTAATAGATTACGACGCCCGTTCAGAAGCGAAAGGAGATAAAAGCCTTTGGAGTGAGAAAGAGTATAAAGATTTTAAACTGCATGTTGAATGGAGATTTAAAGGTTATGGCGATCACTTATTTCCCCTGCCCACTATATTGCCGACTGGAGAATATTTGCTTGATGAGAAAGGTAATATTATAGAACCCCTCGGACCAAATTCAGATTCGGGGATATTGCTGAAAGGAGCAGGGCAGGTACAAATGTGGTGCTGGTCTGTAGGTTCGGGCGAATTATGGACGGTAAGAAATGATAAATCCTTACCTGCTGAAGTGAGGGCGGCTGCAGTACCTTCTGAAAACGCAGATCAACCGGTAGGGCAATGGAATTCTTTTGATATCATATTGAAGGGAAAAAGAATCACGGTAATTCTTAATGGAATAACTGTAATAGACAATGCGTTGTATCCTTCAATGGAAGAAACCGGCCCTATTGGTTTACAACATCATGGGGGCATTCATAAAGAGACGGGTAAAATGACAGGGGCGTCAAGTCTGGTACAATTTCGCAATATCTGGATCAAGGAACTTTAATCTATTAGGTTAGATCTCTTTTATCCACATAATTCCAGAATAAGCTTTTTTCCATATTTCGGAAAGAGGCTTTTTTGTTTTGAATGACTTTCAGATTATTCTTGGTCGGTAATCGTAATTACAAATTTGCCAGAAAGGAACTAATTAAGTAAGTGAGGATTGCCTCCCTGTGGTCGGTGATCCGGAGTTGGGTGTGACTCCAAGGAAAGCCCCGGTAGGCTAACGCCTTCCGTCTTTTTTGTTTTTTAATGGGCTTGTGAGCAGGTTTAATGATATTAAGATTACCTCCCTACGGTCGGTGATCCTGAGAAGGGGATGACTCCAAGAAAAGCCCCGGCAGGCTATCGCCTTCCGTCTTTTTTTATTACCCATGCGCCTTGGAATCAAGGATAATGATAACAGGATTACCTCCCTGTGGTCGGTGATCCTGAGTGGGGGAGTGACTCCAAGAAAAGCCCAGGCAGGCTAGCGCCTTCCTGTATTTTTTTATTTCCCATGTGTCTGGGATTAACTTTTATGATAACAGTATTACCTCCCTGTGGTCGGTGATCCTGAGTTGGGGTTGACTTCAAGAAAAGCCCAGGCAGGCTAGCGCCTTCCGTCTTTTTTGTTTTTCAATGGGTTTGTGAGCAAGCTCACGCCCATTAAAAACAAAAAAGCCCTACACATCCGTGCAGGGCTTTTCTTGGTCGGGGTGGCAGGAAACTTAAAGCGTTTGGAAACGCCCCGTATCAGCCATTTCATATCTTATTACTAGGATATATTCACTGAATCATTCACTAAACTTGAAAGAACTATAAGACTAATTTATTTTGATCGTCTTTGATATCAAAGATAAAAAAATAATACCTATTTATCCTTAAAGGTCATATATTCTTACAATGTCCGAGAGCAAAACGTATTGAAAAAGTCATTGATAAAATCCAACTTTTAAACACCCCACTTACTTTTTTTATCTGGCGCATTTTCCTTTGATTATATAACAACAGGTTCCAGCTATTTAATGAAAATGAAAATACAATACTTCTTCTATTTTCCACTTACTTCTTTCAGAGCTGTATGCATTACCTTTTGATGTGATTCACATTTCTGGATTTTAAATTAGAAAGGCCTTATAAAAAGCGAAGCGGCTTTATGCAGGCCGCTAATTTCAAATCCTGTTTTTTTGACGTCAAAAGGTAATGCCATGAAACAATGAAATTAATTAGAATTTGGATTTGAATTCTTCAATCATTTTTTCAAATAATCCTGGCGAAAAAAAAAGTTAAATAAGAACTCATACTATTTTACGAGGCAATAATCTTCATTTACTGTAAATTTCACGGAAAAATATTCCTGTTTTCAAGGGCTCCCGAAGTTTTTCACGGAATTTACTGTAAATTCTCGAGATCAATATTTTGTAACTTATTGAAAATGAAGGGGGAATGAATTTATAACATCGCGTAGCGTGTTATCCTCTTGCTTATCCCCCCCTTAGTTTTAGAAACACATTTTTATATAGAATTTTTAATCCGTAAAAAAGGTAACAACATTAAATGTAGCCCTGTTATTGAATTTATAAAAATGTAAATGTTCTAATGTGCCACAATTATTTTATAAACCTCCTCCTCGTTTCTAACTTGAATTTTTAGAAAATATAGACCGGCCTTTAAATTGGAAACCTCCATCCTGGTGATGGCGGCCTGGGTTTGTATCGGAATTGTTTTAACGAGGTTGCCCCTAAAGTCATACAATTCTCCCAGCCGGTTTTGTTGTGAATATGTCGCACCTTGTGGCGATGCATTGTTTTCCCTCTTTGAGACATCTTCGATAAAAACCTCCTCTGATGCGGGATTGGGATACACAGTATAACTTTCAAAACCCATATCGGTACAATTCTCTGCCGTTACATACATGGCACCCCTGCTTGTTCCACAAGAGTTGGTTGTAAACAATTCTACAAGATAAAAGCCTGCCTGGGTAGCGGTAAAATAAACTGAGGTTGGAGCATTAGTATAGGTAACCTCGCTTTGCCCATCTATTTGTAAATAGGGAGAGGAAGAAACCAGACGATAGGTGTCTGCCCCTTCTGAGGCAGGTAGGGTGTAAGGATCCATCATAAATTGGTTGGTACAGATAGTTGGGGCCTGAGGTAAATTGGCATCGGGCTCGCCTACGTAAACTTGTTTCGTAGATACAGCACCTGTTGCACTCGAAGCCGCAATATATCCTGCTCCCTTGCTTGTGGAATATTTTGGTTTCACCGTTACAGAATGAGGAGTGTTGTTTTCTATTATTAAATTTGAAGAAACCGACCAACTCGAAATACTTCCTGCACAGGCATCAAAAGTATAGGTAGATTGACCACAGATTAATTCAGGCCCATTTAAGTTTTCTGAACTTGGCTCAACGTTTGGATCTCTGTGAATACCATTTATTTCGTCAATAATGTAATTTGCACTATTGGAATTTAATGTTATATGCCTTTCATTATCATTCTTCGCAGTATAATAACTGTCAAAAGGGGTTTCCCCACTGCATACCAAATTACGGGTTGAAAAATCATCATATAAATCAAGATTTTCTCCGGAATAAGCCAGGGAGCTTTTTACCGGAATATAGGAAAATCTGGGTGTAGAAATTTCTGCGCGGGCCTTGAAAATCAATCCTGTCAATAACGTTTCATTGGTATTAAACACACCATCGGCTCCAAGGAATTTATTGATTTTGTTTTCTACCGTATAAAAACCACCGGGACTGTTTTCATAACTTCCAAGAACATTATTAGAGGTTACCTCTTTAAACCTTCTATAAACGGTTATGTCAAATACAAGAAATCTTATTTTTGCCCTAAAATCAAAAACTTTATTGGTTTCTCCCCGCTCTGGGCTAAATTTCATTTTAGCATCAGCTCCTATACCAATTATTGGAAAATTTGCCCCGGTTTCTATTTCCCCATTAAAATAGTTTTGATTTGGGGTATTGATACCAATTCCGTTTGCTATACCGTTTGAAACTGCAATGTTTCGGGTTTGCTGGGGAAAACCCATATTGTTTAAGGTATTATAAAACCTGTCGTGAAAATTTGGTGCACCAGCAGGCGTTTTAGAATTGGACAAATAATGATGAACCAACATTTGTTTAGCTCCTGGGGAGGTCAAAGGCTTATCTGCTATATCTATATTAGCTATGTCTTCTATAAAATCTGCTACTTCCTGAAGTCCTGTAGGTACTACTGCGCCATTATGGGGGAATCTATAGATATAAACAAATCGGCATTATGGGGAATGTTGTTTTGCTCCATATACCTTAAGGCGTACCGCCCTATTAAGCCTCCCATGCTGAAACCAATTACTTTAATTGGCTGCACATTGCTCCAGCACGAAGAAGTGTTTATGCGTTCAATAAGTTCTACCAGCACCATGGCATTGCGCTCAATATAATCTGTCCCACCCTTGATGATACTACCATCATTTTGTTCGCCATTGATAAAATTTAATGGGATTATATCAAAGCCCTGATTTCGCAAATTGGATCCTAAATTACTTGATCCACCATTAAAAGATAAAAATTGACTATAAATTTTTGTAGCATCAACACCTTTATCCGTCCCCTCAAAAGGATCAAAACCATCCAGTACAATTATAGGTTTATCATAAAAGGAACCTCCTTTGTAAACAGTAAATTCTCCTAACCCTTTGTAAGCTATAGTTTCATCATAACCCTGGAAGCCTCGGGATGCCGTTATTATATCGTCATAACAGAATTCAGTTGTAGTACGGCTCTTTGTATCATTCTCGGAAATTTTGGTAATGGACGGTGAGGAATTTACCCTTATTTTGGCGTAAGTGTATTTAACGCTGCCATTGGAAAAGGTGACTTTGAATTTAAGGTTGTGTAAGCCTGTGGAATTAAAAGTCACACTTTTTTGGCCTGATAAAGATAAGCTTTGGTACCCCTGGCCATTCCCAAAATCGGCCTGTAAACTTTGAATGGTAATATTGGAACCCTGTATATTAAAGCTATTGTCCAATTTAAAATTTGCGGTTATGCTTTTGGTATCTGTTGTCAGGGGGCTAATTACCAAGGCTTTTGTTTTAATATAAGGGCTACGGGGACGGTTGGGCACATCTACTAGTAAACTGTCCTGTCCCTGGATATCCAGTAAATTATCAGAGATCGCCTCCTCATCCATATATTCAAAATCCACATTTATAATTCCGATGGGAATAGAAGAGGTTTCGTTTTCCGCATTGGCTTTAAAGGTTTGTAATGTTCCCCATCTATTAGTGTAATCGGCTGTTTGAATTTCAGAATAGGCCCGATAAAAATGGTTGATATGTGAGGTGTCACTGGAAATCTGATTAAACTCCACAAGATTAGCCAAAGGGAAAACGCGATCATACAAAATATCAGTGATTATGTAATTTTTGTCTAATAATTGTAATTTGGTATCTATCTCAGGCGTAATATCCTGGGCAAAGAAGTTCGTGGAAAAAAGTAGACATATTAATATGTAAAATTGCTTCATAAGTAGGATGTTTTACAGTTATTGATCTTTATTCAAAGTTTCCTTATTTATATTTAATTTACCATCAGTTAGAATAATTGATGCATTATTTGTAGTAGAACCGAGAACAATTTTATCAAATTTTAGTATTAATTTTTGTCCATTCGTATAACTTAAAATTTCAATATTTTCGGAATTATTTAGTGATATGTATTCTATATTATTCCCATTATCTGTAAATTCCATACCGGTTTTTTCATTATATAAAAAATCTTGATCACCATCACTTGCAAATACTTCATAGTTCCCAGTATTATTAATTTTTTTTATAAAAAGGTATAAAGTATTTTTACCATTTGATAAAGTTATAATCCAACTATTATCTTCAAGGATCTCAATTAAATAACCATATAGAGGTATAAAACCACCGTGGTCTTTAGGAACAAAAAGTTCCCCATCAATCTTACAAGAAAAAGTATTTTCGGCTGTAATTGGAGGTGCAAAAGCATCATCTTCTTTATTGCAACTGTAGAAGCCAAGAAGTAAAAAACTCAAGATTAGAACGTAATTTTTCATATTGGGGAATTAATTAATGAAATGTTAAGATAAGAAATTTATATTCCCATGTTTTTTGGGATTTATAATGTGCTTAGTAAAAATTGATGATATGGGAGGTGTCACTTTACTACTCTTACAGGCACTCCAACTCCAAATGTTATAATACAACTATTGCTAATAACATAAAGTAATAATTAAAGATAACTTTTTGACTGTATTTTAAATAACGATAAACCATACATTTTTTACGGTTTTTTACTTAGAAATGAAAGTTTTTATTTAGATAAGAATGAAATAGGACAAAATTGTTTTCTCCTCAATAAGAGATAATTAAAAAAAAATTTAGTTTTAGGAAGAAATTATATCATTTTAAAAGTTACCTAATCGGTTACCTGGAGGAAAGAAAATAAAGAAAAGCACTGAATTTACTGGTATTACGGGAGAGGTAAATTAATACTGCCACATTCTTACCTATTTGTATTATTTGCTATTAACCTTGCGCTTTTCTCCAATAATTTGATCCAGTTTACTGATATCTGAACTCAATTTATTTTCTAAAACTCGGGCATAAATTTGAGTAGTGGAGATCTTTGTATGCCCTAATAATTTTGAAACAGTTTCAATAGGAACTCCGTTGGAGAGAGTTATGACAGTAGCAAAGGTATGTCGAGCTGAGTGAAAGGTGATATTCTTCCTTATACCTAAACTATCCATTATGTCTTTTAAATACTTATTGATTTTCTGGTTTGAAATAACCGGGAAAACTTCTTTAGTCTCCATTAAACGCTGTTCCTGATATTTTTTAATAATTCCCTTAGCGGATTCGAGCAAGGGGATCTTTACAGATTGCTGGGTCTTTTCTCGTTTGGTATAAATCCAATCTTTGCCATCCATGCCTTTGACAATTTGATCCGTAGTAAGCTCTTTTAAATCAATGTAAGATAAACCCGAATAGCAGGAGAATAAAAACATATCCTTAACTCTTTCCAAGGATTCACTGGAAAAAATAGTTTCTTCCAAAATATGCAGTTCACGCTCCGTTAGAAACTGCCTATCATTCTTTTCAAATTTGAAGCTGTAGCTCCTAAAGGGGTTTTTCTCAAGCCATTCTAATTTGATCGCCAGATTCAGGAGTTTTTTAAGTCTTTCCAAGTGCTTCATAGTTCCATTTGTTCCGCAGGTCTTCCGATCTTTTTTCGGGCTGTAGCTTCTGAGGAACATTTCAAACTCTGTGATGAACTGGTAATTGATATGTTTTAAAAAAATGTTATCAGTTCTTTTATTCTTACTTAAAAATTCTTCAAGATAGTTAGCTGTGGTGTAATAGTTTTTAAGCGTTCCCCATTTCAGGATATCTTTCATTTTATCATTATGATAAGCCACTATGTCTTTTAAAGTCTTGTGATCTTCATCGAGGCCTAGGTATGAAGCTTTAACCTTAACAGCGGTAATCAAAGAATCTTTATCTAATAGTTTTTTATGGGTATCGAGGAGTTTTGAATACACCTGTTCCAGATAGCTATTCAATTTTTTAATTCTGGGAGTTGTTCCTTTAAGTCTTCCTTTGGAACTATCCCATTCATTCACCAAAGTTTTCCGTTGAAGGCTCATTTCTGAGCATTTTCCATTTACGGTAATCCTTGCGTAAATGGATAAGTTTTGAGAATTCCGGTTCACTTTTCGGGTAAAGAAAAGTATTGAGAAAGTAGTAAAATCAGGCATGTTAATCGTCTTTATGTGAAACAATAATATTTAAAGACGAAAGTCAAATCAACAGTAATGTACTTCTAAGATAGTGAATCAATAGAAAGAATGTATTCACCGAATCATTCACTGAACAGGGTGATATCAAACAATATCATATGATATCAGTAAAAACAAAAAAACACTGAAAATCAATAGATTAACAGTGTTTTATATCCACTTATTAGGTGGTTCGTCGGGGTGGCAGGATTCGAACCTGCGGCCTCCTGCTCCCAAAGCAGGCGCGATAACCGGGCTACGCTACACCCCGCGACAACAGCTTACGCTGTAAATTTTCAATAGATCAAATTCCAAAATCCTATTAGCCTTGAAACTTAAATTCTTAACTCTGAACTTTGAACCTGCCTGCGCCAGGCAGGCTTTGAACCTTTTGCGGAGAGTATGAGATTCGAACTCATGCGACAATTGCTCGTCGACAGTTTAGCAAACTGCTCCATTAACCACTCTGGCAACTCTCCTTTTAAATGAACTTCGCAACTAATTTTGCGGTTGCAAATGTAACTTTTACCTCATTACAATGCAAACCTTTTAAAACTTTTTTCAATGAAAAATACACGATTTAAAGTAAGTGCTTTGACATCAGATTTTTAACTTTTTGCCGGTATTCCGGTTTTTTCTTCCATTTCGATAAGTTTGGCAACATTCCTAACAATCCGCTTATGTTTTTTTACAAAGGGATTACTCTCATCCCAAACATATCCTGCCAGTACGGCACAAATTTGTGCTTTGATCTCAGGACTTGGAGAGGGATGAAAAATGATCTTTTGTAAATTACCGGTATACCATTCGGTTACATAGGTTGAGAAAACATCAATTCCCCGTTTTAAATAATCCACATACTCAGTTTCCCAGTCGGGCTTTTCGTTTTTTAATTCCTTTACCACCAGTTTTGCGGCCAGAAGACCCGATGCGGTGGCAAAGGAAACCCCTGAAGAAAATACAGGGTCCAAGAATTCGGCACTATTGCCGGTTAAAACATAACCTTCACCATATAACCGGGTGACATTTTTTGAAATATTCTCCACTTTTTTGGGTGGAAATAAAAAAGAATAATCGTTAAATCTGCCTTTATAAAACTCCAGTTTTCCCAGCATTTCTTTCAATGCTAAAGCATTATCCTGGGGGAATTCTTTAAACCAGGAATTAGGGGCTACAAATCCCAGGCTGGAATTGCCATTGGAAAAAGGAAAATACCAGAACCACACTCCGGTGTCTAATACTTCAAAAGTGATAAGCTCGCCTTCTTTCCCGGTGGGCCGATTTGTTTCTTTGATATGGGTAAAAATAGAGGAGTGTGCTGCTATCTGCGGCGGGGCTTCAAGGCCTAATTGTCCCGCGAGCACTCTTCCAAATCCGCTTGCATCTATAATGAAACCGGCCTCGACTTGAGATAATTTCCCTTCAGAGTTTATGAGGGTGGTAACAGACTTTGTCCCATTAAATTCCACCTTGACAACTTCGGTATTAAAACGTATCTCGACTCCCTGGCTTTTCACCTCTTCGGCTAAAGCCATATCAAAATCGGCACGGGGCACCTGCCAGGTCCAGTCCCAGCCTTGTCCATATTTTTTGCTGAAATCGAATTCCCCTACCTTATCTCCTTTTATAAACCGGGCACCAAATTTCTTCTGAAAACCAATTTTCTTTACCGCCTCCAGCAAACCTGCTTCCTCCAGGTTATCCATACATTGCGGGATGAGACTTTCTCCAATGCTGAATCTCGGAAAAATTGCTTTTTCCACCACTTTTACATTAATACCCTGATTATGAAGATATGCGGCAGCCACCATTCCCGATGGCCCTGCGCCAATTATGAGTACTTCTGCAATTTCCTTTTTCATTCCATTTCATTTGCGGGGTAAATATAGTACATTTGTTAAGAGTTTTAACACCACCAATGCAAGATCAATAACCCCAACCACAAGGATTTCAGGCTTATGCTTCACATTAAAAATGCCCTTAATTTTGAAAGTTTTTTCCATGTACTTTTTCAGGACAGTAAAATTGAACTGGATGAGCTGGTCATGGAGAGGATCTCGCAGAGCTTCGATTTCCTGAAGGAATTTTCAGAAAACAAGATCATTTATGGGGTGAACACCGGTTTTGGACCTATGGCCCAGTACAGGATCAAGGATAAAGATCGCAAACAGCTTCAATATAACCTTATAAGAAGTCACGCCTCCGGTATGGGGAAACCCATGGAGCCATTATATGTCAAGGCTTTAATGCTCGCGCGGTTAAATACCCTGGCACTGGGAAAATCTGGCATTCATCCATCTGCGGTTTTAATAATGCAGGAGCTTATCAATAAGAATATTACTCCTGTAATCTACGAACACGGTGGGGTAGGAGCTTCGGGTGACCTTGTGCAACTTGCACACCTGGCGTTGGTGCTTATTGGAGAAGGCGAAGTTTTTTATAAGGGGAAACGCAGGAATACATCTGAAGTTTTTTCTGAAGAAAATATCCTGCCAATAAAAGTAGAATTGCGGGAAGGCCTGGCCCTTATGAACGGAACATCTGCCATGACGGGAATAGGCATCGTAAATGTGATCTATGCCCAAAGGTTATTGAACTGGTCTATCTTTTGTTCGGCAGCCATTAATGAGATCGTAGAAGCCTATGACGACCATCTTTCAGAAGAATTGAATAGCTCGAAGTTGCATGTGGGTCAGCAAAAAGTGGCAGCTAAAATGAGAGATCATTTAAAGGACAGCCAACTTACGAGAGACCGGAATGAGCATTTATACAGCGGTAAAAATCCTGAAAAGGATTACTTCAAGGAAAAAGTACAGGAATATTACAGCCTGCGCTGCGTACCACAGGTACTGGGGCCGGTATATGATACTATAGATTATACCCGTAATATTTTAATTGAAGAAGTAAACTCGGCCAATGACAATCCAATAATAGACGTAACTCGCCAACAGGTGTACCACGGCGGAAATTTTCATGGGGATTATGTAGCCCTTGAAATGGATAAATTAAAACTGGTAATCACAAAACTGAGTATGCTTGCTGAAAGGCAACTCAATTACCTTCTCAATAATAAACTGAACAATATTTTGCCTCCTTTTGTAAATCTTGGTAAACTGGGATTGAATTTTGGAATGCAGGGAGCCCAGTTTAGTGCTGTTTCTACATCTGCTGAAAATCAAATGCTTTCCACCTCCATGTATATTCACAGTATCCCTAATAATAATGACAATCAGGATATTGTAAGTATGGGAACAAATGCTGCCAATACTACCAAAACTGTGATAAATAACGCCTTTGAGGTACTTGCGGTAGAGGTGGTAACTATAATCCAGGCCTTGCGGCACCTGGAATTCAATGGAAAATTATCTTCTAAAACCAAATTGAAAGTGGAGATCTTTAAAGAGATCATTCCTGAAATTAAAGAGGATTTCCCGCTATCTGCCACCCTCGAAGCGGTAAAGGATTATATCAAAGAAAACGATGCTTACCGGGTGGGTAGTTAAAGTTTATTCCTCACAGAAATAAAGCATAAATTTCGCCTTTAAAGCAAGGCAAATAATATTTTTAAATGAAGAAAAAATACGCGCTGGTAACGGGAGCTTCCCGGGGAATTGGAAAAGCAATAGCATTAAAACTTGCTGCCGATTTGAACTATAATATTTTGCTGAATTATAATTTTAGTGAAGAGGCCGCGCTGGAGGCAAAACAGCTTATTGAAGCAACGGGGGTGAGTTGCGAATTAATTCAATTTGATGTTAAGGAGACAGAGCAGGTAAAGACAAAACTTCAGATCTGGGCGCAGATCAATCCTGAAGCTATTATTGAAGTTGTAGTTAACAACGCAGGAATTACCAGTGACGGATTGTTTTTATGGGTAAAGCCGGAGGATTGGCACAGTGTGATAAATACCTCGCTGAATGGTTTTTTTAATGTAACCCAGCCATTGCTTAAAAATATGCTTACCAACCGTTATGGGAGGATCATTAATATTGTTTCGCTTTCGGGCTTAAAAGGCAAGGCAGGACAGGTAAATTATTCGGCGGCCAAGGGCGCTGTTATTGCAGCTACCAAAGCCCTGGCCCAGGAAATTGGAAAACGCAAAGTAACCGTGAACGCTGTAGCACCGGGTTTCATAGTTTCAGATATGACTGCAGGGGTAGATGAAAATGAGCTAAAAAAGCTTGTACCGCTTAACCGTTTTGGAGAAGCTGAGGAAGTAGCCGAACTGGTATGTTTTCTTGCTTCTAAAAAAGCTTCCTACATCACGGGGGAAGTTATTAATATTAACGGCGGCTTGTATTCCTGATCATGGCTAACTGGCATGGAAAATCACGGGGTACCGTTTTAGGTTTGAAGATCTATGTGTTCTTTATAAAAACCTTTGGCCTGTACTTTTCCTATTTTGTCCTTCTTTTTGTCGCGGCTTACTTTATAGTTTTTTCCTTCAGTTCTACCAGAAGTACCTATTTCCTTTTCAGAAAAAGGCTTAATTATTCTCCTTTCCGTGCCGCACTCAACGTTTATGGCAGCTATTTTACCTTTGGAAAGATCCAACTGGACCGGGTGGCCATTGCTTCCGGAATGCGCCATAAATATACTTTTGAATTCGATGGAATTGAGCATATAAAAAATCTCCTTCAGCAGAAAAAAGGCGGAATTCTCCTTACTGCCCATATTGGAAATTTTAATCTTGCTCGTCATTTTTTTGATAATGAACATAACCCTGCGGTAGTCAACCTGGTGATGACAGATTTTGAGCACAAGCAAATTAAAAACTACCTGGAATCTGTTACCGGAAAATCTACCTTGAAAACAATAGTGCTGCAGGATGACCTTTCCCATATCTTTAAAATGAAACAGGCTTTAGAGAGAAATGAATTGCTTGTTTTCGCGGCAGATAGATATATCAAAGGTACCAAAACCTTTGAGCAGGAATTTTTAGGCAAGCCAGTCCAATTTCCGCAGGGGCCATTTAAATTGGCTGTGCGCAATTCCATTCCTGTATTGTTCGTAAATATTATGCGGGAAAAGAATTTCCATTATCACTTTTATGCCCGGCCAGCATGTGAAAATTTAAGGACCGGGAAAGAACTATTAAAATTGTATCTTGAAAACCTGGAAAACACGGTAAAGAAATATCCGCATCAGTGGTATAATTACTATGATTACTGGAATGATCACAAATAATTTATTAAATGAAAGAAGAGCTCCCTAAACAACCCTTTTTTTTTATTACCCGTGTGCTGGATCTAATTCCGCAAAAGCCACCATTTGTAATGGTTGATACTTTATTTGATTATACACCGCTTACCGGAGTAACGGGATTTGATATTCCGCCGGATAATATTCTGGTGGAAAACGGGATTTTTTCTGAAGCGGGATTGATTGAACATATGGCGCAAAGTATGTCCCTGCACCGCGGGTACCAGGGTTTTATCGGAGGGTTAACAAAGCCCAAAACCGGATTTATTGGAGTGATCAAATCGGTAGAAATTATAGAGCTTCCAAAAGCAGGAACCAAACTTCGAACCTATGTAGAGATCCTGCATGAGGTGATGAATGTAACTTCGGTTTCTGCACGTACTGAAAATGAAGAAGGGAAGGTAATTGCCCTCAGCGAAATGAAAACCGTAACAGTAGATTAATGCCGGAAGCCTTTCCTTTAAAAACCAGAACAACTTTAAGGGTACGGTTTCACGAATGCGATCCCCTGCAAATTGTGTGGCATGGAAATTATTTGAAATATTTTGAGGAAGGCCGGGAAGATTTTGGCAGGAAGCACGGTATCTCATACCATGATGCCCAATCCAAGGGAATTGCCATGCCGATTGTAAGATCTGTTTGCGAGCATAAATTACCCTTGAAATACGGCGATATTTTTGAGGTGGAATCGACTTATATAGATTCAGGGGCCGCTAAGATCCTGTTTCAATATAAGATATTTAAAGACGAAAAACTTGTGTGCACCGGCGAGACTATGCAGGTTTTTCTCAATGATAAAGGGGAAATGTTATTATCAATCCCGCCATTTTTCTTAGATTGGAAGCAGAAAACCGGACTGCTGTAAATGAAAGACCTCTACCTGCTGGATGACGCTATTGTATCGCCCTTTGGAATTTCGACTGAAGAAAATCTGGAGGCGGTATCAAGGAATATCCCGGGATTAAAACTTCATAAATACAAAAGTTTACCCAAGGGAGAATTATATGCGGGGATCATTGAAACTGATCTTTTGCGGGAGGCTTTTATCAAAATAGGAGCCCCTGAAAAGTTTACGAAATTAGAGCAAATGATGCTGCTGGCAGTTCATAAAGTGATTGCCGCTAATCCGGGATTAAACATTACAGATACCGCCCTTATAATTTCTACCACCAAGGGAAATATTGATGTGTTGAGAGAAAGCTCCCCATTCCCCAAAAACCGCATTTATCTTACTGAATTGGCCAAAGTGATTAAAAACTTTTTTGGCTTTACAACAGAACCTGTTGTGGTTTCCAATGCCTGTGTTTCGGGAGGGCTGGCCCTGGCGGTGGCAAAACGTTTAATGAAGGCAGGGAAATTTGAGCAGGCCATCGTGGTAGGGGGAGACCTGGTATCAGATTTCGTGGTTTCGGGATTTAACTCCTTCCTCGCAATAAGCGATGAACCCTGTAAACCATTTTCTGCAGATCGCAAAGGTATAAGTCTTGGGGAGGCGGCAGTAGCGGTTCTGGTAACCAATAAAAGGCCTGCAGGCGTTCCCGTAATTTCTCTAATTGGAGAAGCTTCTGCCAATGATGCCAATCATATCTCCGGGCCCTCCCGTACCGGGGAAGGTTTGGTGAGGAGCATGGAAAATGCCTTTAAACAAACGGAAATTTCAGTACAGGAAATAGATTATATCTCCGCTCACGGTACCGCCACGTTGTTTAATGATGAGATGGAAGCCATAGCATTTAACAGGCTTGGTTTAAATGAGGTTCCGCTTAATAGTTTTAAGGGATATTATGGTCATACGCTGGGGGCATCGGCCTTGCTGGAAAGTATTCTCACCAAGCACTCGATGCTTCAAAACCGGTTGTTCACATCGCTTAATTACAGTGCCCACGGGGTGTCAAAACCATTGCATATAATAAATGAAAACAGGAAATCAGCTTTGAATTATGCCCTTAAAACGGCTTCGGGATTTGGGGGGTGTAACCTGGCACTGATCTTTAAAAAGGAAGAAAATGGCATTTAAAATAACCGCTTTTGTTCACATAAAAGATCAGCGCATCTTCCTTGATAAGCAAGAGGTTTTTTCTTTAGAGGGATCCCGGGAGCTTAATGATTTTTTGAAGGAAGCATATACGGCCCTCGATATTTCCTATCCTAAATTCCATAAAATGGATGGCTTGTCAAAACTGGGAATTCTCGCCAGCGAAGTTTTATTTAAAAATCGGCATATTCCTTCAGATACTGGTTTGGTCTTTTCCAATGCTTCTTCAAGCCTGGAGACAGATAAGGCGCATCAAATTGCCATGCAGGGGATCATTTCACCCGCAACTTTTGTGTATACCCTTCCAAATATTGTAATGGGGGAGATCTCTATTAAGCACAAATTACAAAGTGAAAACGTGTTTTTTATTTCTGAAAATTTCAATCCGGCTTTAATAGTAGATTATACCGGTGTTTTATTGGAAAATTCCGGTATTCCGGCAGCGGTTTGTGGCTGGATTGAATGGAAAAATGCTGAATATGATGTATTTTTGTGCCTGGTTTCCCGGGAAGGCGATTTGGTTTTTTCTGCGGAACAATTAGAAGAATTATACTATTTTGAAAATGAGCGATCTGCGAACTGAATTAAAACAAAGTATTATTGAACAATTGAACCTGGAAGAACTGGGGGTAAATGATATTGCCAATGATGAACCGCTTTTTGGAGACGGCCTTGGACTTGATTCTATAGATGCCCTGGAACTTATTGTCCTGCTTGAAAAGGAATACGGGATCAAACTGGACGATCCTCAAAAAGGAAAAGAGATCTTTGTTTCAATTGATAAAATGGCTGAATATATAGAAGCTCACAGATCAATATAATCCAATGGGGAAAGGCGTTGCCATTACGGGAATGGGTATTATTTCTTCTATTGGCAACAATGTAGAGGAAAATTACTGTTCGCTTGCAACTTCCAACCATGGAATTTCCTTTCCCGAAATATTAAAATCCCAACACACCCATTTACCGGTTGGGGAGATTAAGAAGACCAATCAGGAGCTGGCAGAAATCCTGCAGATTGCACCCTCCAAAAGTTTTACCCGCGCTGCTTTGCTGGGTATATTAGCCGCAAAAGAGGCTATTTCCAACTCCGCATTGACGGAGGAGATGTTGGAAGAAACCGGATTTATTTCCGGTACCAGTGTGGGAGGAATGGATATGACCGAAACATTTTTCAGAAAATTCCGGGATTCTGAAGAAAACCGGCACTTTATCCGGGCCCAGCATCCCGGGTTTACAACCACCCAAATTGCAGATCAGTTAAAATTGCGGGGGTATACCAGTACCATAAGCACTGCCTGTTCTTCTTCTGCCAATGCCATAATGCTTGGTGCCAGATTGATAAAAGCTGGAAAACTAAAACGTGTTGTTGTGGGCGGAACAGATTGTTTGACCAAATTCACCTTGAACGGTTTTAACTCGCTCAAGATCCTTTCAGAAGAAAACTGCAAACCTTTTGACCAGCACCGCAGCGGACTCAATTTAGGAGAAGGTGCGGCATTTCTGGTTCTTGAGGCCGAAGATATCCTGGATGGAAAGAAAGTTTTAGGCAGGATTTCGGGTTACGGAAATTCCAATGATGCGTTTCATCAAACCGCATCTTCTGAAACAGGAGAAGGGGCTTTTCTTGCAATTCAAAAAGCCCTGTGTGTCGCAGGAATAACGCCTGATAAAATTGACTATATCAATGCCCATGGTACCGCCACCTTAAACAACGATATTTCTGAAAGCCGGGCTCTCCTACGGATTTTTGGAGAAAAATTTCCCGCTTTTAGTTCTACCAAGTCATTTACCGGGCATACTTTGGCTGCCGCCGGTGCCATTGAAGCCGTTTTTAGTATTTTAGGTTTACAAACCGGTGAAATGTTTCCCAATCTTAATTTTCAAGCTCCAATGAAAGAAACACAGCTAAGGCCGGTTCTTGAATTGGAGAAAAAAGAGATCTATAATGTTCTTTCAAATTCTTTCGGGTTTGGCGGAAATTGCAGTTCATTAATTTTCAGCAGGGATGAAAAATAGCATATATATCAACGGAATTTCCAGCATCTCTGCCCAGGAAGAAAATGCCGTATTTTCCAATGTTCCGCTGGAATACCACCAAAATATAATACCCGCTGTTTCTGAGGATTTTAAAGAATTTATTCCTGCTATGGCCCTGCGCAGGATGTCAAAAGCAATAAAAATGGGCCTTAGCGCTTCCCTTACGGCTCTCAAGGATGCTGAAATTGAGCTGCCGGATGCTATCATTACCGGAACCGGCCAGGGATGCAAACAGGATACCGAGAAGTTCCTTAATGAAATGTTGGACCGCAAAGAGGAATTACTCACGCCCACTTCTTTTATACAGTCAACCCATAATACCATTGGCGGGCAAATAGCGCTCTTTTTAAAATGTACTGCCTATAATGTTACTTATAGTCAGAATTCCGCCTCTTTTGAATCTGCCCTTATCGATGCTCAATTGCTCATCGATGAACAATCCGGCCCAATATCGGTGCTGGTGGGTGGTGTAGATGAAATTTCAGAAAAGATCACCTCCTTTATGTACCTTGACGGGCAATTGAAGGAAAAGGAAATTAAAAACCTTGATCTATTGGAAATAGCTACGCCGGGGACTATAACTTCAGAAGGGGCTCATTTTTTTACCATTTCACCTCGGAAGAGTTCAGGAACTTATGCCTCGCTGCTTGATGTTTCAGTTTTTAGTACTTCAATTCCGGAGAAATCTTCCTTAAAAATTGAGGCATTTTTAAGGAATAATTCAGTTTCCGCAGAAGAAATTGACCTTATAATTCTGGGAAATAATGGGGATTCACGATATGACCAATTCTATCATTTCCTGCAGAACGGGCTCTTTAAAAATAATTTACAGATTGGTTATAAACATGTGGTGGGAGATTATGATACCGTTACGGGTTATGCCCTTTGGCTGGCTTGCAAATTTTTAAAAGGGGAGGAAATTTCGCCAATGCTCAAGCTAAATGACCTCCCTGTAAAAAAACTGAAGAAGATCCTTATTTATAATCAGTACCTTGGAGAAAATCACAGTTTAATACTCCTCGGGGCTTCGTGAATTTCAAAACCTTAAATAGAATAATTCTTTCCCTGCTTCTGGTAGGAGCATTTTTTTCTGCATTCAATTATATTTCTCCCTGGTTGATCATAGGTTTCATTATAGGTTACCTGAGTTTTATACTTATTATTTCCACCAATGTCCAATTGGATTTTTTTTTAAAGGCCTTTCACAACAATCCTTTTGAAGAAGACGGCAGGATAGCCCTTACATTTGATGACGGTCCTGTAGAGAATACTTTGAAGATCCTGGAGGTCCTGGATAAATATCACGTAAAAGCCAGTTTTTTTTGTATTGGAAAAAATATTGAGCAAAACCCGGAGATCTTTAAACTCATCCTTGAAAAGGGCCATTTTATTGGGAATCATACATGGTCTCACACCAGAAAAATGGGATTTATTTCTTCTGAAAAAATGGTAGAGGAAATTAAAAAATGTGATGAGATCTGCTACCGGATTGGAGGAGTGCGTCCGGCAACATTTCGCCCGCCCTTTGGGATCATTAACCCAAAGACCAAACGCGCCCTTGATATCACCCGTCACAAGGTTATAGGATGGAATGTAAGGTCCTATGATGCGATAATAAGTTCAGAAAATATGATCCTGCGGAGGATCATTAGAAAAATTAAGCCGGGAGATGTTATTTTACTTCATGACACTAATAAACTAACAGTAGAAATACTGGAACAATTGTTGTTATTTTTGCGAAGCAACAATTACCGCCCCGTTCGGGTGGATAATTTATTCAATATAGATGCGTATTATTAAGATCCTTATTTACCTGTTCACCGTAGTGGCATTTAGCCAGAGCCCTCTTTCAAACGGGGACCTTAAAAATTTTACCAGGGGAGTGGCCATTGAGGCAAATAACCTGGAAAGCCTGTCCGGTGATTTTGTGCAAACCAAATACATACAGCTTATGGAGGAAAGTGCCGTAAGCAAGGGGAAACTTTATTACAAGGCCCCAAATGTGCTTAAATGGGAATATTCTGCACCTTATAATTATAAAATCCTTTTTAAGGAAAATCAATTATTCATAAATGATGATGGGGATAAAAGCGTTACCAGCCTTAGATCCAATAAATTATTTGAAAAATTGGTAAGTCTTATTTCCGGAAGTATTAATGGTAAACTGCTTGCAGACCGGGAAAATTTTGATGTTAGTTTCTTCCGCCAGGGAGGAAAGGTTTCTGCAGTAATTATTTCCCGAGATCCTTCTCTAAAGCAAATGTTTAGTGAGATTGTTTTAATTTTTAGCGAGGACCACCGTCTTCATTCGGTACAACTTAAAGAAGAAGAGGGAGATTATACCCAAATCGATTTCAAAAATATTAAACTCAACCAAAAGATTGATCCTGCTATTTTTGAAAATTAAATCCTTATTCTGCCAATAATTTTACTTCCTATCTTTCTGCAATTTTACCTATTTTAGAGACCTAATTTGGCTCTACATGCTTTTAAAAGATTTTTATACAGTAGATAGTACTTCCCGTAAAGGTGAAATGTACGCTACCCGCCTGTCCATTAACAAGGCACATGAAATTTATAAAGGACATTTTCCTGATATGCCTGTTACCCCGGGTGTAATTCTAATGCAGCTTTTTAAGGAAGAAGCAGAGCGCAATACCGGTAAAAAGCTATTGCTGGAAAAGGCTTCCAATGTGAAATTCACTGCTGTGGTAGATCCCAATAAAGACGAAAAACTGATCCTGAATACAATTATTACAGAGGGTACAGAGGGGGTTAATCTTAAAGGAACTGCTGAAAACAATAATGCTACTGCCTTAAAGATCAATGCATTCTATAAAATAAATAATTAAAACAACTTATCCGGCAGTTTAAGCCTTATCACGATAATTAGTAATATTTTTGCATTAAAATTCAAAGGTTTGAGCCATTCACCCATTTACCAATCGCGATTTGAAAAACTGAACTGTTGCATCCTTGTGCCTACTTATAATAACCAAAAAAGCCTGGCAAGCGTTCTACAGGACCTTCAGTTATATTCAAGTAACATAGTGGTGGTAAATGATGGTTCTACAGATGAAACCTTCGAGATCCTTAAAAATTTTTCGCACCTGGATATTCACCATTTTCCCCAAAACAGGGGTAAAGGAGCTGCCCTGGACCATGGATTTAAAATGGCCGGGGAGCTGGGATATGATTATGCGATCACGATAGATTCAGACGGGCAGCACTATCCCGATGATCTTGACATATTTTTAAACGAGCTGGAAAACAGGGATGAAAATTCTCCGGAAATTCTTCTTGTGGGAGACCGTAACATGGGCCGGGATGGGATCCCTGGGAAATCCAGCCTGGGTAATAAATTTTCAAATTTCTGGTACCTGGTGGTTACCGGCAGGCAGTTGACAGATACTCAAAGCGGTTACCGGCTGTATCCCCTGCACATCGTAAATCCTATAAAACTATACACCAATAAGTTTGAATACGAAATTGAGATCATTGTAAAAGCTTCCTGGCGTGGTGTAGATGTAAGGAACATTCCAATAAAGGTATTTTATGAAGAGAACAGGGTGACCCATTTCCGGCCATTCTGGGACATTACCCGTATTGTTATGTTATATATGTGGTTTGTGCTTGCGAGCTTTTTCTATATTCATCCAAGAGATAAGTATCGGCAATTCAGGGATAAAGGATTTAAAAGGTTCTGGAATGAAGATATTCTCAAAAGCGACGAACCCGCTCATAGAAAAGCAGCTGCCGTTGCATTGGGAGTATTCGTGGGAATATCGCCTTTCTGGGGATTTCACACCCTTATTGTCTTCCTCTTGGCTGCAGTGCTTAAATTAAATAAGGTAATTGCCTTTATCTTTTCCAATATAAGTATCCCACCACTTATCCCCGTGATTATATATGCCAGCTACCAGGCAGGATCCTTATTAACGGGAAATGGTTTTTCGTGGGAATTAAGCCTTTCCGATTTTGACTCGGGTGCAGAGGTCCTTGAGGGGCTTGGCCAGTATCTTTTGGGTAGTTTTGCTTTGGCAGGAATAACCGCATTCCTTCTTTGGATTGTGTTTTATTTCTTATTTTCGGTGGCAAACCAAAAGCAGGTTGTAAAACTTTAAATGGTTAAACTCCATCAATTAATAATTAAACATAAAGTTCTCGCTTTAACAGGGCTGGCAATCTTTATTGGGGTAATGGCTTTTCTGGCTTCCTCCATACGGTTGGAAGAGGATATTTCCAATTTGATCCCGGCAGGCGAAAAGCAGGAGGTGCTGAAAAAAGTTCTCGCCAATACCGAATTTTCTGATAAGATCATTGTTACCATTTCTTCCCAGAACGGGGAACCACAGCCCGATGAACTCACCCGCTACGCGCAGGAGTTTCTTGATAGTGTACACCAACAGCTTCCGGATTATATTACAGATATCCAGGGAAAAATCCCGGAAGAGGGAATAAGGGAGATCTATAATTTTGTGTACCAAAATTTGCCCCTTTTTCTCAATGAGGCCGATTATAATGAAATTTCCACCAGGCTGGACAAAAACAGTATTCAAACCAGGATGGAGGAGAATTATAAAAACCTTATTTCTCCCACCGGACTTGTAACTAAAGAATATCTTTTTAAAGATCCACTTTCATTAACCTCTCTTGGCTTGAAAAAGCTGGAGGAATTACAGGTAGAAGATGAATTTGAACTGTATGATAATTTTTTGATCTCCAAAGATCACCGGCACGTGTTGTTATTCATCTCGCCCTCGTTCCCTGCTTCGGAAACCAGCCGGAATACCATTTTTCTAAAAGAACTGGAAACTGTTCAACAGGATCTCAACCGGAAATATAAAGGTGTGAAAGGAGATTTTTTTGGAGGGGTGCTTTATTCGGTTGCCAATGCAAATCAAATAAAATCTGATATAAAAGTTACCCTTGGAATAGCCGGGGTTATCTTGCTCCTCATCCTTATATTTTATTACAGAAAATTTTACGTTCCCTTGCTTATATTTCTTCCCGGTATTTTGGGAGGGCTCACGGCCATTGCAGTTCTCTTCCTGCTTAAGGGGACTATTTCAGCAATTTCGCTGGGGATAGGAGCAGTGCTGCTGGGGATTAGCATTGATTATTCCTTACATATCCTTACCCATTATAAGAACAATAACAATATTAAAAAGCTTTACAGGGATGTGACGGTTCCCGTGCTCATGAGCAGCACAACTACCGCTATTGCATTCCTATGTCTTATTTTCCTTAAAAGTGAAGCTTTAAACGATCTGGGCCTTTTTGCGGCAATAAGTGTTGTGGTAGCATCCCTCTTGGCGCTTATCCTTATACCGGTCCTTTACCGCGCACCCGTGAAGGAGGAAAGAAGTAATACCATAATAGACCAGATTGCCGGGTATGATCTTCATAAAAAGACTCCTGTAGTAGCCATTATGTTTGTGATTTTTATTGTGGGACTGTTCTTTTTTACCGGAGTAGGTTTCAATAAAGATCTTTCAGCAATAAATTTTGAACCCCGGGAAATTAAAGATAAAGAGCAAAATGTACAGAAAATAGCCGGGAAAGCAGCTAAATCTATCTACCTGGTCTCCTATGGAAATTCTGTAGATGAAGCACTTGAAAACAATAACAGTTTATACCGGGAGCTTAGCGCCCTTGAGCAGAAAGAGGAGATCAATTCTTTTAGCAGTATTGGCGGCGTGGTACTTTCTACCAATACCCAACTCGCAAAAATTGAACAGTGGAAAGAGTTCTGGACCCCGGAGAAAAAACAGGGCGTGCAGGAAGATCTCAAGGCAGAGTCTGAAGGGTTTGGATTTAAACCGGAAAGTTTCAATTCTTTCTATGAGCTTCTTACAAAGGATTTTGAACCTATCTATCTCGATGATTACAGGAATATTTCCAATCTTTATCTGGACGATTTTATAAAAGCCGGAGAGAACTTTGCCACGGTTACTACAGGTTTAAATTTAAAACCGGAGAACAAACAAAAAATCCTGAATTCCCTTGCCGAAGATCAAAATATGGTTGTGGTTGACCGCAAAGAAATAAATGAAGGTTTCCTTGGGAATTTAAAGGGAGAATTTAATAAGCTAATAGGGTATTCGCTCATTGCGGTATGTTTCATCTTACTTTTATTTTATCGCTCTCTTGAGTTAACGCTTCTTACCCTGCTGCCCATAGGAATTACCTGGGTAATAACCCTGGGGTTGCTGGCAATACTCAATATAGAATTCAATATCCTAAATATTATAATCTCCACTTTTATATTTGGCCTGGGGCTGGATTACAGTATTTTCATAACCAATGCATTTCTTAGTGAATATGAAACCGGGGTAAAGGTAATTAAGACGTACCGCACTTCAATTTTACTTTCTGTTATTACCACCCTGCTGGGTATTGGCGCGTTGTTCTTTGCAGAGCATCCCGCACTAAGGTCCATTTCAATAGTTTCTATAATAGGAGTTATCACAGCTTTATTTGTGACCTTCATAATACAGGGATTTATTTTTCAAAAACTCTTTATTGACAGGAAATTAAAAGGAAAAGCCCCATTCGCTTTTAAAAATTATCTCAATCCTACAATCATTACCAACAGTGATGAAAAACTATATTACCGCAAAGAGGTTTATGATAATTACCGCTACAAAAAAGATTTTCCCGGGATAAGAAGAAAATTTGAAAGCGATAAAGAGCGTTACCTTAAGGTGGCAGAATATCTGGAAATGAAGGATGTTGTGCTGCATTACACATCAGGAAAAGGACTTCTACCTGTATATTTACGGTATAAGAGACCGGGAATAAAGATCGTTGGAGTAGAACACGACAGGGCAAAGCTGCAAATCGCATTGAATACATTATCCTCCTCAACCGCGCATCTGGAATTCCAGGATTTTGTTCCCAGGGAAAAGTCCTACTTTAACGTAATAATTATTTCTGAAGTTCCCCCGCAGGAAGCTGAAATCGATCTTAACCGGTTAATAGCCGGGAGTGCAGAGAAAGTTATTATTTTAGATCCCGGGTATTCCTACCGCTGGATCATTGATCTCAACTTTGAGATCCTGTACAGGCAAAATGAAGTAGTAGTCCTTCAAAAAGTGGAATAAAACTTACGAAAGAAAGGAATCATGAAGCAGCCGCTTATATACATAATTTGTTCAGTATTACTCCTGAGTGGCTGCGGGGTTAAAAGGTCTCTTGAGGATCGGCCAAATCTCACCGGAATTTCCAGCATTGATACCTTGCGCACCAAACATAATGACAGTCTTTTTACCCTGGGAAATAATTCCCTGGCAAAAAACCAATACGGGATCTGGGAGCTGTACGTTGAGGGTGATGCGCTTGAGCGTGGCCTCGTTACAGGAAGCCTAACCCGTGAGCTTATGCATATCCAGGAACGGGCAATCATGGATAAAATTGAAAGCCTTGTGCCACAGGGAGGCTATCAGAATTTTCTTCGAAAGGTTGTAAAGGTTTTTAACCGTAAAATGCATTTACACATACCCGAAGAATATAAAGCTGAAATTTACGGGGTGTCACGATTTGCTTTGCCGGAATACAATTCCTTTGCTCAACCTTACGTAAGGGCCTTATATCTTCACGGGGCGCACGATATTGGCCATGCACTTCAGGACCTTATGCTGGTAGGATGTACTTCTTTTGCAGCCTGGGACTCCAAAACCAGGGACGGGCAAATACTGCTGGGGAGAAATTTTGATTTTTATGCGGGAGATGATTTCGCAAAAGAAAAGATAGCTGCTTTTATTAATCCTGCGGAAGGCCATAAGTTCATGATGTACACCTGGGGCGGAATGATAGGCGTGGTGAGCGGAATGAATGAAAAAGGGCTCACAGTAACTATTAACGCCGGAAAATCAAAAATTCCACTTGTTGCCAAAACCCCCATTGCGCTTGTGGCAAGGGAAATATTGCAATATGCTGAGACCACGGGGGAAGCAATCGCAATTGCGCGAAAAAGAGAGGTTTTTGTTTCTGAAGCCATTATGATAGGAAGTGCCGCTGAACGAAAGGCAATTCTAATTGAAGTGGCGCCCAATAATTTTGGGGTTTATGAGGTAGAAAATACCAACCGGCTAATTTGCAGCAATCACTTTCAAAGTGAGGAATATAGCAATGACAGGCGAAATCTCAAGACCCGGGAAGAAAGCCATACTACTTACAGATTCCAAAAAATGGAAGAATTGATAGAGAAGGAAGCTGCAATTTCTCCTCTTAAAGCAGCCGAAATCCTACGCAACAGGGAAGGATTGGAAGGAGTTTCTCTTGGCATGGGGAATGAGAAAGCCATCAACCAGCTGCTCGCGCATCATGGGATTATTTTTAAACCCGAAGAACGCAAGTTGTGGATCTCTGCCAATCCCTTTCAAATGGGAGCTTTTGTTGCTTATGACTTGGATGAGGCTTTCGACCGCTTTATCTCAGGTAATTCAGGAAAGGTGGTTCTAAATGAAGCAGAAACTATTCCGGCAGATGATTTTATTCTAAGCAAGCAATACCGGGATTATATGGAATTTCGTTCCTTAAGCCGGGAAGCAGAAAACGCTATGGCGGGAAACAAGTTACCTGAGGAAGATACAGTGGTACGAATAATTCAGCTGAATCCCCATTTCTGGAAATCCTGGGCACTGGCAGGGGAGTACTATTATAAACAAAAAGACTATAAAAAAGCAGTAATTCACTTTAAACAAGCCCTCAACCGGGAGGTTACCACTTTACCGGATGAGGAACGGTTAGAGAAAATGATCAAAAAAAGCTACCGGAAAATATAAAAATCATGGCCAATTCCCATAAAGAACCATTATCCCAAATAAAAGAATTGCAGTGGCTGCAGCTTAAAAAACAACTCGTGTATTTACAGTTGCATTCTCCCTTTTATAAGAAGCTGTTTAAAAGAGATAATATTGATATAAATGCCATCCTGTCCTATAATGATTTTAGTCTCCTGCCTGTAACCACCAAAGAAGACCTGCAGGAGTTTAATGAAGATTTTATATGTGTTCCTTCGGAAGAGATCATAGACCATGTGACCACCTCGGGAACCCTGGGAAAGCCGGTTAGCCTTGCCCTAAATAATGCCGATCTTGACCGCCTCACCAACAACGAACTTGAATCTTTTAAACTCGCCGGAGTTAAGAAAGAAGATGTGGTGCAAATTACTACTACGCTGGACCGCAGGTTTATGGCAGGCCTGGCTTATTTTTTAGGTTTAAGGAAACTTGGGGCCGGAATTGTGCGTACCGGCAGCGGATTGCCTCAACTGCAGTGGGATTCTATAGAAAGGTTTAAACCTAAATATCTTGTTGCAGTTCCTTCCTTTCTGCTTAAAATGGTGGAGTATGCCGAGGCCAATTCAATAGACTATAAAAACTCATCAGTAAAAGCTGCCATTTGCATTGGGGAGCCGGTACGCAATATTGAATTTGAACTTAACAGTTTGGGAAAGCGGCTTAAGGAATTATGGGATATTGAAATTTATTCCACCTATGCCTCTACCGAAATGGCTACCGCTTTTACTGAGTGTGAAATTCACAAGGGAAATCACGCCCAGCCGGAATTGATCTTTGCCGAGATCCTGGACCAGGAAGGAAAGCACGTTGTGCCAGGCGAAATAGGGGAGCTGGTAATTACCACCCTGCAAATGGAAACCATGCCTTTGCTTAGGTTCGCAACCGGAGATATGCTTACTTATACAGAGGAACCCTGTGAATGTGGCAGAAATACCTTGCGCCTAAGCCCGGTAATAGGCCGCCGAAAGCAAATGATCAAGTTAAAGGGTACCAGCCTTTATCCACAAAGTATAGTGGAAGTTCTCAACGGCATAAAGACAGTGGATAGTTTCGTGATAGAAGCTCGCAGGGGTGAATTGGGATTGGACAGCGTTACGGTAAAAATACCGGACACGGTGGCATTGGAAGAAATTAAGGTTTTAAGGGAGCAGTTTAAATCAAGGTTGCAGGTATCCCCGGAAATTGAATTGGTAAGCCACGGTGAAATAGAGAGCCTTGTTTATCCCGGAGAAAGCAGAAAACCTCAGGTTTTCAGGGATTTCAGGTAACCTGGAAGAGATTTGAATCTTTTAGCACGACAAACTCTCATTTGTCATGTGGCTTTAGAATTATCTTTGGACAATGGGAGTTAAGATCTCAATACCATTTTGATTATCAAATTCAAATTTTATTTCGGTTGGGGTTATGATAAGCCTTCCCTCATTTTGGGATTCCATAACGTTCAAGCTTAAACTATATTCCCCAATGGCAAATTCTCCTAAATTGATCATAGCAGTTGCAGGTCCCAATGCGGTAGCACATAATCTTTCACCTTTGATTGATTCAAAATTTATCTCTACAGACTTCTGGCCTGTACGTTTACTCGTTACGATTTTGTAGTTATAGCATTGATATTCTTTTTTTGTCCTACAATTCAATATTATTTCCTTTGGAGCAGATGTTTCTATGGCACTAATAAGGATAACGGAGTCAACCGGAGAAATATTCGAGCTCTCATCTTCCCTGTCGCAGGCTGCCATTAGCATTAAGAATATAAGAGATATTATTTTCGGGTACTTCATAGGGGAATCTTATTATATTGTTGAACATCTATAACAATTTTTAACCAAAAGCTCATATTGCTTTCCATAAATGGGTTAGCACATTACTTAGCAAATACACACCAAACTGAAAATCCGCGAGGATTTCAAGAAGAAGGGGAGTCTATGGAATTTCCCGGTTTTCTATTTTTTAATTAGTTTATATCTTATATGAGTAATAAAATTCGATGGAATTACCTCTTCGATCTTAAGGGCGTACTTATCTTTGTTAATCCCGTCAAATAATCGAATTCCACTTCCCAGGAAAACCGGTGCTATGTGAATTAAAAATTCATCAACAAGCCCTGCGTTGAGAAATTGTTGAATGGTATTTGCTCCGCCCTGAATTCTTACGTCTTTTCCTTTGGCAGATTGTATTGCTTTCTCAAGTGCACTTTCTATTCCGTCATTAATAAAATAAAAGGTGGTGGAGCCTTCCTGAACCCATGGTTCACGCTTTTCGTGCGTTAAAACATACACGTTTGCTTTATAAAGGTCATTTGGCCAACTGACTTCGCCTTCCTCAAACATACGTTTTCCCATAATGAAAGCCCCGGTTCGTCCAATAGTCTCTCTTATCAATTTCCCGTCTGCACTATCTTCATTTCCTTCTTCTATTCCCAGATATTCCCAGAAAGCTTTTTGGTTAAACATCCACCCATGAATTTTTCCTGAAACCCCACCCATAGAATTTTTGGGGCTTCTATTGTCTCCTGCAAAAAATCCGTCAAGAGAGATTCCACTGTCAAATATTATTTTACTCATTTTTAATATTTTGCCTGTGCTTTTTAAATACGCCAGGGTCCTACGATTGCTGTTTACATTTAACCTGGGAATGAATCAGATTCCACTACTTTTTACGAGGTTCTATTAAAATCAGGGTTAAATTTTCTTTGCTTCTCAATATATTTCTTTCCGAACTGGAAGTAAATTAAAGACCCTAAAACGGGAAATATAAAAATTAAGAGTATCCACAAGCCTTTGATTGCAGAATTTTCAAATCTCGACCTTATGATATCAACAAATGCCCATATCCATAGGACTGCCGTTAAAATTGCGAATGGAATAATTAATATGCTCATAGAATTTAGTTTTTAGTGTTTGTTGCCAACGTCCTGTATAAAAACAGTGCGAGATGGCGAGTTTGATTGTCCGCAGAACAATCCGCTGAGCAAGCGAGCACAGTTTTTCGAATTAGCACTAAGTTAGCATTGTTTTTATATGTTGTTAGCTGATGGAATTTTCAAGTTCAAAAATAACATTAGAGTCATTATCTAAATCTTTTTTAGCCTTTAGAAGGTGAAATTTATTCTTTTTCAATAGTCTTTTAGAGCTTTTATTTTCATTATGAGTATATGCTTCTATTTTCTCAAGTTTTAATTCATTAAATCCAAAATCAATAATCAGTTTTAGAGCTTCACTCATAATTCCTAATTTTTGAAATTCCGGTTTTAAATCATATCCAACTTCAGCAATCTTATTATTCTGAGAAAAATTCCACAAACAAATTGTTCCTATAATTTGAAGATCATTCTTAAGTGTAATTCCCCAAGCTATTGATTTATTATTTGTGATATTTTCATTTAATTCTTTTATAAATTTTATAGCATCAGATTTATTCTTAGTCTTTCTATGTTCAGGTCTTTCAATATATTTATTGATAGTTTTATCAGAGCGCAGGTAAAGAATAGCATCACTATCTGATTCATAAATATTTCTCAGAAAAAGTCTTTCTGATTTTAATTCTGGGAAAGGGTTAAAATTCATTTTTTCATTTTCTGCTCGCAGCTAACGTACTTATAAATGTAATACTTTATATCTTCTCACATACCAGCATGATCTTGTCGTTATTTAAATTGGTGGTAAAGAACAGGTAAGAATCGCCGCCATCTTCAATCTTTAATTCTTTCCTCAAATCCTCTACAGTTTTGGGAAAGTTACGGGTTGTGATATTTGCCTTTTTAAAGGCGGGGTGTTTTTTCAATATTTTTTTTAAATAGGGGAGTATTTCAAGAACTTTAAAACTTCGGCCGGGAAAATGCTGAATTTCGTCACTTGTGAATAAATGGGAATTTGAATGAAGTTTAGTTGTGCCGGTTTGAGAGGCAACTTCGGCAAACAGTCCGCTTTTCATCACCGCGGGATTGGGTTCAAAAAGATATTTTCCGGGAAGACTTAAAGGTGCATCTTCCAAATTTCCGGCATATACCGCCTCAAACTCCTGAACGTTCTTTTTCAGGAAATTCACTGTTTTAATACGAATTTCTTTTTCAGCAAAATCTTTTTCAAGAAGCCAGAGAAGCTCCTTAACTTCATTATTCACCGCAACTATATGAATTTCAGCGACATTTTTAAGTTCCAGGATTCCAGCCTTCAGGTCAAGCAGAGGGGAAGTCTTAATAAGCAGCTTATTTGAACGGTCAAATAACAATTCCATATTTCCGGGAACATCGGGAGTGCATTGTTCCAATAGAAAAACCTTTCCGCCATAATCATCCCTCCGCGCGGGATCGAGGTAGATAAGATCAATTTTTTGGGGTGAATCTTTCAGAAAAGCTATTCCGTCTCCTGCAAAGGTGTGTATGTTATTTCTTCCAAGGACTTTGAAATTATGGGAGGCTATTTTTGAAAGTTCCGGGTCGAGTTCGCAGTGAGTTAGCTTCTCAAATCTTTCAGCAAAAAAGAAACTATCAATTCCAAATCCGCCGGTTAGATCTGTCATCTCTTTCCCCGAAACAAGGGAAGCCTTATACTTAGCCGTAATTTCTGAAGAAGTTTGTTCCAGGTTGATATTGGGTGGGAAAATAATTCCTTCAGCATTAAACCAGGTGGGGAGCTTTTTTTCTGCCCTGCGCATACCATTTATTTGGGCGGCTATCTCCTGTACAGAAACGTGGGGAAAAGGGCTTCCTTTAAGAATTAGCTTTGAAAGATCTATTTTTAAATTCTTTCTAATGAATTCCTGAACTTCCGGAAGTAAAAGCGCCTTGTTCAAAGCTTGGTGGTTTTAAAGGTCCCTGGTAAGCCTCTTTACGATCTTGTATTCGCTTAACGATTCCTTAGCTATAACTTTTAAGGCTGTGTAAAAAGGTACCGCCACCACCATTCCCAATATCCCGAATAACAACCCTGCAATAAGGATCACGAGGAATATCTCAAGGGGATGGGAGCGCACACTGGCACCAAAGATGAGTGGCTGACTTATAAGATTGTCTATTAACTGGGCAATGGAATATCCAAGCATAACGTAAATAAGCTTTGGAAGTATGATCAATTGAAAATCTGCCCCAAGGTTGCTGGAGATCACGAAAAGCATCATTAAGATCCCCGCAAATATTGGCCCCAGATAAGGAACAAGGTTTAAAATGGCACATATAAAAGCGATGGCCACCGGGTTATTGATCTCAAAAATACTAAGCAGCAGGAGGTACAAAATGAACAGAACGGTAACCTGCATTGTTAACCCCACAAAATACCTTGATAAAAGGATCTTGATCTTGTTAAATACCCTTTGAAATTTATCTTCTTCCCCTTTATTGGCAAATACCAGGATACTGTTGAGCATCAACTTACTGTCCTTAAGCAGGAAAAAGGAAATAAACAAAATTGAAAATACCGCAATAAGCGTGGCGCCCAGGATCCCGAATACACTGTTCAGGAATTTAGGAATAATATTGATATCAAGGTTTTTTGCTATTTCGCTTTGTTGCAGGCTTTCCAGAAGGTTTATATTCTCAACTCCCAGATACGCGTTTATCTGGTCATTCATTATATATATATCCTCCTTGAATGCTTCAATATCTATCCTTCCAAGGTGATAGCTTTGCTCAATAACAATAGGCACAAATACCAGGATGATTCCAATGAATACAGATAAAACCATTAACAGAACAATAATAACTGCCAGTTGATTTGGTAATTTAAAGCGCGACCTTAAAAATATAACCACCGGCCGGCCTATGAGCGAAATTACTCCCGCCACAGCTATGTACACGAGCACAGATTGAATTTGGTAAAGAAAATAAAGTAGGAGAAATATCCCCAGCAAAATACCTATTGCCCGTAAGATCCCGTAAGAAAAAGATTTTGCATTCACCTTGTAAAGATATTATTTCTCCGCTAAGGAAGGAAGGGTTTTTGAAATTTCATAAAAAGCAATACCTGCGGCTTGTGAAACATTCATGCTACTGTTACGGCCAAACATGGTTATATGTACTTTTAATGGTATTTTTTCCAGTAAAGCAGGTGCTATTCCATGTCTCTCATTACCTACCACCAGAACTATCTTTTTTTCATTCTTAAAGTGAACCTTATCAAGGGGTTTACTGTCTTCAGTGATCTCCAGGGCAATTGGTGTGTAACCCAGTTCTATATAGTTGGCAAGGGCTTCTTCAGGATCTTCCCAAAATTCATTGCTCACATTATCAACTGTGGCCCTTGCGGTCCTCTTTAACCTGTTGCTGTTTAGGTTCACCGGGGACCCGCAAAAGACGATCTTTTCAATATTAAACGCATCGGCAAGCCTGAAAAGGCTGCCAATGTTAGCATCTCCCATCAAATTATCTGCAAGCAGGATTATAGGAAAACGTTGCACGGGCGTGCCATGTTCTTTATGGGATAGTTGGGTACTCAATTCTCAAAAGCGTATTTAATAATATTTGCCCCCATTTGCAGGGCTTTGAGCCTTACCTCGGGTGGATCATTGTGTACCGCAGGGTCTTCCCAACCATTTCCAAGGTCACTTTCATAGGTAAACAGCAACAAAAGCCGATCATTTTCAAAGATTCCAAAGGCTTGCGGCGGCAGCCCATCATGTTCATGGATCTTAGGCAGGCCATTGGGAAATGAAAATGCATTATTAAAAATAGGGTGGGAGGCAGGTAGTTCCTTTAATTCCCTGTCTGGAAATAACTTTTTAATTTCTTTTCTTACGTACTCATTCATTCCGTAATTATCATCAATATGAAGAAAGCCGCCGCTTAAGAGATAAGCTCTAAGGTTGGCCGCTTCATCGCCGCTAAAAAACACATTCCCGTGCCCGGTCATATGTACAAAGGGAAATTGATAAATATCTGTGCTTCCGGGAGTTACGGTTTGGGGTTTTGGTTTTATGGCAGTGGTAAGATTTTCATTGCAAAATTTTATAAGATTTGGTAACGAGGTAGGGTTGGAATACCAGTCACCACCTCCCTGATATTTGAGCACCGCTATTTCCTGGGCTACGCTTGTAAAACAGCCTCCGGTTATTAACAGTAAAAAAACTAACATTTTTTTCATTGAAATATGTTCGCAAACCTTTTTAAACAGTGGAAAGATAGGAAATATTTCAAGGGGAATTTTAACGGGTATTATAAATAAATGTTATAACGGTAGCGGGTACCTAAAGCTACTCTTCATTTGCCAGTGAAGCTGTGTGGGAGGCTACCACTGCTGCAGTTTCTGTACGAAGGCGGCTTTTACCCAAAGTCACCGGGATCCAGCCGTGTGACAGGGCGAGTTCAATTTCATCCGGGCTAAAGTCCCCCTCCGGCCCTATTAGAATAATGGAAGTTTCATTGGGTTTTAATTCCTTTTTCAGGGACCTACGGGGTTTATCATCCTCGCAGTGGGCGATGTATTTTTTACCTGTAAAAGTGGAAGAAACAAATTCAGAAAATGAAATTGCCTCATTGAGTTGTGGAATTCTAAAATGCAGGGCTTGTTTCATGGCGCTTTGCAGAACCCTTTCAAAGCGTTCGTTTTTAACCACTTTTCGCTCGCTGTTGCTGCATATTACCGGGGTGATCTCATGCACTCCAATCTCTGTGGCCTTTTCAAGGAACCATTCATACCTGTCGTTCATTTTGGTAGGTGCCACAGCCAGATGTACATAATACGGCGGTTTGTCCTGCACTTCAACGCTTGAAATTTTCGCAATACATTGTTGGGAGGAAGAACTTATGATCTCCGTAATAAATAAATATCCTTTCCCATTGGTAACATTCAGCAGGTCTCCCTCATTTTTCCTAAGAACTTTTACAATATGCCGGCTTTCTTCCTTTGGAAAAATGATCTGGCTATCGGTTTCAGAAATTTCAGGATGATAGAATAATTGCATAGTTAGATTTTATAACGCGGCTGTGCGGTGACTGAAAGATCTGTAAACTCTCCCTGTATGTATTTGTAATAGCCCACAATTCCAATCATCGCGGCATTATCTGTTGTATATTCAAATTTTGGAACATAGGTTTTCCAGCCGTATTTTTTTTCGGCGTCATACAGGGCTTTTCTTATTCCGCTGTTAGCGGAAACCCCGCCACCAATGGCAATTTGGTTTATGCCGGTTTGTTTTACCGCTTTTTTAAGTTTATCCATCAGGATCTCCACAATGGTATATTGAATGGATGCACAAATATCATCACGGTTCTCCTCAATAAAATTAGGATTATTTTTTACTTCTTTCTGAATAAAATATAACACCCCGGTCTTTAAACCGCTAAAGCTGAAGTCAAGCCCACCTACTTTTGGTTTGGTAAATTTGAATGCTTTTGGATTCCCTGTTTTTGAATATTTATCTATCAAAGGCCCTCCCGGATAGGGAAATCCTAGGATCTTTGCACTCTTATCAAATGCTTCTCCCACCGCATCATCTATGGTCTGGCCAATTACTTCCATTTCAAAATAATTGGAAACTTTTACTATTTGCGTATGCCCTCCACTTATGGTCATTGCCAGGAAAGGGAAGCTGGGTTTCGAGAAATTTTCCTCGTCTATAAAGTGGGCCAGGATATGCGCCTGCATATGGTTTACCTCAATAAGAGGAATATTTAACCCCATGGAAAGGGACTTTGCAAACGAAGTACCTACCAGTAAAGAACCCATAAGTCCGGGACCTTTGGTAAAAGCAATTGCAGATACATCTTTTTTGTCGATATTTGCTTGAGCAAGGGCCTGATGTATCACCGGTACAATATTTTGCTGGTGGGCACGGGAAGCAAGCTCGGGGACCACACCGCCATATTTGGTATGAACCTCCTGGGTGGCTACAATATTGGAAAGTAATTTATCGTTGCAAAGGACTGCTGCTGCAGTATCATCGCAGGAAGATTCTATGGCAAGGATATAGATGTTTTGGGAAGTCATTAATTGAAAAGGGGCATAATAAATGTTTCTAATGTGTACAAAGTTATAACATAAAAGCGTATCAAAAAATTCTGGAAAATACTAATCAGGACAGTCGTTGCGCTGCTTTTGGTTTTCGTGTTTTTATTGATCATTTTCTCCATACCTGCCGTACAGACTACTGTGGCGAAAAAATTGACGAATTCTATCAGGGAACGGTCTGATGTTAACCTATCTGTGGGGAGGGTAAGTTTTTCTTATTTTGGAAAAGTAAAACTCAACCGGGTATATGTTGAAGACCATCACCAGGATACATTATTATATGCCCGGGAATTAAATACTTCCCTTCTTAGCCTCCGGAATTTAATAAACAATACTCCCAATTTAGGGAATACCACTGCAGATGGTTTAAAAATAAAAATGATACGCTATAAGGGGGAAGAAACAGATAACCTTAGTATCATTCTTGCCAAATTACGCAAGGAACCCACAGGAGAACCCAAACCTTTTGAATTGTTTATACAGGATATTTACGTTAAGGACGGGTATTATACCTTTATAGATGAAAACCTGGAAGTTCCGGTGATCCTGGAGTTTAAGGATTTGAACCTGCAGGCGGAAGATCTTAAGGTGGTAGATAGTGATTTTACGGTTTCTATTAATTCCCTGAAAGCGAGGGAAGCTTCCGGAATTGAAGTAGTGCATATGAGCACGCAATTCTCCTATAGCCCCACCCAAATGGTCTTTAAAGACCTTATCCTGGAAACCCCCGATTCCTATCTGGATGCCAACCTTGCTCTGGATTACGAGAGTTTTTCCAATTTCACCAATGAAGTCCAAATCGTTGGGAATTTTAAGGAATCCAAATTCTCTACCAATGATCTCCGGCTTTTTTATGAGCCCTTTGGCGAGAATGAAAACCTTATTATCAGCAGTGATATAGAAGGAACATTAAATGATTTTGTGCTCAAGGATCTGGAGCTTGCAGGAATGGACCGCAGCTTCATAGATGGGAAAGTAAGACTGGAAGGCCTTTTTTCTGCCGATATGGAAAAGTTTAAAATGACCGGAGATTTTGAACGTTTTTCCACAAACTATTATGACCTTGTAAATCTCCTCCCTTCGGTATTAGGAACAACCCTGCCTGAAACTCTTCGGGACTTTGGTAATTTACAACTAAACGGTTTGGCTACCCTTACCAAAAATTCCCTGGATGCAAATGTTTTTGTAAGCACCTTGCTGGGAACTGCCAAAGCCGATATAATTCTGAATAATTTCACCAATTCTGCTGCCACCACTTATAGAGGGGACCTGCAGGTCAATAATTTTAATCTGGGCCGCTTGCTGGGCCAAAAAGACCTTGGTAAAACCACCTTTAATCTTTTTATAGACGGGAAAGGTTTTACTCCTGAAAGTTTGAATACCCAAATTCGTGGCAGGATCTCAAGGCTTAATTACAACAATTACCAATATTCCAATATCCTTGTAATGGGAACGGTAAGAAATTCTGTTTTTAATGGAAATCTCGTTTCCCAGGACCAGAACCTGCAAATGGAATTCAACGGACTTGTAGATATTTCAAAGGCCGAAAATATATATGATTTTGAAGCTTCTATTGGTTATGCAAACCTGCGGGAACTTAATTTTATTTCCCGTGACACCATATCTGTCCTAAAAGGGGATATTATAATGAATATGCAGGGGAATAATTTGGATAATGTCTACGGAACGATCCTGCTTGCAAACACCACTTATCAAAACCAGAATGACCTTTATTACTTCGATGACCTTAGTGTTACTTCCTCCTTTGATGCACAGGGAATACGCACTATTGCAGTAAACTCACCAGATGTTATTAACGGGCAGGTTACCGGGAATTTCAAAATTTCAGAGGTAGGGGCATTAATTGAAAATTCCATAGGAAGTATCTATACAAACTATCGCCCGAATGTTATTACAACCAATCAATACATGGAATTCGATTTTGATATTTATAATAAGATCGTAGATGTATTTTATCCTGAAATAAAGCTCGCACCAAATACCTTTATAAGAGGTAGGGTAGAGTCTGATGAATCTGAATTCCGGCTTACCTTTCGCTCCCCCAAAATTGAAGCTTTCGGGAATATGCTGCAGGACCTGAATATCCAGGTAGATAACACCAACCCTTTGTATAATACCTTTGTGGAAGCCGATAGTGTTTCCACCGGCATCTATAATTTTTCTGAATTCAGTTTAATTAATGTTACGCTGCGGGATACGCTTTTTATAAGATCTGAAATGCAGGGAGGAAAACAGAACAATGATGTTTTCAATCTCAATTTATTTCACACTATTAATGCTGATAATAAATCTGTAATCGGGATTCAGCGATCAGACATTAAATTCAAAGAGAACGTATGGTTTTTAAATGAGAACAGTAACAGAAGTAATAAAATAGTATTCTCAAATAATTTTAGGGACCTGGTGATAGACTCATTGGAGCTAACCCATATGGGAGAAAATATTCGCCTTAATGGGGCAATGAGGGATTCTACTTATAAAGATTTCAAAATTGAATTTGAAGATGTAGATATTGGAAAGATCACCCCAGATCTTGACAGCCTTAGCATAGCAGGAATACTTAACGGGCGCTTACATTTACTGCAGGAGGATGGGGCCTTTTTTCCTAATACCGAGCTGGAAGTGGAAGACCTTGAGATAAACGATATTCCTATGGGCAGGCTGGATATTGCAGTGGATGGAAATGAAGACCTTACTTTTTATAATGTAGATGCCAGATTAAGCAGGAAGGGCTTTGAATCTATAAGTGCGTTAGGACAAATAAATGCTGCAGGTAAAGATCCCACAATAGATCTGGAGGTTGCCTTACGCAATGTTAATATGGCCGCTTTTAGTCCATTGGGAGGGGACGTAATTGATAATATACGGGGGTATGCTTCAGGAGACGCTATGGTTACCGGAAGTTATAAAAATCCAGACATTACGGGAATGATAGAGCTGGAAGACGCCGGTTTCAGGATCCCTTATTTAAATATAGATTATAACCTTAATAATATTGCCACGGTAGATCTCACCCAGCAGCAATTCGTGTTTAATGATGTGGAATTGCTGGATATAAAATACAGGACTACGGGGAATCTTGACGGCACAATTTCTCACAGGAATTTCAAGGAATGGTTCCTGGACCTGGAAGTTAACGGAGACCGTATGCTGGTGCTGGATACCCAGGCCGAAATTGACGCCCTTTATTACGGTACCGCATTTATTGATGGTGAAGCTACAATAAAAGGCCCAACAGATGAACTTGTCATAAATGTTACGGCAGCTACAGAACGGGGAACCATTTTCAGGATCCCTTTAAGTGATGCCGAATCTGTGGGGGATAATTCCTATATCCATTTTTTAAGTCCGGAGGAAAAAGCATCCAGGCTTGCAGGGATAGAATTGGAAATACCGGAGGTGAAAGGGCTGGAGCTTAATTTTGATCTTGATATAACAAACGCTGCTGAAGTTGAAGTAGTGGTAGACCAAACCAGCGGGAGTTCCTTAAGAGGAAGGGGAGCAGGGAATATGCTTATAGAGATCAATACCAATGGAAAATTCAATATGTGGGGAGATTTCGTGGTATACGAAGGGGTATATAATTTTAAATATGCAGGTCTTGTTCAAAAGGTTTTTAAAGTACAATCTGGTGGAAGTATAAACTGGAATGGAAGCCCTGTTCAAGCCGAACTGGATGTAAGCGCCATCTATGAAATTGATGCCAACCCGGCCATATTACTGGAAAATCCATCTATTAACCGAAAGATCCCTGTAGAGGTAGTGATCCTGCTCCAGGGCCAGATTGCACAACCGGATATTACCTTTGACGTACAATTTCCAAACGCCAGCAGCGCAGTACGCTCTGAGCTTGAATACAGGATGGTAGATCGTGCCACCCGGGAATTGCACGCGCTTTTCCTTGTAACCCAGGGATCCTTCTATACAGATTTTGCCATAGGGCAAAATGCCTGGTCTGGTACCCTTGTGGAAAGGGCCTCCAGCCTTGTAAACGATATTTTTGCCGATGAGGATGGGAAGTTCCAGGTAGGGGTAAATTATGTACAGGGAGAACGTACGCCAGACCAGCAAACGGTAGACAGGTTCGGGTTAACGCTTAGCACCCAGATAAGCAACCGTATTCTTATAAATGGGGCAGTAGGGGTTCCTGTAGGCGGGGTTACAGAATCTGTAATTGTGGGAGATGTAGAGATCCAATTCCTGCTAAATGAGGATGGCTCTTTACGTGCAAAAGTCTTTAACCGTGAAAACAACATTCAGTTTATTGGAGAAGAGATAGGATTTACCCAGGGAATTGGGATCTCGTATTCTGTAGATTTTGATACTTTTAAGGAGTTGATACGCAAGATCATGAATCGTGAATATCTTAAAACCGAGGAGGAGGAAATCGAAGAGCAATCGGCCAAATCTCTGGCCCCCGATTATATAGTTTTTCCTGAAATTAAATAAAAGCAGCTTCTTTAAATTTCGGTTAAATTAAACGGATATCCCTCCTTATAATATTATACTTCGTAATTTTGAATCATAAATTTTTTAAATGGCAAAAGGAATAAATCGAATTGGAGTAATGACATCCGGCGGGGATTCCCCGGGTATGAACGCTGCCATTAGGGCAGTGGTACGCGCCTGTGCGTATTATAATACAGAATGTGTTGGTTTCTACCGCGGCTTCCAGGGAATGATTGATGGAGATTATGAGGAAATGAATGCCCGCAGCGTAAGGAATATTATTTCTAGAGGAGGAACCATTTTAAAATCGGCAAGATCAAAGGAATTCCTTACTCCTGAAGGCAGGCAAAAGGCAGCCGATAATTTAAGGAAGGCAAAGGTTGATGCCATGGTCCTTATTGGCGGCGACGGCACTTTTAGGGGTGGAAAGGTATTTTGGGAGGAGCATGGTATTCCTGTTATAGGGGTACCGGGAACCATAGATAATGATATTTATGGAACCAATTTCACAATAGGTTATGACACGGCGTTAAATACCGTAGTAGAAGCAATAGATAAGATAAGAGATACTGCGAGTTCCCACAACAGGTTATTCTTTGTGGAGGTAATGGGAAGGGATGCCGGTTTTATTGCCCTTAACAGCGGGATAGGCGCCGGGGCTGAAGAGATCCTGATTCCTGAAGAAGACCTGGGACTTGACCGTTTACTCGAGTCCCTCCAAAAAAGCCGCCGTTCAGGAAAAACTTCCAGTATAGTGGTTGTTTCTGAAGGGGACAAAATTGGAAAGAACGTTTTTGAACTGGCCGAATATGTGACCAATAACCTGAAGGACTATGATGCAAGGGTAACGGTTCTTGGCCATATTCAAAGAGGAGGAAATCCTTCGTGTTTTGACAGGGTACTTGCCAGCCGTTTGTGCGTGAGGGCTGTTGAATTGCTACTGGATGGGCAAACTGCCCTTATGGTAGGGTTTGTAAATAACAGGATTGAATCCTGTAGCCTTGAAAAGGCACTAAAATCCAAACCCGATTTCAATAAAGACCTTTTAAGAATTTCAGATATTTTATCTACATAAAATGACAATAGCAATAATTGCCCATAATGGGAAAAAGGCTGAGATGGTGCAGTTCTTAAATGAGAACCGGTCCATCCTTGAGGCTAAGGATATTAAATTAATAGCTACAGGAACCACGGGTCAAAAAACCGAAGCCGCAGGTTTTGAAGTGGAAAAATTACTCTCCGGCCCACTGGGTGGGGATGCGCAAATTGCCTGCCGTCTTGCAGAAGGTAAGGTAGATATGATCATTTTCTTTCGGGACCCCATGGATAAGCATCCACACGAACCGGATATCTTTATGCTTATGAGATTATGTGACGTGCATGACATTCCGTTGGCCACGAACCCTTCTACTGCAAAATTATTGATGAAGGCTATTTAACGCCAATTGCGCTAATTTCAACATTCACGAATTTGGGCAAATTTGCCACTTCAACAGTCTCGCGTGCCGGGGCGGTTTCAGGATCAAAATACTTCCCGTAAATTGCGTTGATACGGGCAAAATTATTCATATCACTTATGAATATGGAGGTTTTGACCACATTTTCAAAAGTCATTCCCGCTTCAGTAAGAATGGCTTTCAGGTTTTCCATCACCAGGGTAGTTTCATCCTCCAGGTTTTCAATTTCCAACTCATTTGTTGCAGGATTAATAGCAATTTGCCCGGAGGTATAAAGCATATTCCCTGTAAGTACTGCCTGATTGTAGGGCCCGATAGGATTGGGTGCTTTGGAAGTTTTTATGATCTTTTTCATACTGCTGTTGTTTTAATATTCTTAAACAATCATATTTATTTCGGCGTAGGAAATATACAAAACCAAAAAGATTTTTTTAGGTCTTTAAGAGGTAATTGCCCTTTATTATAGTCTTCTATCCGGTTCACGGCGTTTGTCATATTTAATATCACTAAGCACACTGGATTTAATTCCAATAAAGAAATTCCAGGAGCTACGGTCGCTAAACGGAATCCAGTTAAAGCTCATTCTCCAGCTGTCAAGGTCTCTTTGAAAACGCAACTGGGTGTAGGTGAATCCGCCTTCTTTAATATCAAAACCGGAGGAGCCACCAACCACCCATTTAGGGGCAAGTTCTATATCTCCTGAAAACATTATGGAATGGGAGGAGATCTCATTTTGGCGGGCCATATTATTGTAGGTCATAGTATAGGCAATTCTTAAATTCCAGGGGATCTTATAATTATACCACTGGTCATTTCGCTCCTCTTTTCCTTCAAAAACATCTTCCTCGTCTGTAAACCTTCCATCAATATCGGTTCCCTTTCCAAAGAGATCATCGGGCCGCCCACCACTGCGGAAGGTCTCATTATCCAATTTATCCTTATTTTCTTCACCTCCGGCAAAATCTGTGCTGGAGAAGTTGTATCCAAAGCTCACATTGGCCATAGTAAACCTGAAGAGACTTCCTCCATTATTTATGTTGAGCTTATCTATACGGCGGTTATTGTTGTCCAAAGCATACATATCAAGGTTTGCGGCAACATTCACATCAAGTTTATTTTGAATAATAGGGACTGTTCCCCTTACATTTATGGGCGCCAGTCTTAGGGAATCTCCGGCCAGATTATAGGCCGTGCTAAGATTAAAATTGCTTAAAAGGGTAATTTTCTTTGGTTCTGTTGCAGTGCTGTCACGGTCTCTCACCTTAGCTTCAAGGTTGTTGCTCAGGTTTAAACCTATGGAACTGGAGAAATTCTGGCCGGGTGGTGCATACAATGAACCCTGAAACCGTGAAAAGGTCTCAATTCGGTTTAAAGAGGGGTCCTGCTCATTTATGATCTCGAATTCATCATAATACTGGTCAAAGGCAGGATTGATATTATAACTTATAGAAGGCCGCATTACATGCCGCAGGGCCTGGTATTTTTTATCGGCACCAAAATTTACAAGGCCATAGATTGTGGTTCCTATACCGGTGCTGAAATTGTAGCTCCTGAAGGAATCAAAACCGCTAATGGTATCTACTATAACAATTCGACGAAGTGCGGGATCAAATTCCCTTTCAAAAGTTTTGAAGACCCAGCTTTCAATATAATTGGCATTGGCGCTTACACTAAAATGTTTAAATACTTTAAAATTGGTAGAAATTGGGATTGTATGCTGCGCGCCAAAATTGGCATCTTTGAACATTTGCGGTTTAAAAAACAGGGAATCAAAAGTCCTTATCCTGTTTTCTCCCCTTACACTGTATTGTAAGTTTATATTCTGAATAAGCCCTTTTTTGGTTCCCATTTTTGGGGCCAGGGGATATATCCTTCCCATACTGGCCTGCACCGTGGGTAGGGTCATCTCTATTTCCTGGGTATTGGTATTTTGCTGGTGCCTGGCAGAAATGGTATAATTTATCTGGGGTTCGCCGGCAAATGTTTTGGAATATGAAACATTTGAACTCATGGTGTTGTTCAAATAATTTGCCGTGTTAGTTTGGTTTATAGATTCCCTGAAATAATTACTGCTCCCTAAATTAACGGAAGCTGAAAACTGCGAGGAGGGGTTTGCTTTTGCATCCTGTGAATGTGTCCATTGCAGGTTATAACTGGAGGTCTCTGAAAAATCCGGAAAACCCCGTTCGCTCTGCAGCAGATTTTCATACCTCAGGTTCACATTTCCCCGGAATTTATAGCGTTTTGCGTAACTGGATTGGGTACGTAAACCATAACTCCCATTGGTATAATAATCTCCCAGGACAAGAAGATCTACATAATCACTTATGGCAAAATAATATCCCCCGTTTTGTAAAAAGTATCCCTGGTTGTTGCTTTGACCAAAGGAGGGTAGAATAAATCCCGAGGTTTCTTCTTCAGTAAGCGGGAAATACCCAAAGGGTAATCCCAGTGGGGTTGGAACATCGGCAATGTACATATTCACCAAACCTGTAACTATTTTCTTCTTAGGAACAAATTTGATCTTGCGGGCATAGAAGAAATAATCAGGGTCTTCCTCATTTTCAGAAGTGGTAAAACGCACATTCTGCATAAAATAGACAGAATCATTTTCCCGTTTTGTAATCTCACCCCGTACTTTGAAAGCCCCTTCTGTAGTGCGGGAATTATAAACAAGGGCCTTTTGTGAGGTAAAATTGAATCTTATAGAATCGGGTTCAACTGTATTTTGCCCCTGAGTAAAAATTGGTCTTTGGGAATATGCTCCTGTAGAATCCGGTATCCCGTAGGCATAAACTTCATTTTTTTCATTGTCTACAATAATAAGACCTGCGGTAATTACCATATCCTCATAAGTGATCTGGGCCTCATCAAACAGGTACATCCTGTTTTCTTTTGGGCTTAGGCGCATATAATCTGCCGCCTTATATTTAACCACATCTGTTAGTAACCTGGGCCGTTGCACCGTATCTCTTTTAACGGTGTCCTGCACCACGACCTGGGACCTTGGGGTGAGAGAATCACTTACTATAATTACAGAATCCCGTTGAGCCTCTATGCGAACCTCGTTTCCTGTTTTTATTTCCTGAGCCCAAAAATCACCGGGTATAAGGAAGACAAAAACAACAGAAAAAAGAATATAAAGTGAGTTTGTTCGCAATGCTTTAAGTGCTATTTTTGTAAAGAATGGCCTGCTTTTTGAATAACCAAAATTACATTTATTTTTTAAGCTTCCTTTTGGGAATGAAAAAATAAATCAATAAAATAATTGCCCTAACCGTACCGTTAAATGTTTATGAAAACGAACTTACTAAAACTTTTCGTATTAATTTTTACAGGATTTATATTAACTGCCTCAACTCCGGCCCAAAATAATCCCGGAAAATCAAAATTTAAAGTTGTACTGGATGCCGGCCATGGTGGCCATGACCCCGGAAACAGGGGAGGAGGATTTTTTGAAAAGGATATTGCCCTTAATATTGTTCTTAAGATTGGAAAGGAATTAGAGAAAAATCCGAATTTTGAAGTCGTGTATACGCGGGACAAGGATGTATTTATTCCTTTAGACAAAAGGGCTAAAATAGCAAATGATGCCAAAGCCGACCTTTTCATCTCGGTTCACTGTAATGCCCATAATTCACAGGCAGATGGTACCGAAACCTTTGTACTGGGATTACATCGCAACAATTCCAACTTTGAAGTTGCAAAAAGAGAAAACTCGGTGATCTTTCTGGAGGAGGATTATGAGATCACCTATGGAGGTTTTGATCCTAATTCACCTGAATCTTATATTGGGATGATGATCATGCAGGAAGAATATCTGGACCAGAGCATCCTTCTTGCCGATTTTGTTCAGAAGAAATTCACCAATGACCTTAATAGAAAAAACCGCGGTGTAAAACAAGCAGGGTTTTTAGTGCTTCACCAAACCTATATGCCCAGCGTACTTATAGAAACAGGGTTTTTAACCAATTCAAGCGAGGGGAATTACCTTAACAGCAGCACCGGCCAAAGTAATATGGCCACTGCAATAACAAAGGCTATTCTGGATTATAGTCACAGTATCAATATGGCAACTCTGGATAATCTTACAGAGAATCTTCCCGTGGAGACCATTCCAGTTATAGAAGAACCTGAATTCTATGAAGGCATCACCTTCAAGATCCAACTGGCCGCCAGTTCTAAAAAGATCGATCCCAAAGCCTCAAATTTTAAGGGATTAACGCCGGTTTTCAGGGAAAAAGAAGATAAACTTTTCAAATATTATTACGGGGCTACCTCCAGTTATTCCCAGATCCAGAAAATGCACCAACAGGCCAAAAGCAAAGGATATCCTACCAGTTATATTGTTGCGTTTAAGAACGGCGCCAAGATTACAGTTAATGAGGCGTTAAAAACCCAGAGTAAATAGGGCTACATTCCTATATTTATTTCTAAATTTGTAACTGTACTAAAATAAAAGCTTTTGGAATACACTAAAGAGATTAAAACCGGTATTTTGGCCGTGGTTGCCATTTTAATACTAATTTTTGGATATTATTTTCTTAAAGGACAAAATCTCTTAGACTCAAGCCGCACCTTCCATGCGATCTATGCAGATGTTGAAGGACTTTCAACCTCCTCTCCGGTAACAATTAACGGCCACAGGGTGGGACAGGTAACCAAAATTGATTTTCTTGACAAAACAGGATTATTGGTAGTTACTTTTACAGTAGATTCAGATTTTGAGTTTTCCAAAAATAGTCTTGCACAAATATATGGAGGAGGAATAATAGGAGGAAAATCTCTTGGAATTGTTCCTGAATATGAACTTAATTTAAATGCCAAATCTGGTGACACCCTTCCCAGTGATATTGAAGAAGGTATTATGGAACTTGTAAATGAGCGTCTTACTCCTTTACAAATAAAGGTTGAAAGGGCTATTGTGAGCGCAGATTCCCTGCTTACCGGCTTTAACGAAGTTTTAAATCCCGAAACCAGAAATAATATTGCAGCCACCTTTGAGGATCTTGCTGAAACAGTGAGATCGCTAAAAGAAACTTCGCAAAGCCTGAATGGAGTTGTGGGAGGCAATGCTCAAAAATTTGACCGCACTTTTACCAATCTTGAAGAAACCTCGGCCAATTTCAATAAATTCTCAGATACCCTTGCGCAAATGAATATTAGCGCGATTACTGCAGATATTGAAAAGGTAATTGCCGATTTTGAAAAAGTTTCAAACAAGCTTTCTTCGGGCGAGGGAACGGCGGGTAAATTGCTGAATGACAATGGGGTTTATGATAACCTGGACCGTGCCACCAAACAAATGGAACAACTGCTACAAGACATTAAATTGAATCCTAAACGATATGTTCACTTTTCAGTATTCGGAAAAAGCCCGGGACCATATCAACCTCCAAGAGATTCCTTAAAATAGTCAACTATGCAGCTTATTGCTCAAATTGTTTTTGTTATCGCCCTGGTGGCGGGTATCGCACTTTTTACCCGAAACATTCGCAGGATAATCCGAAACATCAGGCTTGGAAAAAAAATTGACCGCACAGATAATGCCGGGGAACGCTTTGCCAAGATGGCAAGGGTTGCTTTCGGGCAATCAAAAATGGTAAAAAAGCCCTTCTCGGGTTTTCTTCATATAATAGTTTATCTGGGGTTCATTATCATAAATATTGAAGTTCTTGAAATAATTATTGATGGAATATTTGGAACCCACCGGGTTCTGGCCTTTGCCGGCGGCACCTATAATTTTTTAATTGGCGCCTTTGAAATTCTTGCTTTACTGGTACTCCTGGGGGTAATTATATTCTGGACCCGTAGAAACATTTCCAATATATACCGTTTCCTTGGCCGGGAACTAAAAGGATGGCCTAAGAATGACGCCAACTACATCCTTTATTTTGAAATGGTGTTGATGTCTTTGTTCCTTATCATGAATGCGGCAGATCTTCAGCTTCAATTAAATGGGGACGATTATTATTCCAGGGCAGGTGGTATCATTGGATCTTTCCCAGTAAGCCAGTACCTGCTACCTTTAATAGACGGCTTAAGCAATTCAACGCTTATAATAATTGAAAGAACAGCCTGGTGGTTACATATCCTCGGGATCCTTTTCTTTTTAAATTACCTGTATTATTCAAAACACCTTCACATACTTCTTGCATTTCCAAATGTATATTTCTCCAAACTTACCCCGCAGGGAAAATTTGATAACCTGGAGGCTGTTACCAATGAAGTAAAATTAATGATGGACCCCGCGGCAGATCCCTATGCTATGCCTGCGGAAGGAGAAGGCACAGTGCCTGAAAAATTTGGAGCATCAGATGTTATGGACCTAAATCAGGTACAACTGCTAAATGCCTATACCTGTACTGAATGTGGAAGATGTACTGCAGAATGCCCCGCCAATCAAACCGGAAAAAAACTATCCCCGCGGAAGATAATGATGGATACCCGGGACAGGCTGGAAGAAGTTGGGGAAGCCATAAATAAGACCGGAAAATTTGAAGATGACGGCAAGCAGCTTCTTGACGATTATATTTTAAGAGAAGAGCTGTGGGCTTGTACTACCTGTAATGCCTGTGTAGAAGCTTGTCCTATAGGAATTGATCCATTATCAATTATCCTGGATATGAGGCGCTATCTGGTAATGGAACAGAGTGCAGCTCCCAATGAACTGGCGGTGGCCATGACAAATATTGAAAATAACGGCGCGCCCTGGCCGTACAATCAAATGGACCGTTTGAATTGGGTAGATGAAAAATAGATCCTCGGAGATTATAAATATTAAAGCATTTAAAGCATTCATATAATGGCAGAAGCAATAAAAGTACCTACAATGGCAGAATATATGGCAGAAGGCAAAAAACCTGAAGTGTTATTTTGGGTGGGTTGTATGGGAAGTTTTGATGACCGGGCCAAAAAAGTAACCAAGGCCTTTGTAAAACTCCTGCATAATGCAAAAGTAGATTTTGCGGTTCTGGGTACAGAGGAAAGTTGCACAGGTGATCCCGCAAAAAGGGCCGGGAATGAATTTCTTTTCCAAATGCAGGCTGTAACAAATATTGAAGTTCTAAACGGTTACGAAATTAAAAAGGTAGTAACTGCTTGCCCGCATTGCTTTAATACCCTTAAAAATGAATATCCCGCTCTTGGTGGAAATTACGAAGTAATGCATCACACCACTTTTTTAAAAGCCCTTTTAGATGAAGGCAGATTAAAGGTTGAAGGAGGAAAATTCAAAGGAAAAAGAATCACCTTTCACGACCCGTGTTATCTTGGCCGGGCGAATAATGTCTATGAAGCTCCACGCGACCTGCTTCGCAAACTGGAAGTGGAACTGGTAGAAATGAAAAAGTGCAAAAAGAATGGGCTTTGCTGCGGTGCAGGAGGAGGCCAAATGTTCAAGGAGCCGGAACCTGGTAATAAAGACGTGAACATTGAACGTACAGAGCAGGCAATGGAAGTAAAACCCGATATTATAGCCGCAGGTTGTCCTTTTTGTAACACTATGATGACAGATGGGGTTAAAAGTAAAAATCAGGAACAAAACATCGAGGTAATGGATGTCGCCGAGATGATCGCAAACGCCCAGGATCTCTAAAATTCTTTTTATTTATTAACATTACTGCGTTTTAATTCTTCATATTTTACTGGTACTATATTTGAAGCTATCCCGTTATTAAAGTAGCTTTGTAAAAATATAACCTCAAATAAAATGTTGATACCCTTCAATGAACTTCCTGATACTTCCCGCGTATGGATCTATCAGGCCAATCGCTCATTTTCAGACACTGAACTTCAGGAAATTACTAAAAAACTGGAAGAATTCATAGCTTCCTGGGTTGCTCACGGCGCCAATTTAAATGCTTCATTTGAAATTAGGTACAAGCGATTTATAATAATTGCGCTGGACCAGGCTTTTAATGCCGCTACCGGTTGCTCTATAGATGCTTCGGTGAATTTTATTCAGCAACTGGAAAAAGATTATAACGTAGACCTGCTGGATAAAATGAATGTGAGTTACAAGCAGGGAGAACATGTTGCCTATAAAAACCTGGTAGATTTTAGAAAAATGGCAAAAGAAAAAGCTGTTTCCCCTAATACCATTGTTTTTAATAATCTGGTAAACACCAAAGCCGAATATATGAATGAATGGGAAGTTCCGGCATCTGAAAGCTGGCACAACCGTTTTTTAAAATAATGGCATGCAAAACCCTCTGTTCCAATTTTTTTCTATAGTATTATTTTTCTTCTCTGCTCCGGTTCTTCTTGCCCAGCAGCAGGACCCTCTTGCTACGGCCGATTATGAACAGCAACGCCAATGGGTAGATAGTATTTACAGCAATATGAGTTTACAGGAACGGATAGGCCAGCTATTTATGGTTGACATTTTTTCCAATCGTTCCCGTGCCGAGACCAATAAGATCAAGAAACTTATTAGCGACCAACATATTGGCGGGGTTATATTTTCAAAAGGAGGCCCACGGCAACAAGCAAAACTACATAATGAATATCAGGAACTCTCCAGGGTACCTTTGCTAATAGGCATGGATGCAGAATGGGGGCTGGCAATGAGGCTGGATTCCACCTTTGCCCTGCCATGGAATATGACCCTGGGTGCAGTTCAAAGCCTTAAATTAATTGAAGAAGCCGGTGCATCTATTTCGCGACATTCCAACAGGTTAGGTGTTCATATAAATTTTGCACCCGTTATAGATATTAACACAAATCCAGATAATCCAATAATCGGGAACCGTTCTTTTGGAGAGGAAAAAATAAACGTAACAGAAAAGGCAATTGCATTTATGAAGGGAATGCACAGGGAAAATATTTTATCTAGCGCCAAACATTTTCCCGGTCATGGTGATACAAATTCAGATTCTCACAAAACCCTGCCAACAGTATCATTTTCCAAGTCCCGCCTTGATAGTGTAGAACTTTATCCATATTACAAATTGATAAATGAAGGGGTGAGCAGTATAATGGTTGCTCACCTGAATGTTCCCGGGCTGGAGGTGCAACCCAATCTTCCATCTTCCTTATCCCGCACCATAGTATCAGATCTGTTAAAAGGTGAGCTGCGGTTTAAAGGGTTAATATTTACAGATGCGCTTAATATGAAAGGTGCCAGTAATTACAAAAATCCCGGCGACATAGATCTGGCGGCTTTTCTGACCGGTAATGATGTCTTGCTTATTTCAGAAAATATACCCAAAGCCAGTCTTAAAATTGCAGAAGCCTATGAACAGGGAGTAATTAGCGAGGAGCGTCTTGCCCATTCGGTAAAAAAAATTTTGAGGGCAAAGTATAAAGCCGGGCTGCATAAGTACGAACCGGTAAATACCTCCAATTTAATTAAGGACCTCAATACCATCAAAGATGATGTTCTTTATGAGGAACTCATAGAAAATGCCATCACCCTGGTTAAGAATGATATGGGCGTACTTCCGCTTAAAGATCTGGAAATTAAAAAGATAGCTTATGTTCATTTTGGCGATGATAACGGGGACGCTTTCTTAAAGCAACTTCGAAAGTATACAAAGGTAGACCACGTGAAAGCCGGCAACCTTAATAATATGCTGGAGAAATTAAAAGCATACAATCTTGTAATTATGGGTTTTCATAAATCCAATAATTCTCCCTGGGTAGGTTATAAATTCAGTAAAGAGAATTTAACGTGGATCCACGAGATCTCCAGGCAGAATGTAAGTATCCTGAATGTTTTTACCAGGCCTTATGCATTAAATGATCTTTCTTCCAGTTCTATAGAAGGGATTTTGATTGGATATCAAAACAGTGACATCGCCCAGGAAAAAACTGCGCAAATCCTTTTTGGCGCGTTGGAAGCCAGAGGGAAACTTCCGGTAAGCGTGGGAGATGAATTTCCTGTGGGCACCGGATTTTTCACAAGGTCTCTGGACAGATTGTCTTATGGTCTTCCGGAATCTGTTGGGATGAATTCCCGGAAATTAAAAAAGATAGACTCCCTGATAAATGTTGGCTTATCTTCAAAAATGACTCCCGGCATGCAGGTAATGGTTGCCAGAAAAGGGAAGGTCATCTATCAACGTAATGCCGGATACCACACCTACGACAAAAGGATCCCGGTTACAGATTCTTCTATTTACGATCTGGCATCATTAACCAAAATACTCGCCAGCCTGCCTCTTATAATGCAACTTGAAGAAAAGAATATTCTGGACTTTAATTCCCGTTTAGGTGATCTCATGCCTTATTTCAAAGGATCAAATAAGGAAAATATCCGCTTGCAGGATATGCTGCTTCATTATGCAAGATTAAAAGCCTGGCTCCCTTTTTATGTTCCCACTATAGACAGGGCAACAAAGCGCCCATCGGTGAGATATTACCGAGAACAACCTATGGAAAATTTCGATATCCCGGTGGCCGAAAATATGTTTATACGAAATGATATCAGGGATTCCATAATGGGGATCATAAAAAACAGTGATCTGGAAAAAAACCTGGGTTACAAGTATAGTGACCTTCCTTTTTATATTATGAAATATTATCTGGAAGATTATCATAACTCCTCCCTGGATTATCTTACCCAACAGGGGTTTTACAAGCCCATGGGCGCAAACTTAACCTCATTTGTTCCAATAAAACATTTTAATATTGACCAGATCGTGCCTACAGAAGAGGATAAACTCTGGAGAAGACAACTGGTGCAGGGCTATGTGCACGATCAGGGAGCAGCTATGCAGGGAGGAATTGGAGGACATGCCGGGCTTTTTAGCAATGCCAATGATGTAACCAAAATAATGCAATTATATCTCAATGGGGGAACCTATGGGGGAAAACGCTTCCTGGAACCCGAAACCCTGGAGAAATTCAATACCTGTTATTATTGTGATGAAAATGTAAGGAGAGGAGTTGGTTTCGACAAACCTCAATTGGGAAAAAGCGGGCCTACCTGTGGATGTGTTTCGCTATCAAGTTTTGGACATACCGGTTTTACCGGAACTTTGGCTTGGGCAGATCCTGAGGAAGAGATTGTTTATGTATTTTTATCAAACAGGACCTTTCCCGATGTAGATAACAGGAAACTTATCCAAAGTGATTTAAGGGAAAAGATACAGCAGGTGATCTACGATTCCATTGAGTTTTAATAAACCGGGGATTTACTTAATTAATAAATTTATTTAATGAAAATAGCCATTGTTTGCTATCCCACGTTTGGTGGTAGCGGGGTAGTTGCCACAGAGTTGGGAATGGAACTTTCTAAAAGGGGCCATGAGATCCACTTTATTACCTATAGCCAACCCGTGAGACTTGAGCAACTTAACCGGAACATTCATTTTCACGAGGTAAACGTACCAGATTATCCGCTTTTTCATTTTCAGCCATATGAGCTTGCTCTTAGCAGTAAACTTGTTAATATGGTAAAACTATATGGCATTGAACTTTTACATGTACATTACGCCATACCTCATGCCTATGCGGGTTATATGGCCAAGAAAATGCTTGCCGAAGAAGGTATCCACATTCCTATGGTAACAACTTTACATGGTACAGATATCACCCTGGTAGGAAACCATCCTTTTTATAAACCTGCAGTAACTTTTAGTATAAATCACAGTGATGTGGTGACTTCTGTTTCTCAAAGCCTTAAAGAAGACACCATAAACCTGTTTAATATTAAAAAAGAGATTTTTGTGGTGCCCAATTTTATTGAGGTGGACAATTACCTCAAAAATTTCACCGATTGCCAACGTACGCTGATGGCTGATGATGATGAGTATATAGTTTCCCATATAAGCAATTTTAGACCCGTTAAACGTATTGCCGATGTTATAAGGATCTTTGAAATAATATGCAGGGAGAAGAAAGCTAAACTTATTATGATAGGCGAGGGCCGGACAAAGAAATGGCAGAAAATCTTGTTTTTGATCTGGGGATCCAGGATAAGGTGCTTTTTGTAGGCCAAAGTAACGAAGTAGATAAGATCCTGTGTTTTTCAGATCTTTTCCTCCTTCCTTCAGAAAAAGAGAGTTTTGGGCTTGCTGCACTGGAAGCTATGGTGAATAGTGTTCCGGTAATTTCCACCAATACCGGAGGGCTTCCTGAGGTAAATATTCACGGAGTTTCAGGGTTTTTAAGCGAAGTAGGAAATGTAGAGGAAATGGGAAAAAATGCGCTTGCCATTTTAAAAGATGAGGAAACTTTGAATAAATTTAAAAAAGGAGCCCGGGAACAGGCCAAAGTCTATGACCTGCATAAAGTTGTTCCTGTTTATGAGAAATTGTATGAAAAGGCATTAGAGGAAATAAAAAAGGCGCAAATTTAATTTTTTGCGCCTTTTTAAATTAATATATGTTCAACTAGAACTGGTATCTTATACCTAAAGCTATATCCGGAGAAAACTCATTTAATACGGTATAGTCATTAAATCCAAATTCCGGACGGAAATCTAAAGAGATCAATAAAGGAATATCAAAGTTATATTCAATTCCTATATCTCCGGCAGCAAATAAGAAAGTACCATCGTTACCTCTTCGGTCACCAATACGCTTATCTTCAACACTTCCAACACCACCACCAACACCTACATACCAGTTAAATCCGCCGTCAATATTCCATACCCATTGATAAAGAGCGGCAAGTTTAAAAGCATCGAAATTGCTGTCGTTTCTCCAACCCAGGTCTAATTCCAGCCTGTTATTGTTGGTTCCCAGAGCACGTTGGTAAGAAACCTCTGCACCCAGACCATCTCCTCCTCCAAAACGCAAACCAATTGCATTATCTGCAATTGTTTGAGCTTGTGAGCTTAATCCAAATCCTACTGCAAAAAAAGTTAATAAAAATAATTTTTTCATATCTGTTCGGTTTTAATTTGAACCGCAAATATAAATGTTAAAATTATATGATCATTTCCCCGTAAGCCAATGTATTGTTAATAATCACTAAAAAATCTGTTAAGCGGGTACCCGGAATATTTGTTATTTTAGCGCTATGATGCAATCAGATCTTAAAAAATTGGCAGAAGTCCTTGAGGGCGAACTTGTTGATGACAACCTTTATAAAAGTATTTATGCAACAGATGCTTCCGTTTACAGGGAGCTACCTTTAGCTGTGTGTTTCCCCAGATCTATAAACGACCTGAAGGAACTTATTAAGTTTGCGACCTCCAAGGGGATTGGCCTTATTCCCAGGACCGCCGGCACCTCGCTTGCGGGGCAATGTGTTGGCAGCGGGATTGTTGTAGACACCTCAAGATATTTCAATAAGATCCTTAAAATAGATAAAGATAAAAGGATCGCAATTGTTCAACCCGGCGTAATAAGGGATGATTTAAACCGGAGACTCCTGGAACATGGTCTTTTCTTCGGGCCAAACACCTCTACATCGAACAGATGCATGATTGGGGGTATGGTTGGGAATAATTCCAGCGGTACCACTTCCATAAAATATGGAACAACCCGTGACAAGGTACTTAGCTTAAAAACCGTATTGAGCGATGGGTACGAAGCTGAATTTACCTCTCTATCTGCCAAAGAATTCCATGATAAAATAACCCTGGGGGGTGCTGAAGGAAAAATATATGCTGAATTATTCCGGCTTTTATCACCTGCTGAAGTGCAAGATGAAATTTGGGATAAATTCCCAAATAAAGAAATTCACCGTCGCAATACCGGTTATGCAATTGATGAATTAATAAAATCGGAAGTTTTCACAGGTGATGGAGAAATTTTTAATTTATGCCGGTTATTATCCGGCAGTGAGGGAACTTTAGCCTTTACCACGGAGATCACGCTGGAACTGGACGTTCTTCCTCCCCCGCATTCGGCCATGATAGCGGCACATTTCAATACGATCGAAGATTGTATGCTGGCAGTGGTTCCTGCCATGGAAAGCCCATTGTACACCTGTGAGATGATGGATAAAGTGATCCTGGATTGTACCAAACAAAACCTCAAGTATAAGGGAAACCGCTTCTTTATAGAAGGAGATCCCAAGGCCATTTTAATGCTGGAATTAAGGTCCCATTCAACAGAGATCCTGCATGACGAGGTGCATCAACTATTAAACAGGCTTGAAAAAAGCAATTTAAGCTATTCCCTTCCTGTATTGATGGACGAACAAATAGACCTTGCCCTGGAGCTTAGAAAAGCCGGATTAGGACTTTTAGGCAATATGATAGGGGATAGGAAGGCTGTTGCCTGTATTGAAGATACGGCAGTAGCCCTCCCGGACCTGGCAAATTATATCCTGGAATTCTCGCAAATTATGAAGGACCACGGCCAGGATGCTGTCTATTATGCACACGCCGGGGCCGGAGAGCTGCATTTAAGACCCATTCTTAATTTAAAGAAGACTGAAGATGTGGCTTTGTTCCGCCGTATCACAGAGGACGTTGCCAGCCTGGTAAAAAAGTATAACGGCTCCATGAGTGGGGAACACGGAGACGGAAGATTACGGGCAGAGTTCATTGAGCAAATGATTGGGGCCAAAAACTATGAACTTTTAAAAGAAGTAAAGAAAGTCTTCGACCCAAATAATATATTCAACCCGGGAAAGATCATAAATGCACCGCCCATGGATTCCTTCCTTAGGTACGTTCCGAACCGGAAAGAGCCTGAAGTCCACACCCTAATGAATTTTAATGATTCTGAAGGGATCCTGCGACTTGCCGAAAAATGTAACGGGAGCGGTGATTGCAGAAAATCTGTAGAAGCGGGGGGTACGATGTGTCCCAGTTACCGGGCAACAAAAAATGAAAAAGATACAACCCGTGCAAGGGCAAATGCCCTGCGGGAATTTTTGACCAATTCAGAAAAACCAAACCGTTTTGACCATGAAGAGCTAAAGGAGGTTTTTGACCTGTGCATAAGTTGTAAAGGTTGCAAGAGCGAATGTCCCTCCAATGTAGATGTGGCAGCTTTAAAAGCCGAATTTCAATACCAGTATCAAAAAACAAACGGCAGATCTTTAAGGAACCGGGCTTTTGTCAATAATGGAAGAATGAATAAAATGGGCTCCGGGATGCCCGGGATAGCCAATTTTTTCTTTAAGAACAGTATTACTTCCTCCCTGGCAAAAAAAGTAATGGGAGTTGCCCCTCAAAGGGAATTACCAAAGTTATCTAAAACCTCCCTATCAGTTTATTATAAGAAAAACCGCGAAAGGCTTAAAGTAAAATCTCCTATTGCCACAGTTTATTTGTTCAATGATGAGTTTACCAATTACCTGGATGCAGAAATTGGAATGGACACCCTGGAGCTACTTTCCACACTAAATTACCAGGTAGAGATCCTTGAGAATGCTGAAAGCGGCAGAAGCCATATTTCCAAAGGTTTTCTCGAAGAAGCAAAGGAACTTGCAAATAAGAACGTTCGGCTATTCAGCGATAAGATCTCGGCCACCACTCCCTTGCTGGGAATTGAACCTTCAGCCATATTAAGTTTTAGGGATGAGTATTTACGACTTGCCAATGACCCTGAAGCGGCTGAAAATCTTTCAAAAAATTCTATGTTGGTAGAGGAGTTTTTAAAAAAGGAAATTTCAGCAGGAAATATTAAAGAGAGTTCCTTTACTTCAGCAGAAAAGATCCTTAAAATACATACCCACTGCCACCAGAAAGCCCTGTCAAATTCTGCTGTAACATTTGATATTCTTAATTTCCCGGTAAATTACAAACCTACTATTATATCTTCCGGATGTTGCGGGATGGCAGGTTCCTTTGGATATGAGGCAGAGCATTATGACATTAGTATGAATATTGGAGAGCAAAGCCTTTTTCCCGCTGTGCGAAAAGCTGCGCCGGAAATTATTATTGCTGCAAATGGCACCAGCTGCAGGCACCAGATTTATGACGGTACCCAAAGGACCGCTAAACATCCTGTAAGCATTTTAAGAGAGGCCCTGGTATAAATATTTAAAAGCTCTGGATAAAATAAATTCACTGTATTATATTATTTTATAACTTAGGATCAGCACTTTAGCTTACATTCATCCTGCAGGTATAAATTAATAATACGTCTAATTTAAAGCTTCGACCATGGATAATACGGCACAAAAAATCCTTCCTTTTTTATGGTTTGATACCAATGCAAAGGAGGCGGTAGATTTTTATACCACGGTATTTAAGAATGCAAAAATAAATTCAATTACCAGGTTTCCGGGGGCAGGTAAAGAGATCCATAAACAAGAAACGGACTCTATTATGACTGTTGATTTTTCCATAGAAAATTACAGAATGGTAGCTTTAAACGGTGGGCCCGATTTCAAGTTTAATTCTTCTATTTCTTTTTTCCTGTTGTATGAAGATGAAAAAAAATTGGAAGAAGTGTGGGGAAGGCTTTTAGAAGGTGGCAGTGAAATGATGCCACTTGATACTTATGACTGGAGCCCGAAATACGGCTGGTTACAGGATCGTTTTGGGGTTAACTGGCAGGTGATGCTCGAAAAAGAACGCAGCTCCCCGGAAACGGTGGTACCAATGATATTTTTTACCGGGAAGAATCAGGGAAAGGCAGCAGAGGCAATTGCTTTTTATACTTCAGTCTTTCATAATTCCTATATACAGGGAATGCTTACTTATGGCAAGGAAAACCCTTTTGCAAATGGCCATATAATGCATGCCCAGTTTAGCCTGGAAGATCAGACTTTTATGGCAATGGATAGCGGGATGGAGAATGATTTTCCTTTTAGCGAGGCAATCTCATTTATGGTGAACTGTAAAGATCAAAAAGAAATAGATTATTACTGGAATGAGTTAACAGCAGGAGGTGACCCAGCTGCTCAACAATGCGGTTGGCTTAAAGATAAATTTGGTGTTTCCTGGCAGGTTGCTCCCGCAGGAATGAATGAAATTTTAAATGATCCCGATAAAGATAAGGCAAACCGCATAATGGATGCTGTCCTTCAAATAAGGAAGTTTGATCTGGAAAAATTAAACAAGGCTGCAGGCAAAAGTTAATTCCTTTACCCTGGCAAACCTCTAAAATTTAAAATTATGGAGCCACATAAAATAACGGTTGAAACCAAAGTGAATGCCCCCATTGAAAAAGTATGGAAATACTGGACAGACCCGGAACATGTTACCAAATGGAATTCTGCCTCCCCGGACTGGCATTGTCCCAGGGCTACTAATGATGTAAAAAACAAAGGGAAATTTTCCTACCGCATGGAAGCCAAAGATAAAAGTGTGGGATTTGATATGGACGGGGTTTACACCCAGGTGGAGAAACATAAGAAAATTGCTTATTCTATGGATGATGAAAGGAAGGTGGAGATACTGTTTATCCCCAATGAAAATTCCACACGGATTATTGAAACATTTGAAGCTGAAAATACCTTCCCGCATGAACAGCAGCAGCAGGGCTGGCAGTCTATACTCGATAATTTTAAAAACCACGTTGAAAAAAATTAATAACCGGCAGGAATTAAAACAATTCTTCCCAGCCTGCCACATAGGTTGATTTAATTTTATATTTTCCCGCTGCGGAACAGGATTCCATATTATCCTTAATTACATTTTATAATATGTAGTTAAAAAATTACATTTGTTCAAAATCAACTTTATGGCCGGAAATTCCTTCGGAACTATTTTTAAACTCACCACTTTTGGAGAATCTCATGGCACGGCCATAGGCGGGATTATAGATGGTTGCCCTGCGGGAATCATGCTGGATCTTGAAAAAGTCCAGGAGGAACTCGATAAACGCCGTCCCGGCCAGTCGGCCATTGTAACTCAGAGAAAAGAGACCGATACGGTGGAATTTCTTTCAGGAATTTTTGAAGGCAGGTCTACCGGTACCCCTATTGGTTTTATTATCAAAAACTCCAATCAAAAATCCGGAGATTACTCACATATACAGGATTCATACAGGCCTTCCCATGCAGATTATACCTATGATGAAAAATACGGTGTGCGCGATTATCGGGGCGGGGGGCGCTCATCTGCCCGCGAAACGGCCTGCAGGGTGGTAGGAGGTGCGATAGCAAAACAGGTTATTCCTGAAATAGGATTTTCCACCTTTACCTCTTCAGTAGGAGATATATATATTGACGATGAAAAAGATCTGGATCTCAGTTTAATAGAATCAAACCCGGTGCGATGCCCGGACCCGGTTTCCGCCGAAAAAATGGAAGCTTTGATTCGGGAGATACGCTCTCAAGGGGACACTATTGGAGGCACTGTGCAATGTGTGATTAAAAACGTACCAAAAGGGCTTGGAGAGCCGGTTTTTAATAAACTGCATGCCGAATTGGGTAAAGCTATGCTTTCTATAAACGCGGTAAAAGGATTTGAGTTTGGAAGTGGGTTTAAAGGCACCCAAATGAAAGGGAGCGAACATAATGACCTGTTTAATCCCGATGGCTCTACGGTAACCAATTTAAGCGGAGGGATACAGGGTGGCATCTCCAATGGTATGGATATATATTTTAAAGTGGCGTTTAAACCCGTGGCCACCATCATGCAAAAACAACAAACTATAAATTCCAAAGGCGAGGAAGTAGAGATGCAGGGAAAAGGAAGACACGATCCCTGCGTAGTGCCACGCGCAGTCCCAATTGTTGAGGCAATGGCTGCTTTGGTACTTGCCGACTTTTTTTTACAAAATAAAACATCAAAAATTTAAAGCTGAAATATCAATAAAATGAAAAAATTAGCACTGCACTGGCAGATATTACTGGGTATGGCCGCGGGGGTGATCTTCGCTTTACTCTTAAGCAATTTTAACTGGGGCCCCGGTTTTATTAGTGACTGGATCAAACCTTTTGGGAACATCTTTATAAATGCCCTTAAATTGATCGCGGTGCCACTTATTCTTGCTTCCCTGGTCAAAGGTATTTCAGATCTAAAAGATATCTCCAAACTTTCTAAAATGGGGACCCGCACCATTGTAACCTATATTATAACCACAGTTATCGCGGTATCAATTGGGCTTACACTGGTAAATTTAGTACAACCGGGTAATGCCATTTCAGAAGAGACCAGAAACGATCTTTTAACTAGTTATGCCGGCGATGCCAATACAAGAATACAGGATGCCCAAAGACAAAAAGAATCGGGCCCCTTGCAGGCATTGGAAGATATTGTTCCCAGTAACATTTTTGCCGCTGCAAGTGACAATGGTAACATGTTGCAGGTTATCTTTTTTGCCATTTTCTTTGGCCTGGGATTGATCCTGATACCGGAAAAGAATGCGAAGCCTGTTAAAGATTTTTTTGACGGATTTAATGATGTGATCCTGAAGCTCATAGACCTTATCATGTTAACTGCTCCTTACGGTGTTTTTGCCTTACTTGCAGCGCTGGTTGTGGAATCTCCCAGTACAGATCTATTTGCAGCTCTGGCCATGTACGGGCTCACAGTTATAATTGGACTGGCATTAATGATCCTTTTTTATGTTCTTATTGTTTGGATCTTTACCAAGAATACCCCGGCCTTTTTTATAAATGGAATTGCCCCGGCACAGCTACTTGGATTTTCAACCAGTTCCAGTGCAGCAACCTTACCGGTTACTATGGAAAGAGTAGAGGAACACATGGGTGTGCATAAGGAGGTAGCAAGTTTTGTACTTCCAATAGGTGCTACCATAAATATGGATGGGACCAGTCTTTACCAGGCGGTGGCAGCAGTATTTATTGCCCAGGCCTTTGGTATGGACCTTTCTTTTGGAGTCCAGCTGGGAATAATTGCAACTGCAACCCTGGCATCTATAGGTTCTGCTGCGGTGCCGGGCGCAGGAATGGTAATGTTGGTAATTGTACTTGCACAGGCTGGTATTCCTGAAGCAGGATTGGCACTTATATTTGCTGTAGACAGGCCATTGGATATGTGCAGGACCATGGTGAATATCACGGGTGACGCCGCAGTTTCCATGCTGGTTGCAAAATCTGTAGATAAATTAGGCCCTCCCAATGTTCTGGAATGGGATGATAATTATCCGCCGAAAGAAGAGGAAGCAGTTACTACCAATCATCGCGAATAGGAAATAACCAAAGGCTGTTTTTATTCCAAAAACCTGGATTTCAGTTCCGGGGTTGGGATCATACATTCATCCTTTTTTCCAAACCATTTGTAGCGGTTTCTGGCAATAAGGTCATAAACCACATTGCGAAAACCCTCCGGCAGAATGGAGAAATATTTTAAATTGGAATACCCTCCCGAAAGATGTCTGGAGATCTCCAGTGCCGCGGTAGATTTTTCATAATAGGCTACCCCCGGTTCAATAAGAATAATAGAATCCATCGCTTCAGGATCAATTCCTCTTTCAGCAGTGAGTTGTTTGCCTGTTTCGCTTTGCAGCGAGGCAAACCTGAAAACATCCTCCTTATCCCTTTCTATAATAAATTGAACAGAATTGTTGCAAAGATTACAAACCCCGTCGAAAAGGATGATCTTTTTATTTTCAGGAAGGGAACTATTCATAAGTTGGCATATTCAATTTTTAATTATTTCTTTTTCATCGCCTGCACCAGCTCCAGTTGATCCATAGACACACTGGTGGTGAACATGCCATAGTTGACCACAGCTTTCCCTTTTTCAATAGTATCTATTGTACCAATAGATTTACCATTTTCAAGGCGTACCCTGTCCCCAATCTTTAAAATGGCTTTGGGCTTATTAGCTTCGTGCTGTTCCTTTACAGCAATTTTTTTCTTTTCTTCTTTTTTGCGCTCGCGTATTACCTGGACTTTGGCTTCAGCTTCCTGGAGGATCTTTTTCTCTTTGACCTTTTTTACCTTTAGTTCCTTTGGAGTTTCTTTTTTTCTTTTGGAATTTTCTATTTCCACGATCTTAAGAAACTCACCAATAAGGTCTTTCTTCTTTTTATTACTGAAGTATTTTTCACTAAGATCATTGATCTTTTGTCCCAGGTAGATCAAGCGTTGATTGGCATCATAAAGCTCCTGATAGCTCTCCAGTTTTTGCTGGATCTTTGTATTGGTCTCCTCGAGTTTATCCTTTTGTTTGGCCGTGAGCAATTCTTTCGATTTTAAAGAATCGGTGGTTTTTTGAAGTTTACTGCGTTCCTTCTGTAAATCGGCAATACTCTTGTCAAAACGTATTTTTCCGCGTTCAACCTTCTTTTTAGACCGGTTAATAAGGCTGAAGGGGATCCCATTCTTTTGGGCGACTTCAAAAGTGAAAGAACTTCCTGCTTCTCCCAATTGAAGTTTGAACAGTGGCTCCAGGGTTCTGGAATCAAACATCATATTGGCATTGGTCATGAACGGCAGTTCATTGGCCAGCATTTTTAAATTTGTATAATGGGTTGTGAGGATTCCAAAGGATTCGCGCTCATAGAAAACCTCCAGGAAAGTTTCTGCCAATGCACCCCCGAGTTCGGGATCGCTCCCGGTTCCAAATTCATCAATAAGAAATAAGGTTTTGTCATCACACTTCTTAAGAAAGTAGTTCATATTCTTAAGCCTGTAACTATAAGTGCTTAAATGATTCTCTATAGACTGGTTATCCCCAATATCTGTAAGTATGCGGGTGAAAAAACACATTCTGCTGTATTCATGAACGGGGATCAATATTCCGCTTTGAAGCATTACCTGCAATAAACCTACGGTTTTAAGGGTAATACTTTTACCTCCCGCATTCGGTCCCGAAATCACAATAATGCGGTTATCTTTTTTTAATTCAATGCTTTGAGGAAATGTCTTCTCTTTAGCTTTATTATTAGCCCTTAATAAAATTGGATGAAATGCCTCTTTTAAATAGAGTTCCCGCTCTTTTGTGATCTTAGGCAAAAGACCTTTTATCTCGCGGGCATATTTCGCTTTTGCTGCAATTACATCTATATCGCTTAATAATTCCTGGTAGTCTTTAAGTAAATCGCGGTAAGGACGCATAAAATTGGTGAGCGTTCTTAGAATGCGTTTTATTTCTTCCTGTTCCTCGTACTGTAAATTATTCAGCTCCCGGGTATGCATCATGGTAGCTTCCGGCTGAATGTAAACAATACTTCCTGTTTTGGAGTTCCCGAGTATCCCGCCTTTTACTTTTTTGCGATACATGGCCTTTACAGCCAATACCCTAATATTTTCTACAACGCTTTCCCGTATCTCATCCAGATAACCGTACTCATTATACCTGGAAAGAGCGGTATTGAAACTGGAATTTATTTTACCTTTCACCACATTCATCGCCCGCCGGGTATTTAGAAGGGTAGGAGAGGCTTCATCCTTAACCTCACCAAAGCGGTTTATGATCTCACCGGTTTTCTCAACGATCTCTTTTGTATATTCTACTTCTGAAGTTGTTTCAAAAAGACTGGGATATAATTCCTGATTTTTATTGAAGAACTTGATCTGGGTATTTACAGTCTCAGATAGACCCGCTATCTTATGAAACCCTGAAGTATCCAGGATCGCATCTTCTATACCCAGCATTTTTATTTCGTGATGAATACTATCAAACCCATGGTTTGGAATTCGGCTGTCCTGTTGATAGGAATCTACATATTCATTTGTTTGGTGTAAACCAAACAGCGTTTTTTTACCGGTGGGGTATGGAGTTATAGCAAGCGCTTTCTCGATTCCCATAGGCGTTATACAAAATTCACTTATTTGTTTACAAACCGTAGGAAATTCAAGATCTATAAGGGTTTTAGCGGCAATTTTTATCATAGTAAATTTTCCCTAATTTTAGGTCCTGCAAATTTACTTAAATAATAATGAAGCTCAATATCCATCCTTCCTGGAAAAATATTTTAGAACCTGAAATGCAAAAACCTTATTTCAGGGAACTTACAGAATTTATTTCTGCCGAATATTCTCAAAATACCTGTTTTCCGGAAAGTGATGTGATCTTTGAAGCATTCAACAGGGCAACTCTGGATAGGGTGAAAGTGGTTATTATAGGTCAGGACCCTTATCATGGTCCAAATCAGGCCCACGGACTTTGTTTTTCAGTAAAAGAAGGAGTAAAGGTTCCGCCGTCTCTTATAAATATTTATAAAGAGCTGGAAAGCGATTTGGACAAACCCTTTAAGCCACAGGGAAATCTGGAACATTGGGCCAACCAGGGAGTGCTGTTATTAAATGCGGTGCTCACGGTTAGGGCTAATAGTGCAGGATCCCATCAAAAGAAAGGTTGGGAAACATTCACCAATCGTGTTATTGAACTTATTTCTGAAAATAAGGAAAATGTGGTATTTCTTTTATGGGGAGGCTATGCAAAAAAGAAAGGAGCCAAAATTGACTCCTCCAAACATTTGGTTTTAACAGCGGGGCACCCATCTCCTTTAAGTGCTATAAGGGGACATTGGTTTGGAAATAAACATTTTAGTAAGACCAATGAATATCTTATAGAAAATGGAATGGAGCCTATAGACTGGTAATTAAAACCTGAATCCCAGATTTACATTGAATTGCCCTACGATAGTGGGAGAATCATTACTTAAAAGATTTCGGCCTATGCCAGTGCCAAGATCAACAAAGAAACCCTGCTGGGATACAAACTTTCCACCCAGGCCAAAACCCAGTGCTAGATCTGTATAATTTTCTTTTACATAGCCAAAAGACCCATCTCTCATTTGTACGTCCTGGTTCCAATCTTCATATTCCCCAGAGGAGATCATGGCAAGACCGTTCACGTAAAATCCCCAGGCAGTGCGTTCGCCAAAGAAATATTTATATTTTCCGGTAAGAGAAAAATCCTTGGAATATGCTTCAGATATATCCTCATTATCCCGGTTTAGTGCCAAAATAAAACCTTCAATTGCCCAACTCGTATTTGGGGTAAGAATTCTTTCATATGCTATATCAAGAGCTCCAAAAGCTACAAGATTAAAAGCGCCAATACTCAATTCATTTTTGGCAATATCCCGTTTAAATATTGTTTCCTCCTGGGTTTGAGATTGTGCAGTAATGGAGATAAAAAATAATAACAAGAATGCGGGGGGAAAAGTTCTAATCATCATACATTTTGAATTTGCTCAAATGTAAGAAAATCATATTATTCCTGTGTTTCAAGATTATAAATTATATTGGAAGCGGGGAGCTTATATTGTATAAGATTTAGTTCCATTAAGGTTTCCTGAACCAGGTGCAACTCCTCATCTGTAAATTGATGCTGACTCCAGGAAGTGCTGTCCAGCCAGGTCACAATGTCCTCTCTTTTCTGCCCATACCTGTGGGCCAGGACCTGCTCAATTTCTGGGATTTCTTTAAAGCTGGCCGATTTAGCATTCACAACCCCCAGCATTTTTGCTAGGGCATGTTCGTGATCCTTTATAAAGTCCTCTCTTGCCGCCACCAGGAAACAGGGCCAGGGGGTAGGACATTCCCCTATTCTTCTAAAAACACCTTTATCAACTAATGGTTTGGTTGTAAACAATTCCCACATAAAATATTGAGCGGTATCCCGTTGCAGGGCTTCCACGGCGCCATCAATATTTCCAACTATTTCAAATTCCAGGTTCCCGGGGTCCCATCCCATTTCCCGGGCATTTACGTAGGCCATTAGTTGAGAGCCGGAACCTTCCCGGCTTATAGCTGCTTTAGTCCCTAAGAGCTGATCCATTTCTGTGAAGGGAGAGTTCCTGGCTACATGGATTCCCCAAACCAGGGGGAATCAATATAAGTTTGGATAATCTTGCTTGGATTTCCGGCTGTGATATCCTTTATGATACCTTCTGTAAGAATTATTGCAACATCAATTTCCCCATTTCGCAATGCTTTATTCATCGCTCCCGTACCGTCAGGAAATTCAATCCACTCAAGATTTATCTTTTCATATTCAAAATCTCCTTCTTCAATACAAAGATGCCATGGTAAATTAAAATGCTCGGGAACGCCACCTACTCGAATTGTTGTCATGCTTCATGTTTTTCTTTAAGGTAATCATATATTGCAAATTGGGACCTTAAAGGTTTTTCATTTGACGATTTTTTAACATAGGTGTTTGTTTCTTCCTTATCCTGTATCCTGGCCTTTACATTATCATTCAATTGAATATTCAGGATATCTTTAAATTCCTGCGCTATCTCCTCATTATAAATTGGCGCAATTACTTCTATTCTCCTGTCCAGGTTCCGGGTCATCCAATCGGCACTTCCAAAATATATCTTTTCATCTCCACCATTTTCAAAAACATAGATCCTTCCATGTTCCAGAAATTGATCTACAATACTGGTAATGTAAATATTCTCACTCATCCCTTTCACCCCCGGAATCAGTGAGGTAAACCCACGTACCAGTAAACGGATCTTTACCCCGGCGTTACTGGCCTTATATAGCCATTCTATCATCTCGGGATCTTCAAGGCTGTTCATTTTTGCGGTTATGGCGGCTTTTTTTCCTGCGAGAGCATTCTCAATTTCCGTCATTATTAAGTGAGTAAAGTTTCGACGGGTAGAAAAAGGTGAAATAAAAAGATGCTTTTCCCGGGGAACAATTAATTTGCCTTCGAGTACTTTAAAGACCCTTGACAGTTCCTTGGTAATATCTTTATTTGCAGTGAATATTGCGTGATCACAATATATTCCGGCAGTTTTGCTGTTAAAATTCCCGGTGCCTATATATGCATAGTTCTTTGTTTTGTCATTTTCCCGCCGTACTACCAGGAGTATTTTGGAATGCACCTTTATCTTTGGATAACTGTAGATCACTTTGGCGCCTTTTTCCTCAAATTTTCTACCCCAAACGATATTGTTCTCCTCATCAAAACGGGCTTTGGCCTCTACAAAAACAGTCACCTTTTTACCATTGCTCAGGGCCTGCAGCAAACTGCTGGTAAGCCGGGACTCATCTGCCACCCTGTATAAGGAAATCTTTATTTTTTCCACCGCAGGATCCTTTGCGGCCTGCTCAAGAAACCGCTCTACATAATCAAAGGACATATAAGGAAAGTGTACAGACTGGTCTTCCTTTGAAATTACCTTGAAGTAATCTGTTGCGGTTTCCAGCGTTTTGTGCGTAAGGGGTTTTAAATTAGGGGAATGAAGTTTCGGGTTATTGGTAGGATCTGGGAAAGCAAAAAAATCACTAAAATTGTGATATCTCCCTCCCGGCATCATATCAATTTTTCCAAGTTTCAACAGTTTCCTTAATTTATGTTGGATCTCAGCCGGCATAGACGCGTCATAAAGCAGGCGGGTGGGCTGGCCATCTGTACGCTGGGCCAGGGATGCATATATCTTTTCTGCCAGAATTCCGTCAAATTCGTCATCTATGTAAAGCTCGGCATCTCTTGATAATTTAATTTCATACACCCCTGTGATCTTTTTGCCAGGGAACATATCAGGGATCTCGTTTCTAATAATTTCATCCAAAAAGGTGATCTCCTCTTTTTCAAATGGAACAAACCTGCCTATGGCTGCAGAGGGAATATTAACGATACCCAGATATCTTTCATCTTCAAAACTAACAGCAAAATACAGTTGATTATTTTCCAGGAAGAGGTCTGCATTTTCAGCAAAAACTGCAATTCTGGGTTCCACTAGTTCCTTTACATTTTCCCGGTAATAATTTGCAGCATATTTTTTTTGCTTGGCTGAAAAATGTTCACAGTCAATTAACTGAATTCCATTTTGAGCAAGTTCAGGAATGATCCCTTCATAATAGATCTCGCCGAATTTATCCTGCTGCAATTTGATACTTTCCAGGATCTCTTTGGTAATCTTATTGGGCCGGAGGGCTAGTTTTTTCCGAATACTTTTTTCAACCCTTTTAAGTTGCCTGAGCTGGGATATCCTTACCCGAAAATATTCATCGAGGTTTGATGAAAAAATGGCAAGAAATTTAATTCTTTCGTATAAAGGATTTTTTTTGTCCTCAGCTTCTTGTAAAACCCTCTCATTAAAACTTAACCAATTAAGGTCACGGTGTCTAAAACGGGTTTCATTGGTTGCCAGCATAGTGTATTTTATTTACCAAAAATACTCACTTGCCAGAGGAAGAAAATTAATATTCTGTTAAATAAACCAATTTAATTTGCGATGATATTATCGAGAGTTGCCTTAATTAAATGGTCTACCGTTTTTTTAGAATCGCGGGAGAATTCGCCTGTAGCCCGGTTGGCAACAATAGCATTTAAAGAAATAGATCTATGCCCCAGTAATTTTGAAAGACCGTACATTCCCGCTGTTTCCATTTCTAAATTGGTGATCTTTTGTCCTTTATAATTAAATGCCGCGATCTTGTCATTAAGTTCAGGGTCCTGTAATTGAAGTCTTAAAACCCTTCCCTGGGGCCCATAAAATCCACAATTTGTCAGGGTAACACCACTATGATACCCGTCCTTAAACCAGGATGCAAGTTGGGTATCTCCGTTAACTACATATGGAACACCTTTGTTTGGAGTGTAATTAAGATCTTTTACAAGGGCCTGTGAAAACCCTTTATCAATCACATCTCCCACCTCATAAAAATGCAACATAGAGTCAAATCCAATACCGGCAAGCGAAACAAGAAAGGAATCAACGGGAATTTCCGGCTGAATAGCGCCAGAGGTTCCAATTCTTATAATATCAAGGGACGTAAGATTTTCTTTTACTGTGCGGGTCTCAAAATCGATATTTACCAGAGCATCCAATTCATTATAAACTATATCAATATTATCTGTCCCAATGCCCGTAGAAACAACCGAAATTCTTTTACCCTTATAGGTACCGGTTTGGGTGTGGAACTCCCTTTTCTGGATCTTGAATTCCACCTTGTCAAAATATTTTGTCACGGCCTGAACCCTGTCCTGGTCACCTACGGTAATTACCGTTGTTGCCAAATGTTGGGGGAGGAGGTTTAAATGATATATACTACCATCTGAATTCTGAATAAATTCTGAGGCTTTTAAATTCATATTATAATTTTAAAATTTTGTGAGAATCTGAGTCGTATAAGAAATCATACTTTTTTACCCCTCCCAAACACTCATCATTCTTCATTTCACGATAAAAATTTCTGGTGCCGTTTAATGCTTCCTCACCTTCTTCGGTTAAAACAACCCTCTCATTTTCCACTTTGTAGAATATAGAAAGATTATTGATCATCCGGGTAATCTGCATATCCCCAAATCCAAAATAGCCCTGGTATTCTAAAGTATATCCCACCAAATGATTGATGCTCGTGATGGTGTTATTATGTATTAGTTTGAGCACATTTTTTTCTAAAGAATTCAATCCCGTAGCAACATTGGGGAAGCGTTCCAAATGAGCCCGAATACAACTGGAGAGGTACTCGAAATTGGTTTCCCGTGTAATGAGACCTTTTAATTTCTGCGGATTATCACCATTGTATAACTGCCACATCAATGCGGCGGTTTCAACATCATCAATGTTCAGGGGAATGCGTTGATCATAATGGTTTTTAAGATGCTTAAGGGAAAGTTGGGAAAGGGGGAAAAATTCCTTCTCGTCCTGTAGTTTTTTACTGCACACCAGGTAAACAGGAGCCGTTTTTTCATTATCCTGTAAATGGCTTATAACTGCAAGCATATTAATATGAGAAAACAGGTCAAACTCAAACCACAGCACAATTTCATCATATCCATTGGCGGCGGTTAACTTGTTTAATTCAGTTATAAATTTGTCTTCATAATATTCGGGGGAAATATCGTAGGTCCTCTTGAGGAAATTTTTACGTAACCCGTAAAATTCCTCATTATCCAGAGAAGCTGTGGTAGGTCCTTCACAAAGCATTTCTCGCCAAATAATAATTTCCCCGGGCAATTCAAGCTCCCGGAAACTTTTGGCGATACCATCCCCATTAATAATATGTAACTGTTGCGGCATAATTTTATTTTTAAGGTGAAGGGTGGTATATTATCCACCCACCCGTTTTACCCTGTAACCCTCATCTTTTAAAAGCTGCATTACTTTTTCCCTAACATCTCCCTGAATTATTATTTCTCCATCCTTAACAGAACCGCCTACGCCACATTTTTTTTTTAACTTTTTCCCAAGGGAAATAAGATCCTCTTCCTTCCCCTCAAACCCTTTTATAACGGTGGCAATTTTACCACCTCTTCCTTTAGCGCTAAAATGAGCTTCAAGTTGTTGATCTTTTGGAAGTGGAGTGCTCTCCTGGTCTCCATCATTACCAGGGTCAAAGTCATTATTGGTAGAAAATACAAATCCTCCCAGATCTTCCAAACCTAGTTTCTTTTTAGCCATGCTTATTTTTTAATAAGTCCTATTTCAATAAGTCTTTGGTGTAAAAAATCTCCGGCAGTGATGTCCTCATAATGTTTTGGGTTTTCCTCATCAATGCATTCCTCCAGGCAATTCAAAGGCATTTCACTGCGGGGATGCATAAAGAATGGAATAGAATACCGCGGATTTCCCCATTCTTCTTTTGGAGGATTTACAACTTTATGAATGGTAGATCGCAATTTATTGTTGGTAAGCCTTTCCAGCATATCACCTACATTTATAACAAGTTCATCTTCCTGCGGTATGGCGTCAATCCACTCCCCATCTTTTCTAAGAACCTGTAAACCTCCTGTAGAAGCTCCCATTAATAAGGTAATTAAATTAATATCTCCATGAGCACCGGCACGCTCGGCTCCTTTAGGTTCTTCTGTAATAGGAGGATAGTGTATAGGCCGTAAAATACTGTTACCGTTACTGGCCCATTTATCAAAATAAAATTCATCCAGTCCTATATATATAGCTAATGCCCTTAAAACATAAATACCAGTTTTTTCAAGCATCCGGTAGGCTTCCATCCCGGTGTGATTAAAATCCTTTAATTCTGTTACCTGTACATTTGCAGGATATTCTTCGGTTAAATTGGCATCTGATGAAGGCTCCTGACCAAAATGCCAGAATTCCTTTAAGTCACCTTCTTTTTTACCCTTTGCGTGTTCTTTTCCAAAGGAAATATACCCGCGCTGCCCCCCGAGGCCTTCTATTTCATATTTTTGTTTTACTTCTACCGGAAGCTCAAAAAATGCCTTCACTTCCTTATAAAGTTCTTCTACAAGATTGTCGCTCAAAAAATGATTTTTCAGGGACACAAAACCTATTTCTTCATAGGCTTTTCCTATCTGGTCTACAAACTTTTGTTTTCTCTTTGGGTCATCGCTAAGAAAATCTGCCAGATCAACACTTGGTATATTATTCATTGCCATATTATGGGTTATTATCTTTGTTAACACACAAAGTTAAATAAAATAAACGGAGTTTATATTTTTCTTTACCTATATGAGATGGCTATAAAATTAATTACTTTTGGGTAACAAATTTCAATTATGGAACCGCATTCAGGTATTAAAACCCTACTAGATTATAACCGCAAAAACCTTGAAGATAAAACCCTTTTAGATTTGTACCGGGCCATGTTAAAACCTCGCTTAATAGAAGAAAAAATGCTAATTCTTCTACGCCAGGGAAAAATATCCAAATGGTTTAGCGGAATAGGCCAGGAGGCGATCTCGATTGGAGTGACCAGCGTTTTGGAAAAAGATGAATACATATTACCAATGCACCGTAATCTTGGCGTGTTTACTGCCCGCGAAATACCATTATATCGTTTGTTCTCCCAATGGCAGGGTAAAGCGAATGGTTTTACCAAGGGCAGGGATCGCAGTTTTCACTTTGGTACACAGGAATTCAATATCATAGGAATGATCTCTCATTTGGGCCCACAACTTGGCGTGGCAGATGGGATTGCCCTTGCTCATAAACTTAAAAAAGAGAATAAACTTACGGCAGTATTTACAGGGGAAGGAGGAACCAGTGAAGGAGATTTTCACGAAGCCCTTAATATTGCTTCTGTTTGGGACCTACCTGTTCTTTTTTGTATTGAAAATAACGGGTACGGGCTTTCAACGCCAACTAATGAACAATACCGGTGTAAAGACCTTCTGGATAGGGGGATTGGTTACGGAATGGAAGCTCATCAAATAGATGGTAATAATATCCTGGAAGTATATACAAAGTTATCTGAAATTGCTAAAAGCGTTCGCCAAAATCCGAGGCCTGTACTTTTGGAATTCCTCACTTTTAGAATGCGGGGCCATGAGGAAGCCAGTGGCACTAAATATGTTCCCAAAGACCTAATGGATACCTGGGCAGAGAAAGATCCTATCTCCAATTATAAACAATATCTCCTTGCGGAAGGGATTCTTACAGAAGAGCTTGATGATCAATATCATGCAGATATCAAAACTGAAATTGATGATAACCTGCAACTGGCCTTTGAAGAAGAACCAATTTCTTCTACTGAAACAAAGGAACTAAGCGATGTATACAAACCATTTGAATATCAGCATTTTGAAGAAAATGAAGATATTGAGAATATCCGTTTTATCGACGCTATTTCCCAGGGATTAAAACAATCTATGCGTCGCCATTCTAATCTTGTCCTTATGGGGCAGGATATTGCAGATTACGGGGGCGTGTTTAAAATAACGGAAGGATTTGTAGAAGAATTTGGTAAAGATCGGGTTCGTAATACCCCCATTTGTGAATCGGGTGTGGTAGGAGCTGCCATGGGATTGTCTATAAACGGAATGAAAGGAATGGTAGAAATGCAGTTTGCAGATTTTGTGAGCTCGGGATTCAACCCTATAGTAAATTACCTGGCCAAATCCCATTATCGTTGGAATGAAGGGGCAGATGTGGTTGTAAGAATGCCCTGCGGGGCAGGGGTAGGAGCCGGACCATTTCACAGCCAGACCAATGAGGCCTGGTTTACAAAGACTCCGGGACTAAAAGTTATATATCCCGCATTCCCTTATGATGCAAAAGGTTTACTTAATACCGCCTTCAATGATCCTAATCCCGTGCTTTTCTTTGAACACAAAGCACTTTACAGAAATATCAGGCAGGATGTACCGGTAGACTATTACACCATACCTTTCGGAAAAGCTGCCCTTTTAAAGAAAGGAGATGCCATAACAATAATTTCATATGGAGCCGCAGTCCACTGGGCGCTGGAGATCCTGGAGGAAAAAAAGGACCTGGAAGCAGATCTTTTGGATCTAAGGACATTGCAACCTCTTGACCTGGAAAGCATTTACGGGTCGGTTAAAAAGACCGGGAAGGTTATTATAATTACAGAGGATTCTGTTTTTGGCAGTGTAGCTTCAGATATTGCAGCCCTAATATCAGAAAATTGTTTTGAATTTCTTGATGCACCGGTAGTTAGGTCCGGGAGTCTTGAGACGCCTATACCGTTCGCTTCAGCTTTGGAAAATCAATATTTACCCAAAGCCCGTGCTCGTGAAAAACTAGATCTTCTTTTAGCATATTAATAAAACTTTAATAACATTCTGCGATATTTAGGAATCCTTAACAAAATCCTTGTTAAATAATTAATAATCTTTTGTTCGGGGCAGGAACGTAGCCTAATTTAGTTCGAGCTAATCAAAAACTAACATTATGATACGTCTAATTGTCATTTTTCTAATTATCGCAATAGTTGCTGCCATCTTCGGATTTGGTGGCATTGCAGAAGGATCTGCCGATATTGCTAAAATTATTTTTTACATCTTTATAGTATTGCTGGTTATTTCATTAATAAGCAGATTATTCAGACGCTAAAAACCGGTAAAATCCGGCCTGTACCTAAAATTGTATGGGCCGGGTTTTTTATTTAAACCCAAAATATAAAATCATGAAAAAATTGTTATTCGTAATTATGGCAGCATTTTTGGTTGCCTCTTGTGGTCCCACTAAACAAGCAATCGAAGCCCGTAAAACCTTTAAAGGAGACTGGGTGTTAAACAGCATTACGTATCCAAATAATCCGGGAGATTTTAATGTTACATTATTTAATGAAGCATCTGCCTCTTGTTTCCAAGGAAGTGCCTGGAGTTTTGTTTCCAATAATAATACCGGTACCTATACTTTACAGGGCCCGGCTTGCAGCAATGCAGGAGAGCGATATTTTAACTGGTCTATAGATGAACAAAACACTCCGGATGGGATGTTTGATTTCCTTCTTAAACCAACAGATGACAGAAACAGATCTACCACAGGAAACCAGGGTTTTAGAATTAACTTAAGACAATTGTCTGAAACTTCTATGACCTGGGAACAAACGGTTACGCTGGAAGGAAAACCGTTTATGATACGAATGAATTTTACTAAACTTTAAAAACAACAATTATGAGATTAGGAGTAAATAAGATTATGGCTATGGTATTTGTGGCATCCACATTATTCTATGGCTGTGATGCAACCAGAAATGCCAGCAATAAACAGAAAGGTGCCGTTATAGGAACAACCGGTGGTGCCGTAATTGGTGGAGTTATTGGAAACAATACAGGAGATGGAAACACTGCACTGGGAGCCATTATTGGCGGAGTTGTAGGTGGTGCAGCGGGTGCATACATTGGTAACCGTATGGATAAACAAGCCCAGGAGATAGAACAGGAGATCCCGGGAGCCGAGGTTGAACGTGTAGGGGAAGGTATTAATGTGACCTTTGATGAATCCAGTGGTGTTTATTTTGATACAGAAAAGTTTAATATCAATGCCAGATCGCAAGAAACCCTGAATAAACTTGCCGCTATTTTTAAAGAATATCCCGATACTAATATACTGGTTGAAGGTCATACAGATAGCGCAGGGAGCGATAGCTATAACCTAACCCTTTCAAAGAACCGCGCCCAGGCCGTAACCAGTTACCTGGTTAATAATGGAGTGGCTGCAGGGAGATTTGATACAAAATGGTATGGTGAATCTCAACCAAAATACGATAACAGCACCGCCGATGGTCGTGCAAAAAATCGTAGGGTGGAACTGGCAATTGTAGCTAATGAGAAGCTTCAAAAAGAAGCTGAAGAGGCTACAAAAAATCAATAAAACCTTTAAAACAAATTGAAAGATCCCGGGCCTGAAACCCGGGATTTTTTATTTAAATTACAATGGTGAAAGAAATTGATATTGCTATTGTTGGGGGCGGGTTGGCAGGTTTAACTGCTGCCATTCATCTGGCCGGTACCGGGCTTGAGGTATGTGTATTTGAGAAAGAAAACTATCCTCATCATAAGGTTTGTGGCGAGTACCTTTCAAGGGAAGTTATCCCTTACCTTGAATCCCTTGAAGTAAATCTATATTCATATAATCCCATGAATATTGGAACTCTTATATACAGCAATCCTTCAGGAAAATCCATTAAAACTACCTTACCCCAGGGCGGAATTGGAATAAGCCGCTTTCTGCTTGATGATATACTTTACAGGAAAGCAATCCAAAAAGGGGCGCAGGTGATAACCGGCACAGTAAATAATATCGAATTTATTGATAATAAATTTCAGGTATCAACCCCCGATGGAACCAAAATTTCGGCTAAAATTGTGTTGGGAGCGTACGGAAAACGCTCTTTAATTGATAAAAAACTGGATAGGGATTTCATAGATAAAAAAACAAGCTGGCTTGCAGTTAAAGGACATTATAAAATGGAAAAATATCCTGAAAACATAGTGTCACTTCATAACTTTAATGGCGGCTATTGCGGTCTTTCAAAAACTGAAACGGGAGTGGTAAACGTGTGCTACCTGGCCACTTATAAAAGTTTTAAAAAACATAAGGATCCTAAAGCATATAAAAGCAACGTGCTTTCCGGGAATCCGCATTTAAATGAATTCTTTAAAACAGCCACCCCATTGTTTGAAAAAGACCTGAGCATTGCTCAAATTTCATTTGAAAAGAAATCAAGGATACAAGACCATATCATAATGCTGGGAGATGCCGCGGGCTTAATACATCCCTTATGCGGTAACGGGATGGCAATGGCAATTCATAGTGCAAAGCTGGCTGCTGAAAGTATTTTAAAACATTTCAAGCCTTCTAATTTTAACCGGGAGGCCATGGAGAAGGAATATATAAATAAATGGGATGATGCTTTTAGCGGAAGGTTAGAAACCGGCAGATTGTTACAAAAAGTGCTGATGCATTCGTCCCTGGCGGAAATATCCCGTCACACCCTGAATATTTTCCCCGATTTATTGCCCCATATCATTAAGAAAACCCACGGGAACCCTGTGTTATGATAAAAATTGATACTACTAAAAGAACCAGCGACACCGAGATCATGGATGATTTTGACCTCCAGGGAAGGGAGCTGGAAAAAACCTTAAATGACCTTGAAAACATAAACAAATGGCTTGGTGGAAACAAGATCACTATACAGGGTATAAAAAAACTGTTGAAAGACCATCCGGACACTCAGCCTGTTCATATTGTAGATGTAGGCTGCGGGAACGGTGCCATTTTAAGAGAGATTGCAACCTGGGGGAGAACACGAAACTTTCCATTGAAATTAACCGGGATAGATGCCAATTCCCATGCCATTGAAATTGCTGAAAGACTTTCAGAATATTACCCGGAAATCGAATTCAGGTCCCAGAATATTTTTAGCGAGGCATTCAGGAAAAGTAAGTTTGATATTGTGCTTTGCACGCTAACCCTTCATCATTTCAAAGATGCTGAAATTAAGGAAATAATGACCAATTTTTACCGGCAGGCGGCAATTGGAGTAGTTATAAATGACCTACACCGCAGCAGGCAGGCTTATTTTTTATTCAGGGCATTTTGCAAAGTGTTCATAAGAAATAAAATTGCGAGGGATGATGGGCTAACCTCTGTATTACGGGGATTTAAAAGAAAAGACCTAAAGAATTTCGCATCGGCAATTCCTGCGAGAGAGCAGGAGATCAAATGGAAATGGGCTTACCGGTATCAATGGATCATTAAAAAATAGCCCTATTAAAATTAATTTATGAGTGTAAGGATTGTAAAGGTTGAAAAAGAATTACCAGATTATTCAAGGGAAACAAAGGATATATTGCCGCTGGTAGATCAATGGCTTGAAGGGCAGGAGGAAAGGTTTCGCAGAAAGATCCTGAAGATCTTTGAAGGAGCGGGAGTAGATAAACGATATTCTATTATGTCCCCGGAGGAAGTATTTACATCAACTTCCTTTGAAGAGAAGAATAATATTTATGTGCGGGAGATCAAAAAACTTGGTAAAAATGTTCTAACGGGCGCTCTTGGGGAAGCAGGTTGGGACCCGTCCTCTCTGGATTACATCATTACCGTGAGTTGTACGGGAATAATGATCCCATCTCTGGATGCCTATCTTATCAATGAACTTCAGTTAAAACAGAATATAACGAGATTGCCTGTCACCGAAATGGGCTGTGCCGCGGGAATTTCAGGGATGATCTATGCTTACAATTTTCTCAAGGCAAACCCGGGAAAACGTGCAGCGGTAGTTGCGGTTGAAAGTCCTACGGCAACATTTCAGCTAAATGATCACAGCATGGCCAATATGGTGAGCGCCGCGATCTTTGGAGACGGCGCCGCCTGCGTATTGTTGTCCTCTCATGAAAATGACAAAGGGCCTGAGGTCCTTGCCGAAGAAATGTACCATTTTTACGATGCTACGCATTTAATGGGATTTTATCTTTCCAATGACGGATTACAAATGATCCTGGATGAAACAGTACCTGCAACAATTTCACAGCACTTTCCCGAGATAATACATCCCTTCCTTGCTAAACATGAAAGCAATATTGAAAAAGTACAACATCTTATTTTTCATCCCGGTGGAAAAAAAATTGTGCAAACGGTTTCTGAACTTTTTGGTACCTTAGGAAAGAATATTGACGATACCCGGGAAATTTTAAGGCTCTACGGCAACATGAGCAGTGTAACTGTACTGTATGTACTGGAACGTTTCCTCAATCAATCTATCCCAAAAGGAGACCAGGGATTGATGCTTAGTTTTGGCCCGGGCTTTTCGGCACAAAGAATCTTAATCCAATGGTAGCAGAATTTAAAGATCTTGATTACTGGGCACTCATCCTGGGAGGAAGTAGTGGCCTTGGCCTTGCAACGGCCCGTAAACTAGCCCAGCACGGGATGAATATCATTATTATTCACCGGGACAGGAAAGCTGAAATACCGGATATTGAAGAAGCCTTTGAAGAGATCAGAAATTCTGATGTAAGGCTGGAAAGCTTTAATATTGATGCGATCCAAAAAGAAAAACGGGGACTCCTTATCGAGGAAATTAAAGATATCCTGGGTGAAAAAGGAAAAATCAGAACCCTAGTGCACAGTATTGCACGAGGGAACCT